>JAOPWP010000253.1 GCA_025965615.1 Frankiales bacterium
CGAAGGACTCCTGCTGGATCAGGAGGGCGAGGTCGAGCCCGTCGACGGGCTCAGCCGCCGTCTGTCCGGCCGGGCGCGGCCCCGGGGCCGCCGGGTCGAGACCGGACGGCTCGACCGGCTCGCCACCGGTTGCCGGCTGCACCGGAAGGGCCAGCAGCTCGCCCCCGGGCCGCTCGGGCACGAGCAGGACGCGCGGAAGAGCGACGCCGGGCAGGGGCACGCTAGGCCAGCACGCCTTGGAGAGCGTTGCCCAGCGCCTCGACCTCTTCGGCGTTGAGCTCGACGACGAGTCGGCCGCCACCCTCGAGCGGCACGCGCATGACGTAGCCGCGACCCTCCTTGGTGACCTCAAGCGGACCGTCACCTGTCCGCGGCTTCATGGCCGCCATGGACCAACCTCCCCGTCGTGTTCGCCGCGGCTCCGGAACGGAGCCGCGCGCATGTGCTGCACACCATTGTCCCGCATCAGCGGCTCGGCACGAAGCAGGACCCCGGCACGCCCGACGGGCCCGCGCCTCGGCGTGCCATCCTCGGACCGCTGGGCCGCGGCGAGGTGCCGGGGCGCTGGCGACGCCCTGCTCACCACTGCCACCGAAGGTGCCTCCCATGCCCGAGACCGTCCTGCTGGAGCGCACCGGCGACGTCGCCGTGATCACGCTCAACCGCCCCGAGGGCATGAACGCCCTCACCGTCGAGATGAAGCTCGCGCTGCTCGAGGCGGTGACGTCCGTCCGGGACGACGCGGGGGTGCGCGCGCTCGTGCTGACCGGCTCCGGACGCGCCTTCTGCGTGGGGCAGGACCTCCGTGAGCACGCTGCACTGCTCGAGGCCGGTGACAGCGCTCCGCTGCGGACGGTCCGCGACCACTACAACCCCCTCGTGACCATGCTGGCCCGCCTCGGCAAGCCGACGATCGCCGCGGTGAACGGGACGGCTGCCGGTGCCGGCCTCGGGCTCGCCTGCGCGCTCGACCTGCGGATCGGCGCCGCCGGTTCCCGCTACACGACCGCCTTCGCCGGGATCGGGCTGACCGCCGACTCCGGGCTCTCCTGGTCGCTCCCCCGGCTGGTCGGTGCCGGTCGGGCCACGGCGATGCTCCTGCTCGCCGAGCCGTTCACCGCCGAGCAGGCCTTGGAGATGGGTCTGCTCAACGCGGCCGTCGCCCCCGAGCAGGTGCTGCCCACCGCCCTGGAGCTCGCCACCCGGCTCGCGGCCGGCCCCACCGCCGCCTACTCGTGCATCAAGGAGTCCGTGGCGTACGCCTCCGGCGCCACCCTGGAGCAGGCGCTGGCCAAGGAGGACGAGCTGCAGACGCGGGCCGGCGCCACCGAGGACCACGCCGGCGCGGTGCGCTCGTTCCTCGCCAAGCAGGTGCCGGTCTTCTCCGGTCGCTGACCCCGGACCCGCGTCGGGGTGGGGGGACATCCACAGCACCCTGATGCTGTGGATGCTCCCCACGGGCTGACGTCCCCACGGGCTGAGGGCGTACGGCAGGGAGACGCGTCAGGCGGCGGCGGTGCCGCTGGGTCGCCCGGCCTCGACCCAGCGGGCGAAGCGCTTCAGCGACAGCCGCACCCCGTAGGCGAACACCGGCCGGCCGATCCTCCACCCCAGCCGGCCGAGCGGGCCGAGCGGCAGCTCGAGGTCCTCACGCCACACGAACACCGACCGGCCCTCGCCCCCCGGCTCGACCTCGAACGCTCCGGTCCCCTTGACGAGGCGTCCGGTGTGCAGGACGTGGCAGCGGCGGGGCGGCTCCCACCGGGTGATGGTCATCGTGTCGGTGAAGCCCAGGCGGCCGATCCCCGTGAAGGCCGAGATGCCTCCGCCCACGCCCTGGCCCCCGCGGGCCGTCGGGGTGACGGACGTGCCGAGCATCCACTCGCCCTGGCCGGCCCAGTCGACCGCTCCGGCCCAGGTCTGCGCGACGGGTGCATCGACGTCCACGCGCAGGACGAGGGTCGCCGTCACGCCGAGGCCGTCCGCTTCTCGAGGGCCGCGATCCGCTCGTCGCGCTCGCGCAGCGACTCGGCCAGGCGCTCGAGGACGTGGTCGACCTCGCTCATCCTGTAGCCCCGCACCGTGGTCGGGAAGCGCACGGCGGCGACGTGCTCCGGGGCAAGCGGGCCGTCGGGCAGACCGAGGTCAGCCGAGTCCGGCGGGGCGTCGCTCAGCAGGGGCTCCTCGCGGGTCGCGAGGGCGGCAGCGGCGAACAGGACCGCTGTGACGGCGAGCAGGGCGAGAGCGGTGACCACGTCGCCGATGGTCGCACGCACGGACCGAGCCGGCAGATCGGGCAGCCGGCCGTCCGGGGTCAGGCCAGCTCGCTCTCGAGGGCCTCCTCGGGGGTGGGCTCGCGCTGCTCAGCGTGCTGGAGCCCGAGCTCGACCGCGTCGAGGGCCTCGCCGACGGACGCCGTCCAGACCAGGGCGTCGACGGCGGCGGGGCGGACGAAGCCGCGCTCGACCATGAGGGAGATCTGCTCGCGGAGCGGGGCGTACAGCCCGTCGGTGTCGAGGACCACCACCGGCTTGGTGTGCATCCCGAGGGTGCGGGCCGTCCACACCTCGAACAGCTCCTCGAGCGTCCCGAGCCCCCCAGGCAGGGCGAGGAAGGCCTGCGACCGGCTGTCCATCAGGCCCTTGCGCACGCGCATGTCCTCGACGACGAGCAGCTCCCCGGCGTCGCGGTCACCGATCTCGAGCGCGAGCAGGGCCTCGGGGATGACTCCCACGGTGTGGGCCCCACCGGCCCGGGCCGCGCGTGCGACCGCGCCCATCATCGAGACGTCTCCACCCCCGGAGACCAGCGCGTGGCCGCGACGGGCCAGCTCGGTCCCGACCTCGGCGGCCAGGGCCACGTACGACGGGTCGATCCGGCTGCTCGACGCGCAGTAGACGCAGATCGAGGCCATCAGGTGTCGTAGGTGCCCGGGTGCTCGTCACCCGTCGCCACGGCGGGCTTGTCGTGGCGCAACTCGAAGGCCTCGCCGATGTGGCGCACGGCCTCGTCGACGTCGTCGGTGACGTGGAACAGGTCGAGGTCACCGGGGGCGATCAGGCCCCGGGGGATGAAGGAGTCGCGCAGCCAGGCCAGCAGGGGCGCCCAGAAGTCGCTGCCCATGAGGATCACCGGGAACTGGTTGACCTTGCGCGTCTGCACGAGCGTGAGCGCCTCGAACAGCTCGTCCATCGTCCCGAAGCCACCGGGCAGGATCACGAAGGCCTGGGCGTACTTCACGAACATGGTCTTGCGGGCGAAGAAGTAGCGGAACTCGAGCCCGAGGTCGACCCACTCGTTGAGGCTCTGCTCGAACGGCAGCTCGATGCCGAGCCCGACGCTCAGTCCCCCTGCCTCGGAGGCGCCGCGGTTGGTGGCCTCCATGATCCCGGGGCCCCCGCCCGTGATGACGGCCCACCCGGCGTGGGCCAGGGCGGCGCCGAGCTGGCGCCCCATGGCGTACTCGGGGGCGTCGCGGGGGGTGCGGGCGCTGCCGAAGACGCTGACGGCGCGGGGCAGCTCAGCGAGCAGCCCGAACCCCTCGACGAACTCGGTCTGGATGCGCAGGACCCGCCAGGGATCGGAGTGCAGCCAGTCCGAGGGCCCGCGGTTGTCCAGCAGGCGCTGGTCGGTCGTCGTGGACTGGACCTGCCCCCGACGCAGCACGACCGGGCCGCGCTGCTTGGCGGGGACGTGGTCGCCGGGTCCGGGAGAGGCTGACATGCCGACCAACCTAGTGGCCCGGGACGAGAGGCAGACGACACCGCTTCGACGGGAAGGATGTGGGCCACAAGTGGTTGTACGAGCAACAACAACCGCCCTCCCCTGAACCCCGGAGACCCACATGTCCGACCCCAAGGTCAGCGTCATCTACTACTCCGCCACCGGCAGCGTCCACGCGCTGGCCCAGCAGGCCGCCGAAGCGGCCGAGAAGGCCGGCGCCGAGGTGCGGCTGCGCAAGGTGCGCGAGCTCGCCCCCCGCGAGGCCATCGAGTCCAACGAGGGCTGGAGCAAGCACGCCCTGCAGACCCAGGACGTGCCCGAGGCCACCGCCGAGGACGTGACCTGGGCCGACGCCGTCATCTTCGGGACGCCCACCCGCTACGGCAACGTCGCCGCGCAGCTCAAGCAGTTCCTCGACACCCTCGGGCCGCAGTGGGCGCAGGGCCAGCTCGCGAACAAGGTCTACACCGGCTTCGTCTCCGCGGGCACGCAGCACGGCGGCCTGGAGTCGACCCTGCTCGCGCTCTACAACACGATCCACCACTTCGGCGGGATCGTCGTGGCCCCCGGCTACACCGACCCGAGCAAGTTCGCCGACGGCAACCCGTACGGCGCCTCGCACGTCTCGGACAACGGCGCGACGCCGCCGCGCGAGCAGGACCTGACGGCCGTCGCCTACAGCGCCACGCGCGCCACCGAGATCGCCGCGCAGCTCAAGCGCGGGGCCCTCTAGCAGCAGCTCGCACCACCCCTGGACCGCCCGGCCTCGACCCCGCCGGGCCAGCAGGACGACGGGGAGTCTCCGCCCGCACCGGGCAGAGGCTCCCCGTCGTGATGCCCAGGCGCCTCAGGGGCTTTCCTCGCCCGACCGGTGCACCAGCGTGCCTGCGACGACGAGCGCCGCGCCAAAGACGAGGAAGCCGACGTCCCAGGACAGCGGGCCGCCGAGGTCGTCGCGCACGTGGTGCACGCCGAGGACGAGGTGGTTGATCGTCCCCTCGACGAGGTTGAAGACCCCCCAGCCGGCCAGGACGAGGCCCAGCTGGAACCGCGCCGACGGGGCCCACCGGCCCTGACGCCAGGCCGCGTGCAGGCCGATGATCCCCAGCACCAGCAGGATCATGGTGCCGATGTGGAAGAGCCCGTCGGCGAGGGTGTTCGCCTCCAGCCCCCCGACGGTCGTGACCGGGTTGCCGTCGGTGTCGCTGATCAGGTGGTGCCACTGCAGCACCTGGTGGAGCACGACCCCGTCGAGCAGGCCCCCTGCCCCGAGGCCCATGAGCAGGCCGGGGACGCGGGACGCCTGGTCTGCGTGCGCCCCTGCTGATCGGGTCCGGCGGGTGCGATCCAGGTCGGCCATGACCCCGTGCTGCCCGAGCCTGCCCGGGCGAACCGGCGAGACGTCAGGGCCCGGTCAGCCCTGCTGCACGTGGAACCCGACACCTCCGGGCCGGCCGGCACGATCGCGCCCGTCCTCCAGCGCCTCCCTCCGGGTGGCCGGGCGCGGTCAGCCGGTCGACCTCCGCGACAGGCTGACCCGCACGTGCTACCAAAGGGCGCCCCGCGGCCTGCGGGACCGGTGACCAGCGAAGGACACGCATGAAGGACCTGCGCAGGCGGCGGCGCATCCTGTCGCTGCTGGCGCTGCGGATCCGGTCGCAGCGGCTCGAGCCGGACATCCTCACCCGCCGCTACCTCGGCCACCTCGTCGTGGACCACTCCGTGAAGCCCGAGCACGCGGTCCAGCTCCTGATCCGTGGCCTGCCCGTCCCCGTGATCGCCCTCATGGTGAAGGACGGCCGGATGTCCACGGGCGAGGTCCGGCTCCTGGCAAGGGGCGAACTGCCCTGGGAGTGGATTCTCCAGCAGCACCCCCGGTGAGCAGGTCACCCTGGGCGGCTGTCTCCTCGGCGAGCCGCCCGACCGGCCTCAGCCGCCGAGCGCCTCGACGCTGGTCACCGTGAGCACGGCCGTGCCCGCCTCGTCCGAGGCAGCGAGGTCCACGGTGGCGGTGATGGCCCAGTCGTGGTCGCCGGCGGGGTCGTCCAGGGTCTGGCGGACCGTCCAGCTCCCCGGTGCGGACGAGATGGTGAACAGGGCCGGCCCGCGGGCGTCCGGCCCGGTGCCGACCTCGTCGTGCTCGTCGAAGTAGGCCCGTACGGCCTGCTCCCAGGCGTCCTGACCGAAGGCGGGGTCGAGCTCACCCAGGTCGATCCACCTGCGCAGCGCCATGAGCTCGACCCGCCGGAACAGGGCGTTGCGGACGAGCACCCGGAAGGCCCGCTCGTTGGCGGTGACCGGCGGCGGACGCTCGTCGACCGGGACCGCGGTCAGCACCTCGGCCGAGGGTGAGCGCAGCGCCTCCCACTCCTCGAGCAGGCTGGAGTCGACCTGGCGCACCAGCTCGCCCAGCCAGCTGATCAGGTCCTCGACCTCCTCGGTCCGGGCCGACTCGGGGACCGTCCGGCGCAGGGCCTTGAAGGCGTCGGCGAGGTAGCGCAGGACGAGCCCCTCGGACCGGGCGAGCTGGTAGTAGCCGACGTACTCGACGAAGGTCATCGCCCGCTCGGACAGGTCCCGGGCGACGGACTTGGGCGACAGCTCCTCGTCGCCGACCCACGGGTGACCGCCGCGGTAGACCTCGAAGGCGGCGTCGAGCTCCTCGGCAAGGGGCATCGGGTAGCTGACCTGCTCGAGCAGCTCCATGCGCTCGTCGTACTCGATCCCCTCCTGCTTCATCTGGGCCACGGCCTCGCCCTTGGCCTTGTTGCGCTGAGCGGCCAGCACCTGCCGGGGGTCGTCGAGCGTGGCCTCGACGACGGACAGCACGTCGAGGGCGTACGTCGGGCTCTCCTTGTCGAGCAGCTCGAGGGCGGCCACCCCGAACGGCGAGAGGGGCTGGTCGAGCGCGAAGTCCGACTGCAGGTCGACGGTGAGCCGCACGGTGCGGCCCTCGGCGTCCGGGGTGTCGAGCCGTTCCACGACGCCCGCCTTGAGCAGGGCGCGGTAGATGTTGATGGCCTGCCGGACGTGGCGCCGCTGGGCCGGGCGCGGCTCGTCGTTGTCGAGCAGCAAGCGGCGCATGTGGGCGAACGCGTCGCCCGGGCGCTGCACGACGTTGAGGATCATGGCGTGCGACACCCGGAAGCTCGAGGTCAGCGTCTCCGGCTCGGCAGCGACCAGGCGCTCGAAGGTGGGCCGCCCCCACGACACGAAGCCCTCGGGGGCCTTCTTGCGCTCGACCCGCTTGAGCTTCTTCGGGTCGTCCCCCGCCTTGGCGATGCGCCGGGCGTTCTCGACGTCGTGCTCGGGGGCCTGGACGACGACCGACCCTGCGGTGTCGAACCCGGCCCGGCCGGCGCGGCCGGCGATCTGGTGGAACTCCCGCGCCTTGAGGTGGCGGGTGCGCGTCCCGTCGTACTTCGTGAGCCCGGTGAACAGCACCGTGCGGATCGGCACGTTGATGCCGACGCCCAGGGTGTCGGTTCCGCACACGACCTTGAGCAGTCCGGCCTGCGCCAGCAGCTCGACGAGCCGCCGGTACTTCGGCAGCATCCCGGCGTGGTGCACGCCGATGCCGTGGCGGACCAGCCGGGTCAGGGTGCGACCGAACCCGGCCGTGAACCTGAAATCGCCGATCAGGTCGGCGATCGCGTCCTTCTCCTCGCGGCTGCACACGTTGATGCTCATCAGTGCCTGCGCCTGCTCGACGGCCGCGGCCTGGGTGAAGTGCACGACGTACACCGGCGCCCGGTGCGTCGTGAGCAGCTCCTCGAGCGTCTCGTGCAGCGGCGTCGTGACGTACTCGAACGACAGCGGGACGGGCCGGTCGACGCTCGTCACCACCGCCGCGTCCCGGCCGGTCCGGCGCTCGAGGTCCTCGCGGAACCGGGTCACGTCGCCCAGAGTCGCGGACATCAGGACGAACTGCGTGCGGGCGAGCTCGAGGAGCGGGACCTGCCACGCCCAGCCCCGGTCGGGGTCGGCGTAGTAGTGGAACTCGTCCATCACGACCAGGCCGACGACGGCGTCGGCCCCCTCGCGCAGGGCCAGGTTGGCCAGGATCTCGGCAGTGCAGCAGATGACGGGGGCGGCACCGTTGACGGTGGCGTCCCCGGTCATCATGCCGACGTTCTGGGCGCCGAAGGTCGCGCACAGGGCGAAGAACTTCTCGCTGACGAGGGCCTTGATCGGCGCGGTGTAGAAGCTGCGACGCCCGTCGGCGAGCGCGGCGAACTGCGCCCCGGCGGCGACCAGTGACTTGCCCGACCCGGTCGGCGTGGACAGGATCACGTGCGACCCGCTCACGACCTCGAGCAGCGCCTCGGTCTGGGCCGGGTAGAGCGCGAGCCCCTGCTCGACGGTCCAGGCCTCGAACGCCTCGAAGACCGCGTCGGGGTCGGGGGCGGCGGGAATCCGGTCGGTCAGCGTTCTCGGGGTCGGGGTCATCGAGGTGCATCGTGCCCCAGAGGGCGCCTCCGACGCGCGACCCGGCCTGGACCGGCGCCGGTCAGGACAGGTAGGACCGGAGGGTCGTGGTGGCGGCTGTGATCAGCGCCACCTCGACCGACTCGTCCCGCTTGTGGGCCAGGTTGGGGTCGCCAGGCCCGAAGTTCACCGCCGGGATGCCGAGCGCCGCGAACCGAGCGACGTCGGTCCAGCCGTACTTGCCGACCGGCGCGCCGCCGACCGCGGTGACGAAGTGGGCGGCCGCCGGGGCAGACAGCCCGGGCAGCGCCCCCGGAGACGAGTCGGTCAGCTCGACGTCGTAGCCGTCGAGGACCTGGCGCACGTGCTCGAGGGCCTCGCTCTCCGACCGGTCGGGTGCGAAGCGGAAGTTGATCGTGACCACACAGGCGTCGGGGATGACGTTGCCCGCCACGCCTCCCTCGACCTTGACCGCGTTGAGCCCCTCGCGGTAGGTGCAGCCGTCGATCTCGACGCTGCGCGGGTCGTAGCGCACCAGGGTCGTGAGCAGGGGCGCCGCCGCGTGGATGGCGTTCTCGCCCAGCCAGCTGCGGGCGCTGTGCGCCCGGGTGCCCGGGATGGTCACCCGTACCCGCAGGGTCCCCTGGCAGCCTGCCTCGACCTGGCCCTCGGTCGGCTCGAGCAGGATCGCGAGGTCGGCTGCGAGCAGGTCCGGCCGCGTCTCGGCGAGCCGCTTCAGCCCGTTCCTGCTCGCCTCGACCTCCTCGTTGTCGTAGAGGACGAAGGTCAGGTCGTACGCGGGATCGCGCAGCGTCGCAGCCAGGTGGAGCAGCACGGCGTCGCCGCTCTTCATGTCCGAGGTGCCCACCCCGAACAACCGGTCGCCCTCCCTCCGGCTCGGGAGGTTGTCCGCGATGGGGACCGTGTCGAGGTGACCGGCGAGCAGGACCCTCGAACGGCGCCGCAGGCTCGTGCGCGCGATGACGTTGTTGCCGTCGCGGACGACGCTCAGGTGCGGCAGGTCGATGAGAGCGTCCTCGACGAGGTCCGCCAGCCGCGCCTCGTCGCCAGAGACGCTGGCGATGTCGACGAGCGCCGCCGTCAGGTCGATCGGGTCCTGGGTGAGGTCGAGGCTCACGCCGGGACCTCGGCATCGGCGTCGTTGCTCGCGTCGGCGCCCGGCAGGAAGGCGCAGAACTCGTTGTCCTCGGGGTCGGCCAGCACCCACCAGGGGACGTCGCCCGGCTCGCGGACGAGAACCGCACCCAGCGCCAGCAGGTCGGCGATCTGCTGCCCCGGCTCGAGGGTGACGTCGATGTGCAGCCGCACCTTGCCGCTCTTGGGCTCGGGCACCCGGTTGACGTAGATGCTCGGACCCCCGTCGGCGCCGGCCCGCAGGTAGGCACCGTCGGGGTCCAGCTCCACCTCGCGACCCAGCACGGCTCCCCAGAAGGTCGCGACCGGCGCGGGATCGCAGGAGTCGATGCACAGGTCGCGGAAGCGGGCGACCATGGCGGGCGGCGTCGCGAGGGCGATGACCTCGGGGAGGGCGTCAGGAACGCCCTCCGAGCTGGGCGGCGTCCTCACGGGGCGACGCCGTGCTCACGCAGGATGTCGTTCAGCGCCAGCTTGTCGTGCTCCTGGCCTGGCTCGAGGTAGCGCAGGACGAGCAGGCAGGGCATGCCGAAGTCGCCGCCCGGGAAGGACTTCACCCGGGTCGAGCCGACGCACACCGACCGCTCCGGCGCCTCACCCCTGGGCAGCTCGTTGCCCGTCTCGGCCTCGAAGACCCGCGTGCTCGACGTGAGGATCGCGCCCGCTCCCAGCTTCGCCCCCGTCCGGACGCGGGCGCCCTCGACCACCATCGAGCGCGACCCGATGAAGGCGTCGTCCTCGACGACCACGGGGGCCGCCTGCGGCGGCTCGAGCACCCCACCGATGCCGACCCCGCCGGACAGGTGCACGTTGCGGCCGATCTGGGCGCAGCTGCCGACGGTGGCCCAGGTGTCCACCATGGAGCCGGCGCCGACGTAGCCGCCGATGTTGGTGTAGCTCGGCATCAGCACCACCCCGGGCTCGAAGTGCGAACCCCAGCGGGCGATGGCCCCAGGCACCACGCGTACGCCCTCGAACCGGGTCTTCAGGGGCACCCGGTCGTGGTAGCGGAAGTCACCCGCGCTCGTCTGGGCCATGTCGAGCACCTTGAAGGCCAGCAGGATGGAGCGCTTCGCCCGCTCGTCGACGACGACACGGCCGTCGACGACCTGGGCCACCCGGGCCTCTCCCGCGTCGAGCTGGTCGACAGCGGCGACGACCTGCTTGCGGGCGTCCTCGTCGGCAGGACTGAGCTGCGCCCTGCGCTCCCAGAGCTCGTCGACGAGGGGGCTGATCGGGCTGGTCTCGGTCATGCGGTTCACCCTACGGAACCGCCGTCCCCGGGGAGACCCCCGGTCTCGCCGCCGGGGTGCGGGCGCTCCTGCTCGGACGGACCGGTCAGCAGCAGCGCCGCAGCGAGACCGGCCCCGGCGGCCAGGGCGAACCCCACGGACCAGGAGGACCGGTCGACCACGGCCCCCAGCACGGGTGCCGTCAGGGCCGCCCCCAGCGCGACTGCCGTGTTCTGCAGCCCGAGGGCTGCACCCGCCCGTCCCGGACCGGCCAGCTCTCCCACGGCGGTGAACGCCAGGCCGTTCCAGCTGATCGCTGCCACCCCTGCGAGCAGCAGCAGGGGGACCGCTGCACGCAGCCCCGCGGCTTCGCACACCGCCAGCACCGCGAACAGGCCCGTCGTGAGCTGCGCCAGCTTGCGCAGCGGCTGCAGCCGCAGGCCCAGCCGGTCCGACCACCGACCGGCCGCGATGCGGCAGGCACCGCCGCCGAGCTGCACGGCAGCGAGGAGCAGCGCGGCCGCGCCGAAGGACACGTCGTGCTCGTCGACCAGGTAGACCACGAGGAAGGCGACGACGGCGAACTGCGGGATGACCAGCAGGAACGACACGGCCCCGATGCGGCGGATGCGCGGGTCGCCGGCCGGTCCGAGCCCTCCGGCGACCCTCGCCGCCTGGCGCGGCGCCTCCCGCACGAGCACGGCCACGACGAGGGCACCCACCCCGCAGCCACCGGCGAGCACCAGGAACGCGGCGTCCAGCCCGCGAGCCGTGGCGACCGGAGGGAGCAGAGCCGCCGCGAGGGCCGCGCCGACCGGGAGAGCGGTCTGGCGCACCCCCATGGCCGTGCCGCGCTCCCGCGGGCCGAACCAGCCGATCACGGCCCGTCCGCTCGCCGCGTTCACCGCCGCACCAGCCGCTCCCGCGCACACCAGGCAGCCCATGAGCGGCAGGACCGTCGTCGTGCGGGACGCCCCGACCAGAGCGACCACCGCAGCGAGCAGGCCCGCCGTCATGACGCGCCGCTCGCCGAACCGGTCCGCGGCGAGCCCCCAGAGCAGCAGCGTCGAGAGCAGGCCGACGGTCACCGATCCGAGGAGGACCCCCAGCCCGGTGAGCCCGAGGTCGTACTCGGCCCGAAGGGCAGGAGCCAGGCCTGGAAGTCCCTGCAGGACAGCCGCACTCGCCGCCTGGGCGAGGACGCCGGCGCCGAGGACCACCCAGCGGTAGGACGGGTCACCTGTCACGCCAGCGACGCGAGCCGCTCCGCCGCCTGGGAGATGCGCTCGTCGGTCGCGGTCAGCGCGAGGCGTACGTGCGAGGCCCCGGCCGCGCCGTAGAACTCGCCCGGCGCGACGAGCACGCCGCACGACGCCAGAGCAGCCACGGTGTCCCAGCAGGCCTCGTCCCGGGTGCACCACAGGTAGAGGCCGGCCGTGGAGTGCTCCACCCGGAAGCCGGCGCCGCGTACGGCCTGCAGCAGGGTCTCGCGGCGAGCGGCGTAGAGGGCGCGCTGCACCTGCACGTGCTCGTCGTCACCGAGCGCCGCGACCAGCGCTGCCTGGACGGGAGCGGGTACGAGCAGGCCGATGTGCTTGCGCGCCTCGACGATCGCCGCGACGGCCCCGGCGTCACCTGCGGCGAAGCCCGCCCGGTAGCCCGCGAGGTTGCTGCGCTTGGACAGCGAGTGCAGGGCCAGGACGCCGTCGGTGCTGCTGCCGCAGACCGACGGGTGCAGGACGGACACCGGCTCGGCGTCCCAGCCGAGCTCGAGGTAGCACTCGTCGCTGGCCACGAGGATCCCGTGCCGGCGAGCCCACTCGACGACGGCCCGCAGCCGAGCGGCGTCGAGGACCTCCCCGGTGGGGTTCGACGGGGAGTTCAGCCAGACGAGCCCGACCCTCGACGGGTCGTGCGAGGTCGGGTCGTCGGTGACGACCGGTTCGCACCCCGCGAGCCGCGCACCGACGTCGTAGGTCGGGTAGGCCAGCTCGGGGAGAAGGACCTGGGCGCCAGGCGCCAGGCCGAGCAGCGACGGGAGCAGGGAGACCAGCTCCTTGGTGCCGATGCTGGGGACGACCTGGACGGGAGCGAGCGAGGCCCCGAGCCGGCGACCGCACCACTCGACCAGCGCCTGTCGCAGGGCCGGCGTGCCGATCGTGAGCGGGTAGCCCGGAGCGTCGGCCGCAGCGGCCAGCGCTCGCTGGACGACGCCCGGGGTCGGGTCGACCGGGGTGCCGATCGAGAGGTCGACGATGCCACCGGGGTGGGCCCGGGCCTTCTCCGCGTAGGGCGCGAGCCGGTCCCACGGGAACGCGGGCAGACGAGCCCGCGCCGCCCACCCGGGACGGGCGGACGGCCCGTCAGGGACCTCGGACGGCTCGGTCACCCGCTGGTCAGTGGCCTTCTGTGTTCTTGCCGAGGGGCACGGCCATGATCACCGGGTGGTCCAGGTCGACCGGGCCGACCTTGCTGGCGCCACCAGGCGAGCCGATGTTGGTCGTCTCGGTGAAGAAGTCCACGTTGGCGCGGTAGTAGTCCTTCCACTGCGCGGGCGTGTCGTCCTCGTAGAAGATCGCCTCCACCGGGCAGACCGGCTCGCACGCACCGCAGTCCACGCACTCGTCGGGGTGGATGTAGAGCGAGCGCTTGCCCTCGTAGATGCAGTCGACAGGGCACTCCTCGATGCAGGCCTTGTCCTTGAGGTCGACGCACGGCTCAGCGATGACGTAGGTCACGACGGGGTTCCTCTCCTGTGTGGCTGACGCCTAGTGTCCCAGCCGTGACGGCGTCCGAGCCACCCGGGGTGAGAGGTGGCGTGCGTCACGTGCTGACCGCAGGGCCGTCGGACGTGGGGCACCGCGTGGTGGTGCGGCGCCGGCTGCCCGACGGTCTGGCCGGGGACCTGCTCGGGGAGCTGCTCCGGTGGGACGACACCACGGTAGTCGTCCGCGACCGCACCGGCCGGGTCCACGAGGTCGCCCGCCACGACGTCGTCGCCGCCAAGCGCGTGCCTCCCCCTCCGGCCCGGCGCACGGCGCGCCCGTGAGCAGCGCGTCGCGGGCCCGCTTCGCCGAGGTCGTCCGCAGCGAACCCGTCGACGTGGGACTGGCCTGCCTGCTGGTCGGAGGCGAGGTGGACCCTGACCTGGACGTGGAGACGGGGCTCGCTGCCCTCGACGAGCTCGCCGCGACGGTCGAGCTGCCGCCCGGGCTCCCCGCGACCCCGGCCGTCGCCGCTGAGGCTCTGCGCCGGGCCCTCGTCGTGCGGGCCGGGTTCGCCGGGGGCAGCTTCGAGCAGCTGCGCTCCTCCCTGCTGTCCGAGGTGCTCCGGCGCGGTGAGGGCTTGCCCCTGCTGCTGTCGGTCGTGTGGGTCGAGGTCGCGCTGCGGCGGGGCATCCCGGCGTACGCCGTCGGCCTGCCCGGCCGGGTCGTCGTGTGCATCGGTGACGCCGAGGACGAGCACGTGGTCGTCGATCCCTACGACGGGGGACGGCGGGTCACCCGACCTCAGCTGTCGGCGCTGGTGGGCCGGCCAGCCGTCTCCGGCGACCTCGTGCCCCTCCGGCCCGAGGACCTGCTGCTCCGCCTGCTGACCAACGTCCGCGCGCTGACCACCCGCCAGCCCCGCAGCCTGCCGACCGCCGCGACCCGGCTCTGGGCGGTCGAGCTGTCGCTGCTGCTCCCCCGCCACCCGGCCGACCTGCGCCGTGAGCGCGGGGAGCTGCTGGTGCAGCTGGGCAACCACGTGGCCGGTGCCGAGGAGCTGGAGACCTACGCAGCGGTCGTGGAGGACGCCGACGAGCGGGGCGCGGCCTCTGCTCGGGGCAGCGCCCGCTCTGCTCGGGCCCAGCTGAACTGACCCGGCCCGTAGCCGGTCACGGCGCCCGTACGCTCTGCAGGTGCTGCGCCTGACCGACACCCAGACCAAGACGGTGCGCGAGGTCACGCCCGCGACGCCCGGTGTGCTCACCGTCTACGCCTGCGGGCCGACGGTCTACCGCTACGCGCACGTCGGGAACCTGCGCACCTTCCTGCTGACCGACCTGGTGCGTCGGACCGCCGAGCTGGGGGGCCTGCGGGTGCGCCTGGTGCAGAACATCACCGACGTGGGGCACCTCGCGGACGACACCTCGCTCGACGCGACCGGCGAGGACAAACTGCTGACCCAGGCGCGGCTCGAGGACAAGAGCCCGTTCGCCATCGCCCGCTTCTACGAGGACGCCTTCCACCGCGACCTGGCGCTGCTGAACGTGCGCCCGGCCGACTCCTCTCCGCGCGCCTCCGAGTGGATCCCGTCCATGATCTCGCTCATCTCGCGGCTGATCGACGCCGGATCGGCCTACGTGGGTGGCGACGGCTCGGTCTACTTCGCCGCCCGGTCCTACGACGGGTACGGCGGGCTGTCGGGCAACCGGCTCGAGGACCTGCGGGCCGGTCACCGCGAGGACGCCGCGGCGCTGGCCGCCGGGAAGCGGTTCCACGCCGACTGGGCGCTGTGGAAGCTGGCCGGAACGGCCCGCGAGATGGTCTGGGACTCTCCCTGGGGGTCGGGCTTCCCGGGCTGGCACATCGAGTGCTCGGCGATGTCGCTCGACCTGCTCGGTCCGGTGATCGACCTGCACACCGGCGGCATCGACCTGCGCTTCCCGCACCACGAGGACGAGCGCGCCCAGAGCAACGCCGCCACCGTCGCGGCCGGTGCGCCGAGCGGCCACGAGGTGGTGCGGCACTGGGTGCACGGCGAGCACCTGCTGTTCGAGGGCCGCAAGATGGCCAAGTCGACCGGCAACGTCGTGCTCGTGTCGGACGTCGTCGACAAGGGCCACGACCCCCTCGCGCTGCGGTTGGCGTTCCTGTCCTCGCGCTACCGCCAGCAGGCGAACCTGTCGTGGGACGCCATCGCAGGGGCGGACCGCACGCTCACCCGCTGGCGCACCTCGGTCGCCACCTGGGCCGAGCAGCCGTCGGAGGCGATGGACGCCGCGACGCACGACGCCGTGCTCGAGGCGTTCGAGGACGACCTCGACACCCCCCGCGCCCTGCAGGCCCTGCGGCGGCTCGAGAAGGACGACAGCGTCGGGCCGGGTGCGAAGTTCGAGACGTTCGTCTGGGCCGACCGGCTGCTGGGCCTCGACCTCGCCCGGCTCGTCGGGCAGCCGGTCGAGCAGGCCGTCCTCCCACCGGGCGCCGCCGAGCTGCTCGCCGCTCGCGCCGAGGCCCGCGCCGCCAAGGACTTCAGCGCCTCCGACCGGCTGCGCGACGAGCTGGGCGCGCTCGCAGTCGCCGTCAAGGACACCCCCGAGGGCCAGGAGTGGTCGCTGAGCTGAGGGCCCGCGCGCTCATGCGGCGAGGGTGCCGCCACCGGACGGGTTCGGTCCTCCACCGGCGCAGGGCTGTGGCGGCCACCCGGGGAGCTTCCACAGCACCAGGGTGCCGTGGACGTCACCCACCCCGGGCAGGGCGGCCGCTACCGGGCGGTACGGGCCCCGGACAGCCGGGCGTTGTCGACGACGATCGCCGCCGGGCCCATGATGAGCTTGAGGGTCGACAGGGCGGTCTCGCCGAAGGCGTTCTTCATCGCGCTGGACAGGGCGAGGACGCCGACGACCGTCCCGCCGTGGCCACGCAGCGGCATGGACAGGTAGGTGGACATCTCAGCGTTCTCGGGGCTCGGCAGGTCCTCGACGTCGTCGACGATCACCCCACCGGCCTGCGCCACCCGAGTGGACAGCTCGGCCACGCTGACCGGCTCACCGCCGTACGACGACACGGCCTCGGCCGCGGCGGCGAGAAAGGCGCTGTAGTGCTCGGGCGCGGTGGGCTTGCCGACGGCGACGAAGGCCTCGCGCTCGGCGCCCAGCAGCACCGCGGCGAGGTCGTAGCCCACGAAGCGCTGGAGCACCCCGAGCAGTGAGGCGACCGAGCCCTCCAGGCCGCTGGCGGTGGCCGCGATGGCCGTGACCGACTGGGCCACGGAGCTCTCGAACAACTTGCGGTCGAGCAGGTCGCAGACGCGGGAGAGCACGTCCTCCTCGGCCAGCTCGAGCAGGTCCGGCTTCATCGCCGGCCGGCCACCGCGGGCGGCGCTCGTCGAGAGCAGCACCTCCTCGATGGTCGCGGCGAGCTCCCCCGCCTCGAAGTCCTTGGTCAGGTAGCGGTCGACGCCGGCCTGACCGGCCCAGTAGCGGTCGCTCGCAGCGTCCAAGGAGGTCAGCATGACCACGGGGATGTCCGCCGTCTGCCAGTCGTCCTTCAGCACCCGGGCGGCGATGAAGCCGGACACCCGCGGCATCTGGACGTCGAGCACGACGGCGTCCGGCTGGTGGGCGAACACCGCTTGCACGGCGCCGATCCCGTCCTCGGCGGCGACGACCTCGTGACCCTCGCGGGTCAGGACGCTCGTCACGATGCGCCGCAGCGTCGGGCTGTCATCAGCGATCACGATCTTTGCCATGGGCTACCTGCCTACCAATCGACGGACGGTCTGGACGAGCTGGTCCTGGTCGAACTCGTTCTTGAGCAGGTACGCCGAGCAGCCGGCCTCCAGGCCGGCCTGCCGGGCATGGTCCTCGCCCCGGGACGTCATGATGATCACCGGTACGTTCTCCCAGCCCTTGGTGCGGCGGATGGTGCGGGTCAGCGCGAACCCGTCCATGCCAGGCATCTCGACGTCGGACAGCACGAGGTCCGCCGGGTCGTCCCGCAGGCGCGACGCCCCGTCGAGGCCGTCGACGGCCGTCTCCACCTGGTAGCCGGCACCCTCCAGGATGACCCGCTCGAGCTCGCGCACGCCCACGCTGTCCTCGACGACGAGCACGCGCGGTCGGCGGGTCGGTGCGACCGACGTGCGCTGGGTGACAGGGCGGTGTGCCGCGACGGCGGCCATCGCCGGGGAAGGTCCGACCACGCGCTCGGCGAGCTCGCGCAGGTCGAGCAGGCAGACCACGCTCCCGTCGCCGTCGATCGTGGCTCCGGCGATTGCCGGGACCCGGCCGAGGAAGGCGTCCAGGTCCTTGACGACCAGCTCGCTCTCGCCCTCGAGCCGGTCGACGGCCCAGGCGACCTGGGCCCCCGTACCTCCGGCGTGCCGCACGACCAGGGCGGCCTTGGGCAGGTCCCCCGGTTCGCGGGTGAGACCGAGGGCGGCGCCGAGGTCGAGCAGCGGGATGGAGACGCCGTGCCGGACGACGACGGTCGCACCGGCCATGACGTGCACCTCGGCGTCGCGTAGGGACAGCGACTCGACGACACCCGGGATCGGTACGGCGTAGCGCTCGTCGCCGACGCGCGCCAGCAGGCAGCGCAGCACCCCGAGGGTCACGGGGAGGGTGAGCAGGAAGGAGGTGCCGACGTCGGCGTCGCTGCGTACCTCGACGGAACCGCCCAGCTCCTCGACGGCGTTGCGGACGACGTCCAGGCCGACGCCCCGCCCGGAGGTCTGGGTGACCACGGACGCGGTCGAGAAGGCAGGGGCGAACAGCAGCTCGAGCAGCGCCGAGCCGGCCAGGGTCGTGTCGGAGGGCAGCAGCCCGATCTGGATGGCCTTCTCGCGCACGCGGTCCTCGTCGACCCCAGCGCCGTCGTCAGCGACCTCGAGCACGACCGTGCCGGCGACACCGCGCGCGGACACCCGGACGACGGCCTCGGGGGGCTTGCCACGCGCGACCCGGGCAGCGGGGTCCTCGCAGCCGTGGTCCACCGCGTTGACGACGAGGTGCTTCAACGCGTCCGCGACGCCGTCGAGCACCTGCTTGTCGATCTCGACGTCCTCGCCGGACATCTCGAGCCGGACGGTCTTGCCGGTGGTCTGCGCGACGTCGCGCACGATCCGGGGCAGCGTCGCGAAGGCACGGCGGACCGGCACCATCGCGAGTCCCATCGCCCCGTCACGGACCAGCGCCATGCCGCCGCGGTGACCCTCGACGAGTTCGCGCAGACCGCGTACGGCGGTGGACATCTCGTCACCGGCCCCGACCAGGCGGTGGAGCGCGAGGGCGACGTCGGGCGGCAGCGTCGTGGCCGAGCGCAGGCTCGCCTGGCGCAGCGTGTGGGCCCAGCGGAGCTGGTCAGCGGACAGGGCGAGCAGGTTCCCGGTCGTCTGCTCGATGCGGCGCGCGCCGAGGTCGGCCTCACCCACGACGTCGAGCAGCTCGTACACCTTGCTCGCCGCGACGCGGACCGAGTCACCACCGGACCGGATCAGCTCCTGAGGAGCAGGTGCTGCGACCGGCTCGACCGCAGAGGCGGGAGCCGCGGTCCCGCGGGGGGATGCCTGGCTGGGGACCACGACAGGTGCGAGTCCGGGCACGGAAGGGGTGGTCGCCCTGGCCGCGGTCACAGGCGCAGGTGCTGGTGCAGGAGCCGGCGCGGGTGCGGGCGCAGGGGCGGGCGCCGGCGCGGTTCCGGTCGGCGCCAGGACGGGGACCTTCACCGGGGACTGGCCCTCGACGGCAGCCGCCAGGGCGACGATGACGGGTTCGAGGGCCGCGTCGTCGAGCTCACCGCCGGGCAGTGCCCGACCGATCGCGTCGCAGGAGGTCAGCAGCAGGTCGACGAGGTCGGTGCGCACGTCGAACCGTCCGTCGCGCAGCGCGCCGAGCAGGTCCTCCATCGAGTGGGACACCCGCAGCACGCCGTTGAGGCCGAGCATGCGCGCCGAGCCCTTGACGGTGTGCGCGTCGCGGAACAGGCCGCCGATGAGCTGGCGCGGCGCGCCGTGCGTCTCGAGGGCGAGCAACCCCTCCTGCAGGGATGCGAGCCGCTCCTCGACCTCCGCGCGGAAGGTCGCGAGCAGCTCAGGATCGTCGCCCCATGCCGTCATGACGGATGCTTCGGCGCAAAGCCGCTCTGCCTGTAGGTGAAGCCGCGCAGGTGGCGTCCGGACAGCACGACGCCCGTTGCCTGGGGGGAGGCAACGGGCGTCAGATCGTGTCTGCCTGACTGCACGCGTCAGGCGCGAGGAGCTTGGGGTCAGCTGACCTTGAACTGGGCGATGGAACCACGCAGGTCAGCCGCGAGCTCGTTGAGCTGCGCCGCCGCCGCCGCGGACTGCCGCGACCCGACCGCGTACTGCCGGCTCACGTCCG
>JAOPWP010000262.1 GCA_025965615.1 Frankiales bacterium
CGCGGCACCAGGCCAGCAGATCGGCCGGGGCGGCGCTGCTGCCTGGTTTGCAGACGATGACGGCCATGACTTCTTCGCCGTGCGTGGCATGCGGCACGCCGATGACGGCCACCTGGGCGACGGCAGCATGCGTCATCAAGACTTCTTCCAGTTCGCGCGGATACACATTGAAACCGCCGCGAATGATCATGTCCTTCAAGCGGTCGACGATGAACAGGTTGCCGCGCTCGTCGAAGCGGCCGATGTCGCCGGTATGAAACCAGCCATTGCGGATCGCCGCGGCGGTGGCCTCGGGGCGCTTGTAGTAACCCTTCATGATGTTGTGCCCACGGATGACGATCTCGCCGACGTTCTCCTCACCGGGGGGCAGCGGCTTGTCGTCCTCGTTCACCACCTGCACCGAGACGCCCCAGATCGGCTTCCCGATCGACATGACCTTGCGCTCCTGCGCGCTGACGTTGAACGTCGTCGTGCTCGTGGACTCGGACAGGCCGTAGCCCTCGAGGATCACGCAGTTCGGGAACTTCTCCTCGAAGCTCTTGATCACCTCGCCCGGGATCGGGGCGCCGCCGCTCACGCCCTTGCGCAGGCTGGACAGGTCGCGCGAGGAGGTGTCGGTGTTCAGCAGGCCGAAGAACATCGTGGGCACACCGCAGAAGATCGTCGCGCCGTGCTTCTCGATGGCCTCGACGACCGGCTCGATCTCGAAGCGCGGGATGAGGACCAGCGTTCCGCCGAAGCGGATGCTGCAGTTCAGGACGCTCGACAGGCCGAACACGTGGAACAGCGGCAGGACCGCTACGCCGATGTCGTCGTCCTGGAAGCCGAACAGCTCGCCGGCCACGGTGCAGTTCATGTACAGGTTCAGGTGGGTCAGCTCGGCGCCCTTGGGCTTGCCCGTCGTCCCGCTCGTGTAGAGCAGCACGGCGGTGTCGTCGCCCTCGGTCGGCACGATGTCGCGCGTGTCCTCGGCGAAGTAGAGCTCGTCGAAGTGCTTGGTGCCCTCGGGCCGCGCGTCGTTGCCGGGGAGGTTCACGACATAGGTCGTGACGTCGTGCCCGGCCTGCGCGGCGCCCTTGTGGGCCTCCTCGGCGAACATCTCGAAGGTGATGATCACCTTCGCGTCGCTGTCCTTGAGGTGGTAGGCCACCTCCGGCGCCTTGAGCAGCGGGTTCAGCGGCACCATGACCAGGCCCGCCTTCATGATCGCGAAGTACGAGAAGATGAACTGCGGCACGTTCGGCAGCTGTACGGCGACCTTGTCGCCCCGCACCAGTCCGAGGCCGAGCAGGGCGCTGGCGACCCGTCCGCTGATCTCGTCGACCTGGGCGTAGGTGAACGACAGGTCGTTGACGTGGCACAGCGGCTTGTCGGGAGTGGCTGCGGCCGATTCGCGGAGCATGGTTGCGATGTTGAGGCTCATGGCGCAACAGCGTAGTGAGCCAGGTCACCGTGCTCAACACCCCCCTGCCGCTGCGGGTGGACGGCGGGCAGACTGCCGGCATGCCGACGCTGCTGGTGGTCCACCACACCCCCTCGCCCGCGACCCAGGCGCTCCTGGAAGCCGTCCTTTCGGGAGCCGCAGACCCCGAACTCGCGCAGGTCGAGGTCGTCACCCGCGCCGCGCTGACCGCAGGCGCCGCTGACCTGCTCGGGGCCGACGGCGTGGTCCTCGGGACACCCGCCAACATCGGCTCGATGTCCGGCGCCCTCAAGCACTTCTTCGACACCGTCTACTACCCGACCCTGCAGGAGAAGAGCGGCCTGCCGTACGGGCTGTACGTGCACGGAGGGGACGACACCACCGGCGCGGTGCGCGCCGTCAGCCGGATCACGTCAGGGCTGTCCTGGCGCGAGGTCACCGACCCGGTGACGGTCACGGGAGCCCCCGACAGGGCGGCGCTCGACCGCTGCCGCGAGCTGGGTGCGACGGTCGCGGCCAACCTGCTGGCCTGAGGCAGGTCGACCTGAGACCGTGGACGCGGTCGCGCGGGACGAGCCGCGGAACAACGGGACGCGGCCGGCGCGTTCGAGCAGGGGACGTCCGCCCCACGACCGACACTGCAGGGAGGTGCGCAGATGAGCTTGGACCCCTCAGAGCTCTACCGGCTCGAGCCCGACCTGCCCGAGCTCGGCAGCCCGGTCCTCGTCCAGGCGCTCGACGGCTTCGTCGACGCAGGCTCGGCCCGGCGGCTCGCCCGGGAGCACCTGCTGTCGACCTCGGGGTCGCGCGTCATCGCGACCTTCGACGTCGACGCGCTGCTCGACTACCGGGCCCGGCGCCCCCTGATGACCTTCGACATCGACCACTGGGCCGACTACGCCGAGCCCGTGCTCGCGCTGCACCTGCTCCACGACGACGAGGGCACCGCCTTCCTGCTGCTGGCCGGTCCGGAGCCCGACTTCCAGTGGGAGCGCTTCGTCGCAGCCGTCGGCCAGCTCGTCGAGCGCCTCGGGGTGAGCCTGACGGTCGGCTTGAACGCGATCCCGATGGCCGTGCCGCACACCCGGCCGCTCGGGATCATCTCCCACGCGAGCCGGTCCGAGCTGGTCGCGGCAGACGAGCGCTGGGTCGGGACCGTGCAGGTCCCGTCGAGCGCCGGGCACCTGCTGGAGTACCGGCTCGGCCAGGCAGGGCACGACGCGGCGGGCTTCTCGGTCGCGGTCCCGCACTACCTGTCGGAGGCGACCTACCCGGCGGCGGCGCTCGCCCTGCTCTCCAGCGTCGAGGGCATCACCGGGCTCTCGTTCGCGACGGGTCCGCTCGAGGACTCCGCCCTCGAGGTGCGCACCCAGGTCGACGCCCAGGTCGAGGGGGCGGAGGAGGTCACCGCCGTCGTCCGCGCCCTGGAGGTCCAGTACGACGCCTACCTCGCCGGTGCGCAGCGCAGCCTGCTGGCCGAGATGGGCGGGTCCTTGCCGACGGCCGACGAGCTCGGTGACGAGCTGGAGCGCTACCTGGCCCAGCAGAGCGAGGACGGCGCCTGAGGCGCACGGTCGCTGCCTGACCCGGGGACGACTCAGGCAGGCTGGGCCGATGCCGACCGTCCCGCTCGAGGGCTTCCACGTGGTGAAGCACGCGCTGCGCTTCGCCCCCCAGCTCGTCCACGACATCCGCGTGCAGGACCTCGACCGCACCCGCGCTCTGGCAGCGCGCCTCGCACCGGACATCGCGCAGGAGCTGCTGGCCCGAGCCGTGCTGGCAGACGTGGGCCACCACACCGGTGTCGAGGCCACCGGCACGCTCCCGCCTCCTGACCTCACCCCCCTGACCCGGCGGAGCGCCCCGCTGGTCCTCGTGGACTCGCCGCGCTCCCCCGGCAACGTGGGGGCCGTCATCCGGGTCGCGGCAGCGGCCGGAGCAGCGGGGGTCGCGACGATCGGGCCCCTGGACCCGTGGCACCCGAGCGTGCTGCGTGGAAGCGCCGGCTTGCACTACGCCCTCCCGGTGCTCCGGGTCGAGGCGGCGGACCTCATCGGACCAGTGGTCGTCCTCGACGCCGGCGGCGATCCCGCCGCGACGCTCCCGCCTGGAGCCGTGCTCGTCGTCGGCAGCGAGCGCGACGGCGTCGGTCCCGCGCTGAGGGCCCGGGCAGACCTGGTCCTCGCCCTGCCGATGCGAACCGGTGTCAGCAGCCTCAACCTGGCCACGGCCGTCGCGGCGATCCTCTACCGCGACAGGGCGTAGCGCCCCAGGCGCTGCGCGAGCTCGGAGCCGCCTCCCGCTCCACCCTGGACACCGGGCCGCCCGACCGGTTCGCGTGGCGCCGCTGACCTGGGTTTAGCGCTCAGCCGGTGTGCGGCATCAACGCTCCGGCCGGGATCTGACCGAACCGTCCGGACTGGAAGTCCTCGACCGCCTGCTGCAGCTCTGCCCGCGTGTTCATCACGAACGGGCCGTACTGCGCGACCGGCTCGCGGATCGGCTCGCCGCCGAGCAGCAGCACCTCGAGCTGCGGGTGCCGCCCCTCCTGCACGTCGGACGCGGCCACCGTGAGGTGGTCGCCGGCGCCCATGACCGCCGTCTGGCCCGTGCGGATCGGCCGCCCCTCGGCGCCGATCCGGCCCGACCCGCTCAGGACGTAGACGAGCGAGTTGAAGGTCGGCTCCCACGGCAGGGACAGCTGCGCGCCCGGCGCGATCGAGGCGTGGACCAGGCTGATCGGCGTACGCGTCGAGCCCGGTCCGCGGTGGACCTGGCCATCCCCGGCCGGCAGCGACCCGGCGATCACCCGCAGCAGCGAGCCGCCGTCGGAGGACGCCAGCAGCGTGACGTCCGAGCCTTCGAGGTTCTGGTAGGCGGGGTCGGTCATCTTGAGCCGACCCGGCAGGTTCACCCACAGCTGGACCCCGTGGAAGGTCCCCCCGGAGCGGACCAGCTCGACCGGCGGGGTCTCGATGTGCAGGATGCCGCCGCCCGCCGTCATCCACTGGGTGGCGCCGTCGGCGATGAAGCCACCGCCGCCGTGGCTGTCCTGGTGCTGGAAGGCGCCGTCCATGATGTACGTGACGGTCTCGAACCCGCGGTGCGGGTGCCAGGAGGTGCCCTTGGGCTCACCGGGTGCGTAGTCGACCTCGCCCATCTGGTCCATCATGATGAACGGGTCGAGCAGGCGCGGTGCGATGCCGGCGAAGGCCCGGCGAACAGGGAAGCCCTCGCCCTCGTAGCCCTGCGGGGCCGTGGTGACGGACACGACCGGGCGCTCCACGTCGCCGAGGGAGGCGCGCGGGACCCGCGCGAGGGTGAGGGTGTCGGCGGTCACGGCTGGCATGGCGGGCTCCTGGGTCGGCAGTTCGTTGCACTTACAAGTACCTCAGCAATGGGGCGCGGGACCTTGTTCCGCGAGATGTCCACGCCGTCCGGGGCCCTGCCGTCCGCCGCGTGCGCGACGTCGCCGACCACGAGCGGCCAGGCCCCCCGGCGGCGCACCCCTGGACCTGGGCCTGCTCGACGCCTTCGGCCGCCGTCCCTGACCCGCGCGGCCGCCTACAGCTGGGCGAGCATCCGCGTGTTGCCCAGGGTGTTCGGCTTGACCCGCTCCAGGTCGAGGAACTCGGCCACCCCCTCGTCCGGCGAGCGCAGCAGCTCGGCCTGCACCTCCGGGTCGACCAGCCCGTCCTCCAGCGGGACGAAGCCGTGCCGGGCGAAGAACTCGGTCTCGAAGGTCAGGCAGAACAGCCGATTGACCCCCAGCTCGCGCGCGTTGTCCATCAGGCGGGTGAGCAGCCCCGAGCCGATGCCCTTGCCGTGGGCATTAGGGGCGACGGCCAGGGTCCGGACCTCGGCCAGGTCCTTCCACAGCACGTGCAGGGCACCGCACCCGACGACGCGCTCGCCGTCGACGGCCACGAAGAACTCCTGGACGTCCTCGTACAGGGTGACCGGGGCCTTGCGCAGCAACCGCCGGCCCGGCACGTAGGTCTCCACGAGGCGCTGGATGCCCTCCACGTCGGCGACCCTCGCCCGCCGCACCTCGGCCGGCAGCACCTCGACGGGGAGCGGGTCGCCGGTCACGACGCGCTCGGCCGGGGCAGCATCCGGTCGCTGATGATGCGCCGCTGGATCTCGCTGGTGCCCTCGAAGATCGTGGTCAGCCTCGCGTCGCGCCAGTAGCGCTCGACCCGTCGCTCGGACGTGTAGCCGTTGCCTCCGTGCAGCTGCATCGCCTGACCTGTCACCCGTACGGCCATCTCCGTCGCGAGCAGCTTCACCATCGCCGCCTCGCTCTCGCAGGGCTCGCCCTCGTCGAGCAGGTGAGCCACCTGCTGCCAGAACGCCCGGGCCTGCGCCACCTCAGCAGCCATGTCGGCCAGGGCGAACCGCAGCGCCTGGAAGTCGCCGATCGGATGCCCGAACTGCTCGCGCTCCTGCAGGTAGCGCTGGCAGTCCTCCACCGCCCCCCTCGCGACGCCCACGGCCCGGGCCGCCGTGTGGACCCGGGCGATGTTCAGACCGCGCTGCACCGAGGCGAACCCGCCCGCGTCGGCCTCTGCGCCCTCGTCGCCGTAGAGGCCGGTCAGGCGGTCGGCGTCGGGGACCCGCAGCCCGTCCAGCTCGAGGTCCCAGGTGAGGAAACCGTGGTAGCCGATCTTGTCGATCGCCGAGCCGGTCACACCCTGGGGGAAGGCACCGCGCTCCTTGACCACCAGGAACGGCTCGAGGCCGGCCGAACGGGGCTCCCCCTGCTCGGGGTCGCGCACGCGGGCCAGCACCTCGATGAAGTCGGCGGCCAGGGCGTTGCCCGCCCACCGCTTGGAACCCGTGAGGACCCAGTCGTCGCCGTCGCGGACGGCCCGCGTCCGGACCCCGGCGAGGTCCGAGCCCGCGGTGGCCTCGGACAGCGCGATCGACCCGATCCAGTCCCCGGTCGCCGAGCGGCGCATCAGCTCCGACCTGCGGTCCGCGTC
Source organism: Frankiales bacterium (assembly GCA_025965615.1). Classification (GTDB taxonomy): domain Bacteria; phylum Actinomycetota; class Actinomycetes; order Mycobacteriales; family SCTD01; genus SCTD01. The sequence continues at coordinate 6,409 of JAOPWP010000262.1, forward strand.
CACGACCTGGGTGCCGAGCCCCTGTCCGCGGGCGAGGATGCTCCCGACCGACAGCCACGCCCGGGCGAGCTCCTCGGAGACCAGGCAGTACTCGAAGACGCCGAGTCCCAGACCCCCGTGCTCGACCGGCACCGTGATCCCGAACCAGCCCTCGGCGGCGAGCGCCTCGATCAGCGACCGCGGCATCTCGGCCTTCTGCGGGTCCAGCTCGTCAGCCAGGGGCAGCACGACCTGCTCCGCGAGCGTGCGGGCCGCCTCCTGCAGCGCCACCCGCTCGGGCGTCCGCCACGGCGACAGGAGCTCGGGCGGGTGGACCTCGCGGATCATGGGCAGCACTCCAGAGGTCGGGGGGGGCAGGACGGACAGGTGTGGGCAGCATCGCAGGCCTGATCCGTCGAAGGGGCGAGTAGGTGCGGTGCAATGGGACAGGCCATCCGCGGGAGCACGAGAGGACAGCGCATGAGCACCGATCGTCCGCGTCACCGCGTTGTCGTCATCGGGTCCGGCTTCGGCGGCCTGTTCGCCACCAAGGCGCTGCGACGCGCCGACGTCGAGGTCACCCTCATCGACCGCACGAGCCACCACCTGTTCCAGCCGCTGCTCTACCAGGTCGCGACCGGCATCCTGTCCGAGGGCGAGATCGCCCCGGCGACGCGGGAGATCCTGCGCCGGCAGGAGAACGTGCAGGTGCTCCTCGGCACCGTCGAGCGGATCTCGCTCGAGGACCGGACGGTCACCCACACGGTGCTCGACCGGACGACGGTCACCCCCTACGACAGCCTCATCGTCGCTGCCGGAGCCGGCCAGTCGTGGTTCGGCAACGACCAGTTCGCCGAGTTCGCCCCTGGCATGAAGACGATCGACGACGCCCTCGAGCTGCGCGGCCGCATCTTCGGGGCCTACGAGATGGCCGAGCTCGAGAGCGACCCGCTCGCGCTCGACGCCTGGCTGACGTTCGTGGTCGTGGGCGCCGGACCCACCGGCGTCGAGATGGCGGGCCAGATCGCCGAGCTGTCCCGCCGCACCCTCAAGGGCAACTTCCGCACCTTCGACCCGGCGACCACCCGGGTCGTGCTGCTGGACGCGGCCGGGGCGGTGCTCGGGACCTTCGGGGACAAGCTGTCGCTGCACGCCCAGCACGACCTGGAAGGTCGCGGCGTCGAGGTGCAGCTGAACGCCAAGGTCGTCGGAGTGGACGCCGAGGGCATCGTCGTCGAGGACGCCGAGGGCCAGCGCCGGATCGAGTCGAGGACCAAGATCTGGGCCGCAGGCGTGGCTGCCTCCCCTCTCGGACGGCAGGTCGCAGAGCAGGCCGGCGTCCCGGTGGACCGAGCGGGGCGGGTCGCGGTCAACCCTGACCTCACGGTGGGCACGCACCCCGAGGTCTTCGTCATCGGCGACATGATGTCGCTCGACGGGCTGCCGGGGGTCTCCCCCGTCGCGATCCAGGGCGCCAAGCACGTCGCCAAGCAGATCACGCTCCGCACGAAGGGCAAGCCGACCGGTCAGCCCTTCCGCTACCGCGACAAGGGGTCGATGGCGACCATCTCCCGGTTCAGCGCCGTGGCGAGCGTCGGCAAGCTGCACCTGCGCGGCTTCATCGCCTGGCTCGCCTGGCTGGCCGTGCACCTGGTCTACCTGACCGGGTTCAAGAACCGCGTCACGGGGCTGATGCACTGGGGGATCAGCTTCGTCGGCCGCGGCCGCTCGGAGCGGACGGCCACCTTCCAGCAGGTGTTCGCCCGCACCGAGCTCATGAAG
>JAOPWP010000278.1 GCA_025965615.1 Frankiales bacterium
CGCCCCGAGTACGCCGGGGTCCGCCCGTCGACCCTGGTCGGCCGGGCCGGCGTCGAGGCGTCGTACGACTCCGCGCTCCGTGGGGTCGACGGGACCGAGACGCTGCTCGTCGACCGGGTCGGCACGGTGAGGGGGAGGCAGAGCGCGACGGCCCCCCGCCCCGGCGGCGCGCTGGTCCTGTCCGTCGACAGCGGTGTGCAGCGGGTCGCCGAGGACGCCCTCGAGCGGGCGGTGCTGCAGGCCCGGACCCTCCCGGCCCGCGGCTCCGGCCTGCCGCTCGTCGCGGACTCCGGGTCGGTCGTGGTGATGGAGGCCAAGACGGGTCGGGTCGTGGCGATGGCCAGCTACCCGTCGTACGACCCCGCCGTGTTCGTCGGGGGCGCCACGACCGCGGAGTACGCCGGGCTGGTCGACGAGGCGCGGGGAGCGCCCCTGGTGTTCCGTGCGGTGCAGGGGGCCTACGCACCGGCCTCGACGTTCAAGGTGATCTCGGCCGCAGCGGCGGTGGAGAGCGGTGACTTCCCCCTGCGCGGCAGCTACCCGTGCCCGGGGGTCTTCGCGCCGACCGGCCAGACGAACTTCGACAGCGCCCCGCTCGGGACCGTCGACCTCCGCGAGGCGCTCGTGAAGTCGTGCGACACGGTGTTCTACTCGTTCGCCTACGACCAGTGGCTGCGCGACGGCGGCAACCGGCCGGTCGACCGACCCCGGGACCCGATGGTGCGCATGGCCCAGGCGTTCGGCCTCGGCCAGCCGACCGGCGTCGACCTGCCGAGTGAGCGCAGCGGCACGATCGCGGACCGGGCGTACAAGCAGCGGGTGTGGGAGTCGAGCAGGGCCAACCGCTGCGAGGGCGCCCGGAACCCCGCCCTGTCGGAGGAGCGGAGGGTCGAGAACGCGCAGTACTGCGAGGACGGCAACAGGTTCCGCGGGGGAGACGCGACGAACTTCTCGATCGGGCAGGGCGACACACTCGTCACCCCCCTGCAGCTGGCCACCGTCTACGCGGCCATCGCCAACGGGGGCAAGGTGCTGCAGCCCACCGTCGGCCGGGCGCTGCTGTCGCCGGACGGCACCACCCGCGAGATCGCACCGGTGGTCCGCCGCTCGGTGCCGGTCAGCGCCGAGGTGCTGGCCTACCTGCGCGACGCGCTCGCCGGGGTCACCCAGCCGGGCGGCACCGCGGCGGCCTCGTTCGTCGGCGCCCCGGTCAGCGTCGCGGGCAAGACCGGCACCGGCGAGGTCGCCGGGAAGCAGGACACCTCGTGGTTCGCGTCCTTCGCGCCGGTCGAGGACCCCGAGCTCGTCGTCATCGGCCTGGTGTCGCAGGGCGGGACCGGCAGCTCCGTGGCGGCGCCGATGGTGCGCGCGGTCTACGACGGCATCTACGGGACAGCCACGACGCCCGCCGCGCTCCCGGGGGGACGGCTCCCGACCGGACTGCCGACCGTACGACCTGACGGGTCGGTCGCTCCGCCCGGGTCGCCGTGACGGTCCGGGGCGGCTCGGTCAGTGCCCGCCCGGCGCCTCTCCGGTTGGGCCGCCGCGACGCAGGACTGCGGGACCGGGCGCTCGGCCGCGACTCCGTCCTGCGACGTCTCGACTGGGTCCTCGCCCTGGCCGTCGCGTGCCTGATCGGGCTGGGGTCGATCCTGGTCTGGTCGGCCACCCGGCAGCGCATGCTCGACGCCGACCTCGACCCCCAGGCGTTCTTGAAACGCCACCTGATCAACGCGCTGATCGGCCTCGCGATCGCCGCGGTCGCGGCGCTGGTCGACCACCGGTCCCTGCACACCTACGGGCCCGTGGTCTACGTCGGCTCGTGCCTGGGCCTGGTCGCCGTGCTGTCGCCCCTGGGCTCGACGATCAACGGGGCGCACTCGTGGATCGTGCTCGGGGCCGGCTTCCAGGTGCAGCCGTCGGAGTTCGCCAAGGTGGCCCTGGTCGTCGGCATGGCCACCCTGCTGGCCGACCGGCGGGACCGCGACCGGACGCCCGGCTCCGCCGACGTGCTGCTGGTCCTGGCCCTCGCCGCCGCACCCATCGGCCTCGTGATGCTGCAGCCCGATCTCGGCACCGTGCTGGTCCTCGTGGTGCTGGTCCTCGGAGTGCTCGTCATCTCCGGGGCGCCGCTGCGGTGGGTGGCCGGGCTGCTGGTCGCCGGGGTCGTCGTCTCGGTCGGGGCGGTGCAGGCCGGTGTGCTCGACGACTACCAGGTCGACCGCTTCGCTGCGTTCACCAACCCCGAGCTCGACCCGCGGGGCGCCGGCTACAACACCGCCCAGGCCCGGATCGCCATCGGCTCCGGAGGGCTGTTCGGCAAGGGCCTGTTCGAGGGCACGCAGACGCGAGGGCGGTTCATCCCCGAGCAGCAGACCGACTTCGTGTTCACCGTCGCGGGGGAGGAGCTGGGCCTCGTCGGCGGGGCCACCGTGCTGGCGCTGCTCGGGCTCGTGCTCTGGCGCGGCCTGCGCATCGCGTCGCGGGCCGCCGACCCGTTCGGCCAGCTGGTCGCGGCCGGAGTCGTCTCCTGGTTCGCGTTCCAGAGCTTCGTGAACGTCGGGATGACCCTCGGGATCATGCCGGTCACGGGCCTGCCCCTGCCGTTCGTGTCCTACGGCGGGTCGGCGATGTTCGCGAACCTTGCCGCCATCGGCCTGCTGCAGAACGTGCACCTGCGCTCCCGGGAGGTGTGAGCCTCCGGGGGCCGGTGGGGGAGGGCGCCGGCAGCCCTCGGCCTGCCGCCTCGGGTGGAGAGCCGGTGTCAGCGGACCTGGTCGCGCCCCAGGTCCTTCGCCTCGTAGAGCAGCCCGTCGGCCAGGCGGTAGAAGGTGTCGTCGCTCATGTCGCCCTCGAGCTGGGCCACTCCCGCCGAGGCGGTGATCCGGCCGACCTCCGGGAGGTCGGTCGCGCGGAGCGCCTCGAGGGCCTGCTCGACGATGCGGCGACCGGCGACCGCGTCGGTGTCCGGCATGAGCAGGGCGAACTCCTCACCGCCGACGCGGGCGAAGGTACCGAGCCCGCTGGTGGCTCCGACGAGCCGTTGCACCGCCGCGACCAGCACCTCGTCGCCCACCGGGTGCCCGTGGACGTCGTTGATCCGCTTGAAGTGGTCGAGGTCGAGCAGGGCGAGCGTGAGGGGCCGGTCGGTGGACGCCATCCGTACGGCCGAGCGGAGCGCATCGCGGAAGGCCCGGCTGTTCAGGACCCCGGTGAGGGGGTCGGAGGCGGCCCGCCGCTCCAGCCCGCGAGCACGCTCGCGCTCCTCGGTCACGTCGCGCAGCAGCATGATCCACAGGAGGGAGGGCTCGTCGGACGGCACGCAGGCTGCGTTGTAGGCCACGACCCGACGGGCGCCGTCGCGCCGTGCGATCTCGAACTCGCCCTGCACCCGGCCCTGGTCGCGCAGCGACTGCCGCATCTCCAGCATCTCGTCGACGCGGTCGGGCACCCAGAACGGGTACTGCGGCCCGGCCCCCACCAGCTGCTCGCGGTCGAACCCGGTGAGCGCGCACAGCGCCTCGTTCACCTCCAGGATCACCCCGTCGGCAGACAGCAGGTAGCCCTCCGTGAGGTTGGCGAGCACCGCCGTGCTGCGGTCGCGGGCCCTCCGCGCCTCGTCCAGCGAGGTGCGCAGGTCCGTGACGTCGAGGGTGATGCCGTGCAGGCGGTGCGTCCATCCGGCGTGGTCGCGCTCCGCGCACGCCGACGACCGGACGTGCAGGACGCGGCCCTCCGGCAGCAGGGCGCGGTGCTCGACCAGGTAGTCCTCGCCGTCCTTGATCAACCGCTCGGAGCAGGCGTCGACCCGGGCACGGTCATCCGGGTGCACGGCTGACAGGAAGTCCTCCAGGCCGGGCGCAGCGTCCTGCTCCGCCCACCCGAGCATGAGCCGGGCCGTGGCGTTGGTGGTCAGCCTGCCGCTGGCGAGGTCGAGGCTCCAGGTGCCGACGCCGGCAAGGGACTCGGCGGGCGCCGCGGGGTTCCCGTCGGCGTGGTCGTGCGGCATGCCGTCGGCTCCCTTGACACTGCTCCTGACCGAAGGCTCTCACGAGCGGGTCACGCTCGCGAGAGGGCACGGCGACGTAGCCTGGCGACATGCCCGTCGAGAGCCTGTTCCCGCGTCTGGAGTCGCTGCTGCCCACGGTCAGCAAGCCGATCCAGTACGTCGGCGGCGAGCTCAACAGCCAGGTCAAGGACTGGGACGGCGAGCCGGGCGACGTCATGGTGCGCTGGGCGCTGATGTACCCCGACGCCTACGAGGTGGGGCTCCCGAACCAGGGCGTCATGATCCTCTACGAGGTGCTCAACGAGCAGCCGCAGACCCTGGCCGAGCGCACGTACGCCGTGTGGCCCGACCTCGCCGCCAAGATGCGCGAGCGGGGCATCCCGCAGTTCACCGTCGACGGCCACCGTCCGGTCAAGGACTTCGACGTGCTGGGGATCAGCTTCAGCACCGAGCTCGGCTACACCAACATGCTCGAGGCGCTCGACCTGGCCGGCATCCCGCTGCACGCCCGCGACCGCGACGAGTCGCACCCGATCGTGCTGGCCGGCGGCCACGCCGCGTTCAACCCCGAGCCGATCGCCGACTTCATCGACGCCGCCGTGCTCGGCGACGGCGAGCAGGCCGTCCTCGAGATGACCGCGGTGCTGCGCCAGGCGAAGATCGACGGCGTGGGGCGCACCGAGACGCTGCTGCGCCTCGCCGAGGCCGGCGGCGTCTACGTGCCGGCCTTCTACGACGTGGACTACCTGCCCGACGGGCGCATCGGACGGGTCGCCCCGAACCGCCCCGACGTGCCGTTCCGGGTGCACAAGCGCACGGTCATGGACCTCGACGAGTGGCCCTACCCCAAGCAGCCGCTGGTGCCGCTGGCCGAGACGGTGCACGAGCGCATGAGCGTCGAGATCTTCCGCGGCTGCACCCGGGGCTGCCGCTTCTGCCAGGCCGGCATGATCACGCGGCCCGTGCGGGAGCGGTCCATCACCGGCATCGGCGAGATGGTCGAGGCCGGGCTGAGGGCCAGCGGCTACGAAGAGGTCGGGCTGCTGTCGCTCAGCAGCGCCGACCACTCCGAGATCGGCGAGATCGCCAAGGGCCTGGCCGACCGCTACGAGGGCACCCAGACCTCGCTGTCCCTGCCGAGCACCCGGGTCGACGCCTTCAACATCGACCTCGCCCAGGAGCTGCAGCGCAACGGGCGCCGCTCCGGCCTCACCTTCGCGCCCGAGGGCGGCAGCGAGCGGCTGCGCAAGGTGATCAACAAGATGGTCAGCAAGGACGACCTGGTGAAGACCGTGACCACGGCCTACGGCGCCGGCTGGCGCCAGGTCAAGCTCTACTTCATGGTCGGACTGCCCACCGAGACCGACGAGGACGTGCTCGAGATCGCCGACATGGCCCGCGAGGTGATCCGGGCTGGGCGCTCCATCACCGGCACCCGCGACGTCCGCTGCACCGTGAGCATCGGCGGCTTCGTCCCGAAGGCCCACACCCCGTTCCAGTGGGCGGGCCAGCTCGACGCCGAGACGACCGACCGGCGGCTCAAGCTGCTCCGGGACGCGATCAACAGCGACCGCTCCACGGCGAAGGCGATCGGCTACCGCTACCACGACGGCAAGCCCGGCATCGTCGAAGGACTGCTGTCGCGCGGCGACCGGCGGGTGGGTCGGGTCCTCGAGCGGGTCTGGCGCGACGGCGGCAAGTTCGACGGCTGGTCCGAGCACTTCTCCTACGACCGGTGGGCCCGCGCCGCTGCCGAGGAGCTCCAGCCGTACGGCGTCGACCTGGCCTGGTACACCACCCGCGAGCGCGGCGAGGCCGAGGTGCTCCCGTGGGACCACCTCGACTCCGGGCTCGACAAGGAGTGGCTCTGGTCGGACTGGCAGGACGCGCTCGCCGAGCAGGACCTCGACGACTGCCGCTGGATCCCCTGCTTCGACTGCGGCGTCTGCCCGCAACTGGGGACCGAGATCCAGATCGGCCCCACCGGCAAGACCCTGCTCCCGCTGACGGTCGTCTGAGCCGAGGCCGTGGACACCCTCGAGGCATGGGACGTCGATCCCGGCTACGCCGTCGAGGGCCTTCGCGCCGTGCGGCCGGCGGACGTCAGAGCGGTCGCCGCGGCCGGGACGCATGACCTACGCCGCCCGCTGCGCCCGTTCGTCTGGCTGCTCGCCGTGGGCGTCCTGCTGCTCCGGGCGGCCGGACAGGGCGGTGTGCGCGTCCTGGAGGGCTACGAGCGCGCAGCGGACGCCACCGGGCGGGCCGTCGTGCGAGCGGCGAAGGCGTCCTGGCGGGCGGTGCTGCGGGTGCTCGGACCGCTCGGCCGGCTGCTGCGCAGGCTCCTCGCGCCCGCCTGGCGGCTCGTCGTCCGCCTGTGGGACCGGCTCGGCCTGTGGCTGCTGCTGCGCCTGCTCAGGCCGGTGGGCCGGGTGGCCCGCCGGGTCCTCGCGCGCGTCCAGCCG
>JAOPWP010000005.1 GCA_025965615.1 Frankiales bacterium
AGCCACAGCTGCGTGGTGCGGTGGATGTCACCGGGGCCGGAGGGGTCAGCCGACCTGCTGGAGTGCTTCGTCGCTCACGTCTAAGTTGGCCCAGACGTTATGTACGTCGTCGAGGTCCTCGTGGGCGTCGACGAGCCGCAGGACCTTGACCGCCACGTCGTCCTCGAGCGGCACGGACAGGCTCGGGAGCCACGCGATGTCGGCCGACTCGATCTCGAAGCCGGCGTCGGTGCAGGCCAGGCGTACGGCGTGGGTGTCGGTCGCGCCGCAGACGACCTCGAAGGCCTCGCCCAGGTCGTTGACGTCCTCGGCTCCCGCGTCGAGGACCGCCATCAGCACGTCGTCCTCGGTGAGCTTCCCGGTCTTCGCGACGAGCACGATGCCCTTGCGGGCGAACAGGTACGACACCGACCCGGGGTCGGCCGGCGTGCCACCGTTGCGGGTGATCGCGGTGCGGACCTCGGCGGCGGCCCGGTTGCGGTTGTCGGTGAGGCACTCCACCAGGACAGCCACGCCGCCCTGCGCGTAGGCCTCGTACATGATCTCCTCGTAGGCGGCCGCGTCACCGAGCTCGCCGCTGCCCCGCTTGATGGCGCGGTCGATGTTGTCGGCGGGCACGGACTGCCGCTTGGCCCCCGTGATGGCGTCGGCCAGGGTCGGGTTGCCGGACGGGTCGCCACCACCCGTCCGGGCCGCGACCTCGATCGACTTGATCAGCTTGGCGAAGAGCTTGCCGCGCTTGGCGTCGACGACGGCCTTCTTGTGCTTGGTCGTCGCCCACTTGGAGTGGCCGCTCATCCGCGCGCCTCCTGGATCATGTCGACGAACAGGGCGTGCACCCGGCCGTCGCCGGTCAGCTCCGGGTGGAAGGAGGTCGCCAGGACGGGGCCCTGACGGACGGCCACGACCCTACCCGCGGCGGGCGAGGCCCCCGCGTCGGTGGCTGGGACCCGGGCGAGGACCTGCACCGACTCTCCCGCCCGCTCGACCCACGGGGCGCGGATGAACACCGCGTGGACCGAGCCGACCCCCTCGAAGGCGAGGTCGGTCTCGAACGAGTCGACCTGGCGCCCGAAGGCGTTCCTGCGCACCGTCACGTCGAGCCCGCCGAGGCTGCGCTGGTCGGGTCGCCCGTCGAGCACCTCCCCGGCGAGCAGGATCATGCCTGCGCACGAGCCGTAGACGGGAAGGCCGGAGGAGACCGCCTGCGAGAGCGGCTCGAACAGGTCGAAGACGGTCAGCAGCCGGCTGATCGCCGTGGACTCCCCGCCGGGAAGGACGAGGCCGTCCAGTCCGGCGAGGTCCTCGACCCGGCGGACGGGAACAGGATCCGCTCCCGCTGCGCGCAGGGCCCGGTCGTGCTCGCGGACATCGCCCTGCAGGGCCAGCACGCCGACGCGGGGGGCAGCCCCGCGACCCGGCCCGCCGCGGCTCACCAGCCGCGCTGCGCCAGCAGCTCGCCCGCGCCGAGGCTGTCCGCAGCGATGCCGACCATGGCCTCGCCGAGCCCGCGACTGACCTTCGCGATCCGCTCGGCGTCGGTGAAGTACGCGGTCGCCTCGACGCAGGCACGGGCGCGCTGGGCCGGGTCGCCGCTCTTGAAGATGCCCGAGCCGATGAACACCCCGTCGGCGCCGAGCTGCATCATCATCGCGGCGTCTGCAGGGGTGGCGACGCCGCCGGCCGTGAACAGCACGACAGGCAGGCGGCCCAGCTCGGCGGTCTCGCGGACGAGGTCGATCGGCGCGGCCATGAGCTTGGCCGCGGCGTACAGCTCGGACTCGTCCATGATCGTCAGTCGCTTGATCTCGCCCAGGATCGTGCGGATGTGCGTCGTCGCCTGGGAGACGTCGCCCGTGCCCGCCTCGCCCTTGGACCGGATCATGGCGGCGCCCTCCGAGATGCGGCGCAGGGCCTCCCCGAGGTTCGTGGCGCCGCAGACGAAGGGCACGGTGAAGGCGCGCTTGTCGATGTGGTGGGCGTAGTCGGCCGGGGTCAGGACCTCGGACTCGTCGATGTAGTCGACGCCGATCGCCTGCAGGACCTGGGCCTCGACGAAGTGGCCGATCCGGGCCTTGGCCATCACCGGTACGGACACGGCTGCCTGGATGCCGTCGATCATGTCGGGGTCGCTCATGCGGGCGACGCCGCCGTCACGCCGGATGTCGGCGGGCACGCGCTCGAGCGCCATGACCGCGACGGCCCCGGCGTCCTCGGCGATGCGCGCCTGGTCGGCGTCGACGACGTCCATGATGACGCCGCCCTTGAGCATCTCGGCCATGCCGCGCTTGACCCCGGAGGTCCCCACGCGGGGGCTGTCGGCAGGGGTCGGGGAGCTCGGGTCGGCGGACATGGCGTGTTTCCTCGCTGTCAGGGCGCGCCGTGCGGCGGCCGTCTCGGGCAGCCCTCCCGGGGTCGGGCTGCCCTCCCAGCCTAGGTCAGCAGCCCCTGGTCAACCGATCTCGAGCGCGGCCCCGGCCGGGACGAGCAGGAACAGCGTGGGGCCTGGAGCGAGCGGCAGGTCGACCTGCGCCGCGTCCACCAGCCGCGTCCCCGCCTCGGGGGCCGGGCGGGTCCACGCCCCAGGCAGCAGCACCCCGCCGCGCAGGACGGTCGCGGCGCCCTGACCGACGGTGGCGGTGTAGGGGGTGACGTTCCCCACGACGTCGACGTAGCCGCTGCCGCGGACCTCCACGTGCTGGACGACGACGTTGACCGGGGCGAACCCGGTCATCGCGTCCCCGTCCTGCAGCACGGTGTAGCGCCCGGTGCCCGGGTCGAACTCCACCGTGACCCTGGAGATGTCCGAGAAGCGCACGCTGGCCCGGCCGGCGGCCTGCGCGCCAGGCGGTGCCGGGCCGAAGCGCAGCCCGATGTCCTTGCCGGCGCTGCCTCCGGGGCGCACCGAGTCGATGAGGGCTGGCGAGCTGAAGAAGTTGTACGCGTCCTTGCGGCGCTCCCCCTTGCGGTAGGCCTCCGGCGCCACGTCGTAGTTCGCGTCCAGGATCCGTCCGGCCTCGGCGGCCTGGTTCATCGTCGCCAGCACCCCGGCGTTCCCCCCTGAGGACCCGAGGGCGATCTTGCCGAACTGCGCCAGGAGCTCGACGTCGGCCTCGCGAACGCTGCGGATGGGACCGACCTCGGTGCCGGTCGCCGGCGAGTAGATCGCCAGGAAGCGGGTCGCACCGCCCTCCATCACCTCCTGGTAGACCAGCGACGCCTCCTCGAGGCCACGCAGGTACGGCCGGGCCAGGGGCGAGTTGTCGATCTTGACGGCGACGACCGGGCCGGCCGGAGCGGTGGCGGCCCCGGTGAACGGGTCGGTGGGTGCCGGCGCGGGCGGCGGAGGCGGCGGAGGGGACGGACTGGGGCTCGGACTCGGGCTGGGGCTGGGGCTCGGGGACGGGGTCGCATCGCCTCGGGCGTCACCACCGCAGGCCGTGAGCAGGATGCCCAGCGCGAGCACAGCCACCCCGCGCAGGAGGCGCCGGTCCGGGCGGACCTTCCGGGGCGCACGTACGACGGGGGTTCGTGGCCCGGCGGACGGGCGGTGGCGGTCAGTCACGTGGAGCGATCCTAGGGGCCCTCGGGCTCGAGGATGGCGGAAGACGCACAGCGGCAGGAGCACTCGTGTCGTCGATCTCGAAGTACTGGGGAAGCGCACGGTGGCCCGCGAGGCGCAGGGCGCGGGGGATGCGGCGCAGCCGGATGCTGCGCGTGTCACGCACCGCCGCGTTGTGGAACGACCTGGCCAGCACCACCCGGGTGCTGGCCGTCTCGAGCTCGCTCACCTCCGAGCCGTCCGGCAGGAGCGGCAGGGCCGCCCGCAACGCCCGTGACAGGTCGTTCTCGCACTCCTCGCGGCCTTCGGCCCCGGCGTCGAGGGCCCTGCGGGCAGCCGCCTCGAGCGCGCTCGC
>JAOPWP010000009.1 GCA_025965615.1 Frankiales bacterium
TGCGCATCGCCCTCGCCGCACCCGCGTCTGACGTCGCCTCGGACCTGCTGCTCGACGAGCTCGAGTCCGCTGACCCCGGCCCGCTCGTGCCGCGGGACGACACCGACCTCGCGGCCCTGCTCTACACGGGCGGCACCACCGGCCGCGCCAAGGGCGTCATGCTCAGCCACGGGGGGCTGGAGCAGATCGCCTCGGCGCGGGCGCAGGTGTTCTCGCAGTCGGGCGCTGTCGACCTGCTGCTGCCGCTCCCGCTGTCCCACGTGTACGGCCTGCTCAACGCGGTCACGCGGCAGCAGATGTCGGAGCCGGGCTTCGTCGCGCTCCAGCGCCGCTTCGACCCCGCGCAGTGGCTGGAGATGGTGGCCGACCTGCGACCGCAGGCCGGGGCGGTGGTGCCGTCGATGCTGCAGCTGCTGCTGCGTGCGGACCTCGAGTCCGCCGACCTGTCGTCGCTGCGCTACGTGACCACGGGTGGCGCGCCGCTGTCGGTGGCCGTGCGCGAGGAGTTCGAGCGCCGGGTCGGCGACGTCCGCGTCTGCGACGGCTACGGCTGCACCGAGCTCACCTCGACGGCCACGATGAACCCGTACTCCGCACCGCGCTCCGGCAGCGTCGGCCTGCCCCTGCCGGGGGTCGAGGTGCGGATCGAGGACGAGCTGGGCGAGGTCCTGCCGGTCGGGAGCGACGGCGAGGTGTGCGTGCGCTCGCCGGGCGTGATGAGCGGCTACTGGCGTGACGAGGCCGCGACCCGGCAGGTCGTGGTCGACGGGTGGATGCACACCGGCGACGTCGGCCACCTCGACGAGGACGGCTACCTCTACGTCGTGGACCGGCTCAAGGACCTGATCATCCGCGGCGGCTTCAACGTCTACCCGCGCGACGTGGAGGACGCCCTGCTGGCGCACCCGCTGGTGGCGTCGGCGGCAGTGGTCGGCCGTCCGGACGACGTGTACGGCGAGGAGGTCGTCGCCTACGTCGCCCTCCGGGAGGACGCGGGTGTCGCGCCGGAGCTCGACCCGGCACAGGTGCTGCTCGACTGGTGTGCCGGCTCGCTCGCCAAGCACAAGCGGCCCCGTGAGGTGCACGTCGTCGAGACCGTGCCGTTGACGTCGGTGGGGAAGACCGACCGCAAGGCGCTGCGGAGGCTCGCCGGCGCGTGAGGCGTCGGACCCGGTCCACGCAGCGGCTGTCGGGCCCAGACCGGGGCCACCGAGGTCGCCCCTCTCACGGGCGCGAGCAGCGGTCCACCGGCCTCCAGGCCGGTGGCCGGCCCCCGCACGGAGGTCGGAGCGGCTCGCACCCTCCGGCCCCGCCCGTGGCAGGCGTCGCTCAGCCGTCGGCCTCCTGCTCGCCGCGCTTGCGCAACCGGCCGATGCCCGGCAGCCCGGCGACCATGTTGTGCAGGTCCTCGACCAGGCGCAGCATCTCGTGCAGCTCCGGCGCAACCGTGCCCAGCTGCCGCATCAGGGGCAGGACGTCGGAGTCGACGGCCGCGAGGAGCTCCGGCAGGCGGTCGATGAGCAGGATCGCCGCGTCGACCTCGCTGGGGTCCAGGGTCTCCGCCATCCTCGTGAGAGCCGGCATCAGCTGCTCGATCGGCCCGTGCGCCCGAGCGAGCAGCTGGTCGGCCCGGTCGACCAGGCCGCCGGCCCGCCCCACCGTCCCGTCGACTCGGGCGACGGATCCGGAGGCTGTCTCCACGACAGCATCGACGCCGATCACCGAGCGACCTGCTGCGTCGACGACCTCATCCACGCGGGTGACGGAGGTCGCGGCGTGGGTGACGACGGTGTCGACGCGGGTGACGGAGGTCGCGGCGTCGGTGACGACGGTGTCGACGCGGGTGACCGAGGCGCCGGCGTCCTGGACCACCGCGTCCACGCGGGTCACGGACCGACCTGCCGCGTCGACGACCGCGTCGATGCGCCGGACGGAGCCGCGCGCCCCGACCACGATGGCGTCCACGTCGGACAGGGCCGCGTCGGCCCGGGCGGAGACGAGCTCCAGGCCGGTGATCGCGCTCTCCGCACGGTCGAGCAGGCCGTCGACGCGGCCGATCGACGACTCGAGGCGGGGCACGAGGGCGATCGCCCCGGAGGCGGCGCGACCGAGCGAGGTCGCGGCTGTCGCGACGTCCTGCACGGCGTGGGCGAGGTCGAGCGGACCGGGGAAGGGCAGGCGCACGGATCGTCGCCTACCCAGCCCCGAACCCAGGAAGCCACCGCGAGAGGACCGGCCGCACCGGCACCGTCGCCTCCAGCTGGCACAGCACCCCGACCATGCCGAGCCACACCCGGTGGGTGAACAGGTGCTCAGCCGGCAGGTCGAGCTTCAGCGCCACGCCGAACTCCGGGCTGCGCGGGTCGTTGACCCGGGCGAACTCGCCCCGCAGCCACTCCCTGCTGAAGGTGAACGCCTCGTGCCGGGCCGGTACGGAGAACGGCGCCATGTAGTCGACGAGCTTGGCGACGTCGATGTCGACCCCCGGCCGTACGAACCCCGCAGCGCGCAGGCGCTCCAGCACCTGACCCGGGTCGTCCTCGAGCAGCGCGCGGATCAGGCGCCCGAAGGTGGGGGGCATCTGGGGCAGCTCGAGGGACGAGCCGAAGTCGAGCACGCCGAGGCGCCCGTCCGGGAGCATGCGGAAGTTGCCCGGGTGGGGGTCGGTGTGGAGCAGCCCGGCCCGGGCGGGGCCGCTGACGAGGAAGCGCTGGTAGTGCCCGGCCGCCGCGTCGCGCTCCGCCTGGGTACCGTCGCGGGCGACCGTCGACAGGGGGGTCCCCTCGATCCAGTCCATCACCAGCACCCGGGGCCAGGCGCGTACGACGCAGGGCACCAGCACGTCAGGGTCGTCGGCGTAGGCCGTGGCGAAGCGCGCCTGGGTGCGGGCCTCGTGCTCGTAGTCGAGCTCCTCGGTGAGCCGGTCACGCAGCTCGGCCACGAGGGGTGGCAGGGCCAGTCCGCGAGCCACGAGTGCTGCTCCCCGCGACATGAGCGACAGGGTGCGCACGTCAGCGGTCAGGGCCTCCCGGACCCCGGGGTACTGCACCTTGACCGCAACGTCGCGGCCGTCGGCCCAGGTCGCGCGGTGGACCTGCCCGATCGAGGCCGCGGCGACGGCCTGCTCGGTGAAGGAGCCGAACAGCTCGCGCCACCCGGGACCGAGCTCGGCTGCGAGCACCGGCTCGACATCGGCGAACGGCAGGGCCTCGTTCGCCTCCTGCAGGCCGGTCAGGGCCTCGCGCCACGTCGACTCGGGGTCCTGCGGGAACAGGGCCTCGACGGTCGAGAGCAGCTGCCCGGCCTTGAGCGCGCCCCCCTTCAGCTCGCCGAGGACCCGACGGGTCCGAGCGGCGTTGCGGGTGCGGAGGTCCGCCGCGACCTCAGCCCGGTCCTGTCCGGCCAGGCGGCGTGCGGCTCCCTCCGCGGCCAGCAGCGCAGCCCCCACGGGCAGGCAGAGCAGCCGGGTGGCCCGCACGGCGCCAGCGGTGGAGAGAGGGGCCCGGGTCACCCGGGAGCCCTGCCCGGGCAGGACGGCCCTGACGCGCCGGCTCAGGTGCTGCAGGCGTCGCCGTCGCAACCGGGAGCCGCCGCGCCGGTGGTCACCAGCTGCACCGGCCGGTCGGCCCAGGCCTGCTCGAGCACCTGGCGCAGCACGTCGGCCGGCTGGGCACCTGAGACGCCGAACTTCTCGTCGACCACGAAGAACGGGACGCCGCTGATGCCGTAGGCCTGCGCCTGCGCCTGATCGCTTCGCACAGCAGCGGAGTAGCGGTCGGAGCTGAGGACCTGGGAGGCCTCGACGGCGTCGAGCCCGACCTCGGCGGCCAGGCGCACGAGGGCCGCCCGGTCCCCGATCGGCTCGCCCTCGTGAAAGGTCGCGCGCAGCAGGCGCTCCTTGAGGTCGCCTTGCAGCCCGCGTTCGCCGGCCCAGTGCAGGAGCCGGTGGGCGTCGAAGGTGTTGCCGCCCAGGGCGATGTCGAAGCGCAGGTCGAGGCCGTCCTCGGCTCCGGCGGCCGTCATGGTGTCCAGCATCTCCTGAGCCCGCTCCAGCGAGCAGCCGTACTTCTCGGCCAACCGGACCGCGTAGTTCCCTACGGGCTCAGCGGGTGCCTGCGCGTCGAGCTCGAAGGAGCGCCACACGACCTCCACCGAGTCGGCGTGCGGGAACGCCGCAAGGGCCTGCTCGAAGCGCCGCTTTCCGATGTAGCACCACGGGCACACGACGTCTGACCAGATCTCGACTCTCATGCCTGGAGTAACGCCGGTGCGTCGCGGTCGTGTTCCTGGCGCGGCTCCGCCGGAGCCTCAGACGGCCAGGACGCCGACCAGCCAGGTGCCGACCATCAGCACCCCGGCCGTCAGCTCGGCCAGGATGCTCAGGCCCACGGCCTGGAGGACCTGAACGGTGGAGCGTCGGGCCTGCGCACCGGGGCCGTGGCGCCGCGCCTCGGCGAGGTAGACGCCGGCCACGCCGCCGATCAGCAGGCCGAGCGGGGGGAGCACGAGAAAGCCGACCAGCGCCCCCAGGCCTCCGAGCAGCAGGGTGGTCCGGGGGAGCTGACCCGAGAGCCGCTTGCCTGGCAGGGCGTACTTCGCCACCAGACCGGCCAGGAACAGCGCCGTCATGATCGCCACGACGACCCACCGGCCGGAGCCGTCCTCGACGACGAGCACGGCCCAGGCGATGCCGGCGGCGAGCACGAGGGCCGTGCCGGGCAGCAGGGGGATGAGCACTCCGAACAGGCCGATCACCATGACGAGCCCGAGCAGCGCAGCCTCCACGGCTCAGACCGGGAGCGGGTAGCCGAGCACGTCCGCGGTGAGCTCCCACAGCCGTGCGGCCACGGCCGGGTCCTTGCCGGACGCGTAGACGTCCAGCAGCTCGGGTCGGCCGCGCAGCTGGCCGAACCTGGCCGGGCCGAGGAAGGCGCCGCTCGGGGTGCTGTGGTCGAGCGCGCGCAGGGTGGGCAGTGCCCCCGCCGACGCCGACTGCAGCGCCACCTTGGTGAGCACCTTGGACACCGGGGCGAGGACCGATCCGGCCTCCGCCAGCTGGCGGGTGAACAGGTTGGTCGCGCTGACGCCGGGATGGACGGCGACCGAGCTCACCGGGGAACCGGCGGCGCTGGCCCGGCGGTGCAGCTCCTGCGAGAACAGCAGGTTGGCCTGCTTGGTGTTGCTGTAGACCTGCTTGCCGTCGTAGGCAGACCCCGGCTCCACGAGCTCGTCGCGCGTGGTCGTCGCGGACAGGCGGCCACGGCGCGCAGCGATGCTCGACACCACGACGACCCGGCCACCCACGCTGTGCAGGAGTGGCCACAGGGCGGTCACCAGCGCCGCATGCCCGAGGTGGTTGGTCGCCATCTGGCGCTCGAAGCCCTGGACCGTCAGGAGGTAGGGCCCGCCCATCACGCCGGCGTTGCAGACGAGCGCAGCCAGCCCGGAATGCTCGGTCGAGACCGTCTTCGCGAAGGTCTGCACCGTGTCGAGGTCGGTGAGGTCGAGGTGGACGACGCTCGCCCGGCCGGGACCGGACAGGGTGGCCCTGGCCTGCTCGCCCTTCTCGACGTCGCGGACGGCCATCACGACGTGGGCGCCGCGCTCCACGAGGTCACGGCTCGCCTCGAGGCCGATGCCGCTGTTGGCGCCGGTGATGACGAACGTCCTCCCGGTCTGCTGAGCCAGCTGTCGGGGGCGCCACGTCGTCATGCCGCTGAGCGTAGGCGCCGCAGCGGGGGCTGCGGTCAGCCGTCCACGGCCAGCACGAGCGGCAGCACGGCACCCGCCCCGCGCTCACGCAGCACGCGCGTCGCCTCGGTGATCGTCCAGCCGGTGTCGATCCGGTCGTCGACCAGCAGCAGGGGCGCACCGTCGAAGACCATCGGACCGGGGACGGCGAAGGCGCCGTGCACGGCGCGCAGTCGCTGCGCGCTGTTGCTGCGACCGGTGCCCGGGGAAGTCTCGCGCACGCGTTCCAGCGGCCCGAGCAGGGTGAGGCGGCCGACCTGGGCGAGGCGCGTCGCGAGGCTCTGGACCAGCTGGGGTCGCGAGCGCGAGGGGATCCACACCACGGTGGCCGGCCGGGTGTGCCACTCCCAGCCCTTCAGCACCTCGACGACGGCGCCCAGCACGTCGTCCGGCACCGGCCCGTCCGGTGCCGTTCCGTCGAGCAGGGCTCGCAGCCGGGTGCCCCAGCCGACGTCGGACAGGCGGCCGAGGGCCCGGCCGCTCTCGGCCTGCCGGTCGGCGGGGATGCGCCCCGAGAGCGGCACCCCGGCGGCGGACATACCGGTGGGCCACATCCGGCGGGGGTCGAGCTCCACCCCCGGCCGGCCGAGCGCGCTCTGGGCCGCCTCGAGGGCGCTGGAAGAGACCTCGGCGGGCCACGCGGCTCCGCCGCACCGGTCGCACCGGCCGCACTCCCGCGCGGTCCCGTCGACGACCTCGGGGTCGTCGAGCTGGCGTCGCAGGAACAGCATGCGACAAGCCGGTTCGGCGGCGTAGTCGCGCATCGCCTGCTGCTCGGCCCGGCGGTCCTACGAGACCCGCTCGTAGCGCTCGGCGTCGTAGACCCAGGGCTGGCCGGTGAAGGTCCACCCGCCGCTGACCCGCTTCACCGCGCCGTCCACGTCGAGCACCTTGAGCAGGGTCTCGAGCCGGGTCCGGCGGAGCTCCACGTGCGCCTCGAGCGCCGCTGTCGACAGGGGCTTGCCGGCGGCCTCGAGCACAGCGAGGACCTGGCGGACCTGGTCCTCGGGAGGAAAGCCGAGCGAGGCGAAGTAGCGCCAGATCGCCTCGTCCTCGGCTCCCGGCAGCAGGACGACCTCGGCCCGCAGCACACCGCGACCGGCGCGACCGACCTGCTGGTCGTAGGCGCTGGGGGACTGCGGGGCCCCGAGGTGCACCACGACCCCGAGATCGGGCTTGTCGAAGCCCATGCCGAGGGCGCTGGTGGCCACGAGGACCTTGATCCGGTTCGCCAGCAGGTCGTCCTCCGCCTGCCGGCGCTCGGCGTCGTCGGTGCGGCCGGAGTAGGCGGCGGCCGGCAGGCCCCTCGAGCGCAGGAAGGCCGCGACCTCGTCCGTCGCGGCGACCGTCAGGCAGTAGACGATGCCGCTCCCCGGCAGGTCGGGGAGGTGGTCGGCGAGCCACGCCCAGCGGTGGGCAGCACTGGGCAGGGCGAGCACCGACAGGTGCAGGGAACCGCGGTCGAGGGCCCCCCGCAGCACGAGCGTCGCGTCGCCGCTGGACAGCTGGTCCGCGACGTCGGCCACGACCCGCGCGTTGGCCGTGGCTGTGGTCGCGAGCACCGGGGTCCCGGCCGGGAGCTCGGCCAGCAGGGTGCGGATGCGGCGGTAGTCGGGCCGGAAGTCGTGACCCCAGTCGGAGATGCAGTGCGCTTCGTCGACCACCAGGAGCCCGGCGCTCGCGGCGAGCCGGGGCAGCACCGCGTCGCGGAAGCCAGGGTTGTTGAGCCGCTCGGGGCTGACCAGCAGCACGTCGACCGCGCCGGCCTCGACGTCGGCGTAGACGCTCTGCCAGTCGTCGGCGTTGCTCGAGTTGACCGTGACGGCCCGGATGCCGGCTCGTTCCGCCGCTGCGATCTGGTTGCGCATCAGGGCGAGCAGCGGGCTGACGATGACCGTCGGCCCGGCTCCCCGCGCCCGAAGCAGCGCCGTCGCGACGAAGTAGACCGCCGACTTGCCCCACCCCGTGCGCTGGACGACCAGGGCGCGCCGTCGCTGCGTCACGAGGGCCTCGATCGCGGTCCACTGGTCGTCCCGCAAGGTGGCCGACTCGCCGGCCAGCGCGCGCAGGTGCCCTTCGGCCTCCTCGCGCGCGACGGCGGTCCCCGCCGCGGCGCCCGCCGTGCCGCTGACCGTCATGCGCCACCTGCCATGCCGAGACCCGTCATGCGATGACCCTGCCAGAGGGCACCGACAGGGCCGGTCAGGGAGGCGGCAGGGGCACGGACTCGCCCCGCGCGACGGGCCGTACGCCGGGCAGGCCGCGGCGGGCGACCTCGGCCAGGAAGTCCTCCACCGGGCTGGCGAAGACGCCGTAGTCACCGTGGTGGATGGGGATCGTGCGGGCCGGCCGCACCATCGCCAGCAGGTCCGCGCCCTGCTGGGCGTCCATGGTCACGAGCGGCCCGAACCGCCAGCCGGCCGGGATCCGGGTGCCGCCGAGGTGCCACAGGCCGACGTCGAGGTCAGGGTGACGGAGGGGCACCTCGGCCAGGTCCTCATGGACGAGGGTGTCCCCCGTGACGTAGACCGACAGCGCGGGGTCGGCGGCAGGCGCGAACGCGAGCACGCTGCCCATGACAGGGGGGAGCGCCGCCCGAAGCGGCCCCGGGGCGTGCTGCCCGGGCATCGCCGTCACGGTGAGCGTGCTGCCGTCCGGCTTGCGCAGCTGGTGGCTCTCCCAGGTGCTCAGTGCCACGGCGTTCTCAAACCCCCGCAGCCGCAGCTTGCGGGCGGCTGCCCGCGTCGTGATGACGAGGGTGCTGCGGTCGAGCGAGCGCCGGGCCCGGCGGTCGAAGTGGTCCCCGTGCAGGTGGGAGAGCACCACCGCGTCGAGCGGCGGCAGCTCCGAGAGCTGCAGGGAGGGCTCGGTCCGGCGCGTGGACCACAGGCCCTTCCCGAGGTAGGCCCGCTCGCCCCGGTGCAGGAAATTCGGATCGGTGAGCAGCGTGAAGCCGCCGTAGCGCACCAGCGTCGTGGCGGTGCCGATCCAGGTCAGGTCTGCGGTCATGACGCGCGACTACCCCGCCGGTTCCCGCTCACCCCGAGCCGATCGATCCGGCCCGTCGCGGGATCGGCGAGGATGGTGTCCGACGCGTCCCGGTACCGGGCCGCAGAGGCGCGCCGTACGGGCGCTCCGCGACACCGAGAGCAGGACAGCATGAGCGAGTGGGGCCGGATCGACGACGAGGGCACCGTCTACGTACGACTGGCTGACGGTGAGCGGGCCGTCGGCTCCTGGCAGGCCGGGACCCCCGAGGAGGGCCTGGCCCACTTCGGCCGGCGCTTCGAGGTCCTCTCGACCGAGGTGGCGCTGCTGGAGCAGCGGCTGCGTACCGGCGTCGGTGAGCCCCAGCAGGTCGCGTCCGCGGCGCAGCGCCTCAAGACCACGCTCCCGACCGCCCCGGCCGTGGGCGACCTGGCCGCGCTCGAGCGACGGGTCGACGTCCTGCTCGAGAAGACCGCCGAGGCCGTCGAGGCGGGCAAGGCCAAGAAGGCCGAGGCCAGGGCGCAGGCCGCACAGGCCAAGGCCGTGCTCGCCGAGGAGGCCGAGCAGCTGTCCGGCAGCTCGGAGTGGAAGACCAGCGGCGAGCGCCTGCGCACGATCGGCGACGACTGGAAGCGGCTCCCGCACCTCGAGCGCAAGGCCGAGGACGAGCTGTGGCAGCGCGTGGCAGCCGCCCGCAAGCGCTTCACCGAGCGACGCACGGCCCACTTCGCCGCGCTCGAGCAGCAGCGGGGCGTGTCGCAGGAGCGCAAGGAGAAGATCCTGCTCGAGGCCGAGTCGCTCACCGGCTCCACGGAGTGGGGTGCGACGGCGAGCCGGTACAAGCAGCTGATGAGTGACTGGAAGACGGCGGGGCGCGCGCCGCGAGGCGTGGAGGACGACCTCTGGAACCGCTTCAAGGCGGCGCAGGACGCGTTCTTCACGGCGCGCAACGCCCACTTCTCCGTCCAGGACGAGGAGCTCCGCGGCAACCAGAAGGTCAAGGAGGAGATCCTCACCGAGGCCGAGACGCTCGATCCGGCACAGGGACTCGACAAGGCCAAGGCCCGGCTGCGCACCCTGCAGGAGCGCTGGGAGAGCGCCGGCAAGGTCCCCCGCGACGTGATGCGCTCGCTCGAGGACCGCATGGGGGCCGTCGAGGACAAGATCCGCTCAGCCGGCGAGGCCGGGCGCCAGCGCCAGGAGGAGTCGCCCTTCACCGTCCGGCTGCGCGAGAAGGTCGCCGAGCTCGAGGTGAAGCTCGAGCGGGCGAAGGCGGCGGGTCGTCCGACCGCCGAGCTGGAGGCCGCGCTCACCACGCAGCGCCAGTGGCTGGCCCAGGCCGGCGGGTCGGCAGGCGCTCCCGAGCCTGCAGGCGCCAAGGCTGCTCCGGCGGCCAAGAAGGCCAAGAGCTCCGGCGGCTGGGTCCGCGCCGAGTAGCGGGCGAGCCGGCGGGGTCCGACAGCTCAACCTGGCCGTCCGGGCGGGGTGACCTGGTCGACGATGCCGTGGATCAGCGCGTCGGCGAAGGCGTCCTCGTCGTCGACGGACAGCAGTCCGGCCACCTCGAGCGAGCACAGCCCGTGCATCGTGACCCAGCAGGTCCGGGCGACGTGGATCGCGTCAGGGGCGACCAGCGTCCCTGCGGTCAGGCAGTCCTGGGCGGCGCGCACCACGTGCCCGAGCGTCTCGGCCCGGCGCGCGGCGCGGATCTCGGGCGCGGGGGAGAAGCCGGGAAGGTGCTGGTGCTGAGGGCGTTGCGGCACCCGGCACCGGTCCTGCCGGTGCGGCTGTTCCGCGTGCGGTCGTTCTCCGCCGCGACGGCCGGCACCCTGCTGTTCGGCGCCGCGTTCTTCGCCCTGATCCTGTGCAACGTCCTGTTCCTGACGTCGGTCTGGGACTACTCGATCCTGCGTACGGCAGTCGCGATCGTGCCGGCGCCCCTGGTCGCCGCGGTGTCCGCGCCGATCGCGGGACGCCTCGCCGACCGCTACGGCTACCGGCTCGTCGTGGTCCCGGGGGCCCTGTCCATGGTCGCGGCGCAGCTGTGCTTCCTGCGCATGGGGGGAGAACCGGCCTGGCTCGTGGAGTTCCTGCCCGGGTCGGTGCTCGCCGGCCTGGCCATCGGCTTCGCCTTCTCGGCCCTCGGCGCTGCGGGGACACAGGCTCTGCCGCAGGCCCAGTTCGGCGCAGGTTCAGCCGTCGGGGCGACGGCCCGTCAGCTCGGAGCGGTGCTCGGGGTCGCCGGGCTGGTCGCGGTGCTGGGGGAGCCCGCTCCCGCGCAGGCCCTGGCTGCCTTCGACCGGGCGTACGTCGCCATTCTGCTCGTCTGCCTGGCCTGCGCCGTCGTGAGCCTCGCCCTGGGCCGCCGGGTGCCGCACCCCGGGGCCGGGACCCCTCTCGACGTCACCGTGCCGGCGCAGGGAGCCGGAGGTCAGGCGACCGTGGCGCGCAGGAATGCCACGGTGCGGTCCCAGGCCAACGCAGCATCCGGAGCCGAGTAGGTGCCGAGGCCGTTCGCGTCGTTGTGGAACGCGTGACCGGCCTCGTAGTAGAAGAACTCCACCTTCGCGCCGGACTCGTCCCGGATCTGCTGCTCCAGCCGTCGTGCCTCGGCGACGGGGTAGGAGGGGTCCTGCTCCCCGTAGTGACCCTGCACGGCGGCGGTGAGCGACTCGTAGGTCGAGGGGACAGCCGGGCCCACGCCGTAGAAGGGCACTGCCGCGCTCACCCGCGACCCCTGCTGCGCCGCCAGCAGCAGCACGAAGCCGCCACCCATGCAGAACCCGACTGCGCCGACGGTGCTGCTCGTGACGGCCTCGGAGGCGAGCAGGAAGTCCACGGCGCCGCTCAGGTCGCGAGCGGCCCGGTCCACGGGCAGCTGCTGCATGAGCTGCCCGGCTTCGGCTGCGTCGTGCGTGGTCGTGCCACCGAACAGGTCCGGGGCGAGGGCGACGAACCCCTCTGCCGCCAGGCGGTCGGCCACCTCGGCGATGTGGTCGGTGAGGCCCCACCACTCCTGGATGACGAGGATCCCCGGGCCGGAACCGGACTCCGGGAGGGCCAGGTAGCCGTGCGCCTGCCCGTCGCCGCTGGGGAAGCTGGTGTTCTGCCGGGACGCGCGCTCGCTCATGGGTGGCCTCTCGGGTTCGGGGGGTGCTTCTGGCTCCTTCCTAGCCCACGGACCGGGATCCGACCACCCGGGGCGGCTCCCCGGACGCAGCAGCGGCCGCCCACCCGGAAGGGTGAGCGGCCGCCGCCGTGGTCTGCGGGTCGTGCGTTACGCGACGTACTCGCGCAGGGCGTCGGCCCGGCCACCGGCGCGGATCTCGGCCAGCGTGTCGCGCTCGATCTGACGGATCCGCTCACGGGTCAGGCCCAGGTGGCGGCCGACCTCGTCGAGGGTGCGCGGCCGGCCGTCCTCGAGGCCGAAGCGCATGCGCATGACGATCGCCGAGCGCTCCGGCAGGCTGTCGAGCACCTCGGAGAGCTGACCGTGGAGCATCTGGGTCTCGACGGCGGCCTGCGGGTCGATCGAGTCGGTGTCGGTGATGAAGTCACCGAGCACGGCCTCGTCGTCGCCGACCGGGGCCTGCAGCGACAGGGTGTCGCGTCCGTGGCGCAGGATCTCCTCGACCTTCTCGGCCGTCATGGCGAGCGGGTCGCCGATCTCGGCCGAGGACGGCTCGCGCCCGAGTGACTGCGTGAGGTCGCGACGGGTGCGGGTCACCTTGGTGATCAGCTCGGCCATGTGGACCGGAACGCGGATGGTGCGGCCCTGGTCGGCGAGCGCCCGCTGCAGCGCCTGGCGGATCCACCAGGTGGCGTAGGTGGAGAACTTGTAGCCCTTGGCGTAGTCGAACTTCTCGACCGCCCGGACGAGCCCGAGGTTGCCCTCCTGCACCAGGTCGAGCAGGTCGAGCCCGCGACCCTGGTAGCGCTTGGCCAGCGAGACGACCAGGCGCAGGTTGGCCTCGAGCAGGTGGCGCTTGGCCACCTGCCCGTCGCGCTCGATCTCGACCAGGTCGCGGCGCATCGCGGCCGCGACCTTGGTCTCGCCCGCGGTGTGCTGGCGCAGCTTCTCGGTGGCGAACAGACCCGCCTCGATGCGCTTGGCGAGGTCCACCTCCATCTCGGCGGTCAGCAGCGCGACGCGACCGATCTCGCGCAGGTAGGCCTTGACCAGGTCGATGCCGGGCGGCGGCTCGTCGAGGGCGAGGGGCTTGTCCTCCTCGGGCACGACCGTCGGCGCGACGGCCGGCTCGGCGAACACGGTGTCGCCGTCAGGCAGGGCAGCCTCGGCGACGGCCGCAGCCGCCTCCTCCTTGGTCTGGCGCGCCGGCTTGGGCGCCTCGGCGGCCTTGGCCGCCCGGGCGGCTGCAGCCGCCTGCTTCGCGAGCGCGGCCTTGGTGGGGGCCTTGCCGGTGGTGGCCCGGCTGGCCGCGGCGGGCGCGTCCTCCTCAGCGGGGGCGGCCGAGGCGGCTGCGCGGGCGGTGGCTGTGCTGACGGGCATGTGATCCTCCACGGGCGACTCGGCGGGGGCACCGCTGGTCACGGTGCGTCCGGCGGGACGCGTCTCCTGCGGGCCGGCGGCCCGCTTCGCCGGCCGGGCGGCCGACGCCTTGCTCGTACGACGTGCGCGCGCCGGGCGTTCGGCGGCGGGTTCCCCGGCCGTGACCGTGACCCCCAGCTCGCTCAGCTGGCGCAGGACGGTGCGCGCCTCGGCAGGACCGATGCCCGCCTCGTCGAAGGCAGCGCGCAGCTGCTCGGGGGACAGCAGTCCCTCGGTGCGGGAACGCTCGACCAACGCCTCGGCGACGTCGGCAGGGCGGGCGGGGGCGGACATGGCACGGCTCCAGGGTCGGACGGGATGGTGCGGGCGGGTGGTGTCTCGGGGGTTGCTCTCGTGCGCTGCCGGTCGGGCTACGCCGCGCTCGCACCGGGGTGTCGAGCGGGACGGCGTGACGTCCCGGGAGAGGGCACCCGGAGAGCAGATGCCTTCGCGTTGCCAACGATCCTCTCATGCGCAAGATTCCGTTGGTGCTCTGACCGGGTGAGTCTGATCACTCGGGCGCAGGCCCGGCTCAGCCCCAGCCCAGGGCGTGCAGCCGCTGCTCGCCGATGCCCATGTGGTGCGCGAACTCGTGGACCACCGTCACCTGGATCTCCTCCAGCAGGTGGTCGAGGTCCTCGGCCATCAGGCACAGCGGGATGCGGTACAGGCTGATCCGGTCCGGGAGCGCCCCGGAGTAGTGCTCACGCTCGGTGAGGGCGATGCCCTCGTACAGCCCCAGCAGGTCGGGGTCCTCGTCGTTCTCGTCCTCGACGACGAGCACCACGTTGTCGAAGCCGGCGACGAGCGCCGGGGGCAGCGCGTCGAGGGCGTCCGCGACGTGATCCTCGAACTCCGCGGGCGACAGGGGCTGCACGCTGACCTCCGCAGGCTCGCCGGATCAGTCCAGGTAGTCGCGGAGCTTCTGCGACCGGGACGGGTGGCGCAGCTTCGACAGCGTCTTGCTCTCGATCTGCCGGATCCGCTCGCGGGTGAGCCCGAACTCCCGGCCGATCTCGTCGAGGGTGCGCGGCTGACCGTCGACGAGGCCGAAGCGCATCTTGACGACCGCCGCCTCGCGGTCGGTCAGCGTGCGCAGGACCTCTCCGAGCTGCTCCTGCATGAGGCCGTACGACACGACCTCCGCGGCGATCGGCGCGTCGGCGTCCTCGATGAAGTCGCCGAGGCTGGAGTCCTGGTCGTCGCCGATGGTGGTCTCGAGGCTGACCGGCTCACGCGCGTAGCCCTGGATCTCGACGACCTTCTCGGGGGTCATGTCGAGCTCCTTCGCGAGCTCCTCCGGGGTGGGCTCGCGGCCCAGCTCCTGGAGCATCTCGCGCTGGACCCGGGTGAGCTTGTTGATCTGCTCGACCATGTGGACCGGGATGCGGATGGTGCGGGCCTGGTCGGCCATGGCGCGGGTGATCGCCTGGCGGATCCACCACGTGGCGTAGGTCGAGAACTTGTAGCCCTTGGTGTAGTCGAACTTCTCGACCGCGCGGATGAGGCCGAGGTTGCCCTCCTGGATCAGGTCGAGGAAGAGCATCCCCCGCCCGAGGTAGCGCTTGGCGATCGAGACGACCAGGCGCAGGTTGGCCTCGAGCAGGTGGCGCTTGGCCTTCCCGCCGTCCTGGACGAGCCACTCGAGGTCGCGCCGCAGGGCGGCTGAGATCTTCGCGGCCT
>JAOPWP010000081.1 GCA_025965615.1 Frankiales bacterium
GAGGGATTCGTCCTGAGCGCCGACGGCGGCGTGGCCCACGACGGGGGCAGCCGGCCGCTGCAGACTCCCGCGGACGAGGCGGTGTTCCACGCCCTGCGGGCCGTCTCCGACGCCGTCGTCGTGGGAGCCGGAACCGCCCGCGCGGAGGGCTACGGGCCGGTGCGACCACGGGCGGGCGGGCGCGAGTGGCGCCGGCGGCACCGCCTGGCCGAGGCTCCGACCCTGGTGCTGGTCAGCCGCTCGCTGGACCTGGATCCGGCTGACCGCTGCTTCACCGGCAGCTCGCTCGTCGTCACCAGCGCCGCGTCCGATCCCGACCGGCGGGCCCAGCTGGCCGAGGTCACCGAGGTCGTGGTCGCCGGGGACGACGACGTCGACCTCCGGCTCGCGGTCCGCATCCTGCACGAGCGCGGCCTGACGCGGCTGCTCTGCGAGGGCGGGCCGTCGCTGCTCGCCGCCGTGCTCCGGCAGGGCCTGCTCGACGAGCTGTGCCTCACCCTCACCCCGCTCCTGCTCGGGAGCTCGCCGCAGCTGCTGAGCGAGGCGCTGGCGGCACCGCGCCGGCTCGACCTGCTGTCGCTCGTCGACGGGGGCCGAGGCGTCCTGCTGGCCCGCTACTCCCTGATCGCCGACGCCTAGGATCAGACGGACATGACCGCTCCCGCCGCTCGCCCTCGCCGCCGTACGCCCTCCTCCCGTCCGGCTACCCGCGCCCCGCGCCCGCCCGCCGCCGCTCCCACCGGTGTCTTCCGCCCCCACGTGCGCGGCTTCGGCTTCGTCGACCTCGACGAGCCGGTGACCACCCCCGACGGGACGACGGTCTCGTCGTGCTTCGTGCCACCTCCCATGACGAAGGGCCTGCTCGCCGACGACCGGGTCGAGGTGGCCTACGAGGTCGAGCAGGACGGCCGGGCGACCGCCTCGGCCGCCACCCTCGTCGAGCGGGTGCGCACCGAGGTGTTCGGCGTCGTCGAGGAGGGCCTCGTCCTGCGGCTCGACCCGCACCTGGGGTCGGGGCGATGGACGCTCACCGGACGCATCGAGGACCTCCCGGTCGGCGCGGCCGTGCTGGCCGACATCACCGGACCGAGCACCGCCGACCCGTCCGACGAGTGGGACGACCCGGTGGCGGCCGATGCCCTGCTCGAGCGCGTGCGCGTGCGCCACCGGCTGCCGACCGGCTACCCGCCGGAGGTCCTCGCCGAGGTGGCCGCGGTCGCCGACGGCAAGGCCCGCCGGAGCGCGACGCGTCGCGACCTGCGCACCCTCACCACCTTCACGATCGACAGCCCGAGCTCCCGCGACCTCGACGACGCGCTGTCGGTCTACCCCGCAGACGCCGACGGCGGCATCCGGGTGTGCGTGCACATCGCGGACGTCGCTGCCCACGTACGCCCTGGCACAGCGATCGACGCCGAGGCGCGACGAGCCGCCACCAGCGTCTACCTGCCCGGCTGGACGCGGCCGATGCTCCCGGCTCAGCTGAGCGAGGACGCGCTGAGCCTCGTGCCCGATGCGGACCGCGACGCCCTGACCGTCGAGATGCGCATCGCGACCGACGGTTCCGTGACCGCTGCCGACGTCTACGCCACGCGCATCCGCTCCAACACCCGCCTGAGCTACGAGGCCGCTGCCGAGGCACTGGCAGGGCATGCCCCTGCCGAGGTCCCGCCTGACGTGCTCGACGCCTTGCGCTGGCTGCGCACGGCCGGGGCCCGGCTCGGCGTGCAGCGGCTGCGGCGCGGTGGCGTCGAGGCTCGCCGCGTCGAGCCGGAGCTGACCGTGGAGGTGGTCGAGGGCGAGGCGGCCATGGTGGCGGCCTACGCGTCGAACCCGGCCAACCTGCTGATCGAGCGGCTGATGGTGGCGGCCAACGAGGCCGTCGCCGGGTGGCTCGTCGACCGGGGCCTGCCGGGCATCTTCCGGGTGCACCCGGCGCCCGGCCCCGAGGCGGCTCCGGCGCTCGAGGCCTTCTGCGCAGCGTCGGGCTTCCACCCCGGCTTCGGCGCGACGCTCACCCCGCTGGACCTCGCAGCCCTGTCCGCCCAGCTCGATGCCGCCGCGGACGACACCGCGACGGCGGTGTGGGACGTCCTGCTCGGCTTCCTCGGGCGGGCGTCGTACGTCCCGACGGCCGGTGACCACTTCGGGCTCGCCTCGGCGGGTTACCTGCACTTCACCAGCCCGATCCGGCGCTACGCCGACCTCGCGGTCCACCGGGTCATCCACGCCTTCCTGGCTGGAGGGCGCGACGTCGCGTCCTTCCCCGACGCCGCCGAGACCGCCGCGCTGTGCCGTCACATCAACGCGGCCGCGCGTACCGCCTCGCAGGCCGAGAACCAGATGCGCAAGTCGCTCTGGATGGCCCAGCTGGCGGCCGCCGCGCGCGACACCGTCTACCCGGCGCGGGTCACGGGCGTCGGCCCGAAGGGCGTGTTCGTGACCCTCGACCGCTCACGGGTGAGCGGCATGGTCTCGACCCGCGAGCTGCCCGGCCACGGGTGGTCGATGACCCCTGACGGTCTGGGCTTCTCGAGCGCCAGCGGCGGGCGGCTCGGCTACGGCGACACCGTCTCGGTGCGCATCACCTCTGCCGACGTCGAGTCGGGGCAGCTCGAGCTCGCCATCGCGAAGGCGGCGGGTGACGAGGCGAAGGGCGAGACGGCACCCCGAGCGCGCACCCCCCGCAAGCGGGCCCCGCGCAAGGCCGCGCCCTCCGCCTGACCAGCGATCCCCGAGCGCCGGCGTCGAGGATCCACAGCACCGTGCTGTGGGTCCTCGGTACAGGCCAGCGCGGCTACAGGACCGCTTCCTCCAGCGCGGACAGCGAGTCCTCGAGGTGCCCGAGCAGCCGCTGCAGGTGCGGCACGCTCCGGCGGCACCCGACCAGCCCGAAGTGAAGTTGGCCGTCGTAGCTGGTGAGGGTGATGTTGAGGGCCTGGCCGTCGTTCGGGATCGACAGCGGGTAGATGCCGGTCTGCTTGGCGCCGTTCCAGTAGAGCGCCTCCCGCGAGCCGGGCACGTTGGAGATGACCAGGTTGAAGGCAGGCGGGCTGAAGCGGTGGAGCGCCAGCATCGAGTTGAGCAGCATGGGGGCCATGATCACGGCCGACAGCGCACTCGCCTGGTTCTGGTTGAGCCCGCGCATCGCCTTCTTGCCAGCCAGCATCGACGCGCGGATCGCGACCAGCCGGGCGCCCGGGTGCTCGATGTCGGTCGCGAGGTTGCACAGGATCACGCCGGTGGCGTTGCTGGGCTCGGCGGCGTCGTCCGTGCGCAGGGAGACCGGGGTCATCGCCACCAGCGGCGACTCGGGCAGGGCCTCGTGCTCCTGCAGGTAGGCCCGCAGGGCGCCGGAGCACATCGCCAGGACGACGTCGTTGATGGTGGCGTCGGCCGCCTTGCCGATCTTGCGGATCCGCGGCTGTGACCACGACTGGGCGGCGAAGCGGCGGCTCCCGGTGATGGCCACGTTCAGCATGCTCCGGGGGGCCTGCAGCGGCAGCGCCGTGGCCTGCGAGCGCAGCCCCTCGCTGGCCAGCCGGACCACGGTGGGCAGCAGGCCGACCGCGTCGGTCGTGGCGCCGAGCAGCGCCTTGGGCAGGAACAGCGGTGAGAGCGAGGCCGACCCGGACGTCTCGGAGCGCGTCCCGGGGGCCACGGCCCACGGCATCGTCGCGTCCCGCGCGTCGGGGTCGGTCGACAGCGCGCGCTGACCCAGGCGCATGCCGCTGATGCCGTCCATCAGGGCGTGGTGCAGCTTGGTGTAGACCGCGAACCGGTCACCCTCGAGCCCCTCGATCAGGTGGGCCTCCCACAGCGGGCGCTTGCGGTCGAGCAGCGAGCCGTGCAGGCGCGACGTGAGGGCG
The DNA here is from genome assembly GCA_025965615.1 of Frankiales bacterium. Lineage (GTDB taxonomy): Bacteria > Actinomycetota > Actinomycetes > Mycobacteriales > SCTD01 > SCTD01. The sequence continues at coordinate 3,870 of JAOPWP010000081.1, forward strand.
AGCAGCTCGCGGACCCGGCCGGGGTCGGGCAGGGCCGAGTGGCGTACGTGGTGCTCGATGTCGACCTGGTCGTCGTCCTTCCAGGCCCACTGTCCGAGGGTGGCCGGCGAGCGGTAGGCCCTGCGCCGGAACAGCGGGTTCTGCGGGGGCTCGGCGATCGCGGACTCGTAGAGCTCGCGCAGGAAGTGCGGCCCAGCGCCCTCCGGCAGGTCGAACAGTTGCAGCGAGCCGACGTGCATCGGCTGCTCGCGCGACTCGGGGAGCATGAACATCGCGTCCGTGGGCGGCATCAGCGCCATGCGAGCTGTCCTCTCACTGGATGTGGCCTCTTCCTGGGCAGGGCTTCAGTCCGGGCGCGGCCGGTGTGCTGCCGCTCCCCCTGCCCCGACCGGGCGCGAGGCAAGCGCCCCCCCACGGACGAGGGCCTGCTCGGCCGCGGCGGCCCGAGCTCCCTGCGTCCGGGCGACGATGGCCGGCAGGCTCCCACGGACCCACGTCACCGCTCGCAACCAGGGCTGGCAGTAGACGGACGCGGCCCGCTGCTCGACGCCGACCGCGAGGCGTGCCACCGTCGGGGTGAGGGGGTAGGTGCGCCCGAACGGGCCTGGCAGCTGGGCACGGAACTCCCCGAGCCCCGGCGTCGCATCCGCCCCCCGGACCATGTCGGTGTCCGTCCACGACAGGTAGCCCACTCCGACGTCGACGCCGTGCGAGGAGAGCTCGACCCGCAGCGACCGCGCGAACGCCTCGACCCCGGACTTGCTCGCGCAGTAGGCGCTCATCAGCGGCACGGGCAGCAGCGCTGCGAGCGAGGCGACCTGCAGCACGTAACCGCGGCTGCTCACCAGCGCCGGCAGGAAGGCCCTCACGGTGCGGATGCTGCCGAGCAGGTTCACCTCCACGACCAGGTCGTACGACGCCGGCTCGGCGTGCAGCAGGGATCCGCCCGCACCGATCCCTGCGTTGACGACGAGAGCGTCGACCCGGCCGAAGTGGGCGACCACCTGCTCGGCGACGACCCCCAGGGCGGCCCCGTCGGTGACGTCCACCGCCCAGCAGGCCGAGCCGGGCAGGCTCTCCCGTACGCGCTCGAGCTCCTCGGGCTCGAGCCCGAGCAGCGCCACGCGTGCGCCGCGGTCTGTCAGCTGCCGCGCGAGCTCGGCACCGAGGCCTCGGGCTGCTCCGGTGACGACGACGACCTGGCCGGGCAGGGGCCGCGCGGACCGGCGGCTCATGCCGCGCTCCGCACGCGCACCGGCGTCGTCTCGTACTGCGTCACGTCGAAGCGGGACAGCGTGCGGCGGTAGGGCAGCGTGAACGTCGGCCACAGGGTGGTGTTGCGCCCGTTGCTGTCGAGATACCAGCTGGAGCAGCCACCAGCGTTCCAGACCGTGCCGGCGAGCTGCTCCTGCAGGTCGGCGTTCCAGGCGTCCTGGACGTCGCGCCGGGGGGCGACCGAGGCCACCCCCAAGACCGGCATCTGCGCGAGAGCGCCGAGGACGTAGGCGATCTGCGCCTCGATCATGTAGACGATCGAGGTGTGCCCGAGACCGGTGTTGGGTCCGACGAGCAGGAACAGGTTCGGAAAGCCGGCCATCGTGATGCCGTGCAGGGCAGCCATGCCGTTCTCGACCCACTCCTGCTTGAGGCTGCGCCCGTCAGGGCCGTAGACACGGGCGGCGATCGGAGGGTCGCTGACCTGGAAGCCGGTGCCGAAGATGATGGTGTCCACCGGGTGCTCGAGCCGGCGGCCGTCCGGTGCCCGTGTGACGACGGCGTCGGCTGTGACCTCGAGGATCGGGTCGGTGACGACCTCGGCATTGGGCTGGGAGAGCGCCGGGTAGTAGTCGTTGCTCAGCAGCACCCGCTTGCACCCGAGGCGGAACCGTGGGGTGAGCCGGTCCCTCAGCACGGGGTCCGGCACCTGACGGCGGAGGTGCAGGCGCGCGATGCGCTCGGCGATCGCCATGAGCCGCGGCTTCACGGCGAAGCCGATCAGCCAGCTCTCGCGCCCGACGTAGATCCCGGCGCGGTTGAGCTTCTGCAGGGCCGGGACGGCCGTGAACAGGCGCCGCTCGAGGGCGGTGATGGCACGGTCGCGGCGAGGCATGACCCATGGGGCCGTGCGCTGGAACAGGGTCAGCCGAGCCGCTCTCTGCTGGACGTGGGGCACGAACTGGATGGCCGACGCCCCGGTCCCGATGACCGCGACCCGGCGACCGGTGAGGTCGTGCTCGTGGTCCCAGGTCGCGGAGTGGAAGGTCGTGCCCTCGAAGCGCTCGAGGCCCGGGAGGCTCGGGATGCTGGGTTCGGACAGGCCACCGGAGCCGAGCACCAGGACCTCGGCCGTGACCACACCGCGCGAGGTCTCGACCCGCCACACCGCGGCCACGTCGTCGTAGCGGGCCGCGAGGAGCTCGGTGCCGAAGTGGACGTGGGGCAGGACGCCGAACTGCTCGGCGGTGCGCTCGAGATAGGCCTTGATCTCGGGTTGGGGCGAGAAGGCCCGGGACCAGTGCGGGTTCGGGGCGAAGGAGAAGGAGTACAGGTGGCTCGGGACGTCGCACGCGCAGCCCGGGTAGCTGTTGTCGCGCCAGGTGCCACCGACGGTCGCGCCTCGCTCGAGGACCGCGAAGTCGCGCTCGCCCTCCTGGCGGAGCCGGATCGCCGTGCCCAGCCCGGCGAACCCGGTGCCGACCACCAGCACCCGCACCCGGGTGGGCAGTGCGGGCCGCGCGTCGGGGGCCTGGGGCCCGGGCTGGTGCTGCGCGTGGATCGTCATGGCGGCGTCCTCCTGGAGGCCCAGCGGGCCCGAGCTCATTGCTACATGTCTGTAGCAACACAGGTGTAGCATGTCTTCGTGGCCCCGGCAACCCCCTTGAAGCGGCCCTACGCGGCTCGGCTCCCCCCCGACGAGCGGCGCGACCAGCTCCTGTCGGCCGCGCTCGACCTCGCGATCGAGCGCGGGTTCCACGCCATCACCATCGAGGGGGTGGCCCGCGCGTGCGGCGTCACGCGCCCGGTGGTCTACGGCTGCTTCGCCGACAGGACGGCGCTGCTCGACGCGCTGGTGGACCGGTCTGAGGAGCGGGCGCTGTCCGCGCTCGCCGCGGTGTTCCCCGACGTCCCGGCGGACGGGGACCCGACCGATCCCGACGAGCTCATCGTCGCCGGGCTCGACGCCTACCTGCGGGCCGTGGCAGCGGACCCCCGCACCTGGCGGGTGATCCTGCTCCCGCCCGAGGGCGCTCCCGCTGCGATGGCAGCGCGGACGAACGCCCAGCGCCGGCTGCTGCTGCGGCACCTGCGCGGCCTCTCGGACTGGGGCCTGGCCCGCCGGGGCACCGCCCTCGACGCCGACCTGTTCGCGCGCGCCGTCTTCACGCTGGCCGAGGGCGCCGCCCGCCTGCTCCTCGCCGATCCCGGGCGCTGGCCGGTCGAGCACTTCACCGACTTCTGCCGGTCGATCCTCGTGGCGATGCGACCAGGTGCGCCGCCGGAGCCGAAACCGGCCTGAGAGCCTCCGCCGGCGCGTAGTCTGCACGCGAGCTGAGCGGGGGGTGACATGACGGACGTCGTGCAGGACCCGCTCCTGCTCGCCCCCCAGCTCGACGCTGCAGCCAGAGCCCGCACCTACGTGCGCGCGGGGCTGCTCGGCTGGGGCTTCGAGGAGCTGCTCGACCCGGTCCTGCTGCTCACCAGCGAGATCGTCAGCAACGCCCTGCTGCACGCCGGGACCCGCATGCAGGTGGGCGTGCACCGGGACGGCTCCGGGGTGAGGGTCGAGGTGGCCGACGGCTCCTCCGTGCCCCCCGTCCGCCGCAGGCGCTCCGCGTCCGCCACGACGGGCCGGGGCGTGCAGCTGCTCGACAGCCTTGCCGACGAGTGGGGCTGGACACCGGCCGAAGCCGGGAAGCTGGTCTGGTTCCGCGTCCTGTCGCCGGACGCCTGGGTCGCCGCCTTCGACGTGGACGTCATCGCCGACGCCCCGAGCTGAGCGGGCCGGTCCTCTTCCCGACGAGCGGGCGGCTCAGGGGCGCAGCTCCAGCGTGCAGCACTTCGCGCCGCCGCCTGCCTTGAGCAGCTCCGAGAGGTCGACGCCGACGGGCACGTAGTCCCGCGCCCGCAGCTGCTCCGCCAAGCCGGCCGCGGCGGTCGGCAGGACCACGTGACGGCCGTCCGAGACGGCGTTCAGGCCGAGGGACAGGGCGTCGGCCTCGTCAGCAAGCACAGCGTCCGGAAACAGGCGACGCAGCACCGACTGGCTGCCAGGGCTGAAAGCCGCCGGGTAGTAGGCGATGTCGTCGTCGGACAGGACGGCGAGGGCTGTGTCCAGGTGATAGAAGCGCGGGTCCACCAGCACGAGGCTGACGACCGGGCGCCCGAAAACCTCCTGCACCTCGGCGTGCGCGGCAGGGTCGGTGCGGAACCCGGTACCGGCCAGGACGAGGTCGCCCACGACGAGGAAGTCGCCCTCCCCCTCGTTGACAGCGACCGGCTCCACCACCCGATCGGGGCCCGCGCCGACGTCCTGCGCGAGCCAGGCCAGATAGGCCGGGCCCTCGTCGCGGCGCTCGGCGTGGTGGAACCGGGCGCCGTAGGCGCGTCCGTCGATGACCAGTCCGCCATTGGCCGCGAAGACCATGTCCGGCAGGCCCGGTCGGGGCGGGAGGGTCAGGACCTCGGCGCCGAGCGACAGGTAGGTCGCGCGCAGGGCTTCCCACTGGCGGACGGCCAGGTCGCGATCCGTCCCCCGGCTCACGTCCATCCACGGGTTGATGCCGTAGACGACCTCGAAGTGGTCGGGCCGGCACATCAGGTAGCGGCGGGGCCGGGCTGTCCGGGTGGAACGGCCGGGTGCGAGCAGGGTGGTCACGTCGGCTCCTCTGAGCCGAGACGGGCGTCGATCGGCCGGATAACCGTAGGACGGGCCGCTCACGCAAGCAATCGTCGCCATGCGCGACGTGGGGCACGGTACGTTGCGTCTTCCCGTCTCTTGCGACGATCTGTTGTGCGCCTGCTGCCCGAGGAGCCCCCGTGGACCAGATCGACCAGCGGATCGTCGGCTGCCTGCTCCAGGACGGGCGGGCGACCTACGCCGAGATCGGGGCGACGGTGAGCCTGTCCGCGCCGGCGGTGAAGCGCCGCGTGGACCGGCTGCTCGCCTCGGGCGCCATCCGGGGCTTCACCGTGGTCGTGGACCCGGCAGTGCTCGGCTGGAGCACCGAGGCCTATCTGGAGGTGCACTGCAAGGGAACGGTCGCCCCTGCGGCCCTGCGACGCAGCCTGCTCGCAGTCCCCGAGATCGTCGGCGCCTGCACCGTCTCGGGGTCGGCGGACGCCCTGGTCCACATGCTGGCCGAGGACATCCAGCAGCTGGAGCGGGCGATCGAGCGGGTGCGGGACGAGCCGAACGTCGACCGCACGGAGAGCACGATCGTGCTTTCCCGGCTCATCGACCGGCCGCGTTCCTGAGCGGGGCGTTCCCCCGGGCCGCTTGGCTCGTTGCGCAGGTCGACGTACCTTGCGCCCAGGACGACAGGAAGCGCCTGGCTCGCGAGCCCGCAGGAGGGGATCCAGCATGACGCCACCACTGCGCCGCGGTCGCCCCCTGCTGCAGCAGCGCCTCGCCGGGCTCGTCTTCCTGTTCGTGATCGTCGGACTGGTCGGGCTGTCGATCGCGCTCTACCAGAAGGCCTTCACCCCGGTCGTCACCGTCTACGTCGACGCGGACCGGATCGGCAACCAGCTGTCCAAGGGCGGCGACGTCAAGGCGCGCGGGGTCATCGTCGGGGAGGTGCGCGGGGTCACGAGCAGCGGCGAGCGGGCGCGGATCGAGCTCGCGCTGGACCCGGACGACGTGGACACCCTGCCCTCGGACCTGAAGGCCCAGATGCTGCCCAAGACGCTGTTCGGGGAGAAGTTCGTCAGCCTGGTGCCCAGCGCGACGGCAGCCCGGCCGCTGCGCACGGGGGACGTGATCGGGCAGGACCGCTCCGAGACCGCCCGCGAGACCAGCGAGGCGCTGGACAACCTGCTCCCGCTCCTGCAGACCCTGCGCCCGCAGGACCTGAGCGTGACCCTCAACGCGCTCTCCTCAGCCCTGCGCGGGCGCGGCGAGCGGCTCGGCGAGAACCTCGAGCTGGTCGACTCCTACCTGCGCGAGTTCAACCCCGAGATCCCCAGGCTCGGCGAGAACTTCCGGGGCGTGGCCGACTTCGCCGACACGCTCGAGCAGGCGGCGCCCGACGTCCTGGCCGTGCTCGACAACCTCAGCTTCGTCAACCGGAGCCTGGTCGAGCAGGAGAGCCAGTTCAACGCGTTCCTCACCAGCAACATCACGAGCGCGAGGGAGTTCGACGGCTTCCTCCGGGAGAACGAGGGGCGGCTGATCAGCCTCGCCGCCGACAGCCGCCCGCCTCTCGAGGTGTTCGCCCGCTACTCGCCGGAGTACCCCTGCCTCGCAAAGGGTCTGGCCGCAGCGCAGAAGCCCATCGGCGACGCGTTCGGCGGACTGCAGCCCGGCCTGCACATCACGCTCGAGAGGCTGCCGGAGCAGCGGGGCGGCTACCGGCCGGGTGACGAGCCGGTCTACGGCGAGGACCGGGGCCCGACCTGCCGGGGCCTGCCGCCCGAGGCGCCGATCATCCCCTTCCCGGCCGACATCGAAGTCACCGACGGCTACTGCGACGACCAGGAGCGCGCCCCCGGCGTGCAGACCGAGTGCCAGGGCCGCAGCACAGGGCCGCCCGACCCCGCCGACAACCCGGTCACCGCACTGGCCCGCGGCTCCGACCGCAAGATGATCGGGGCCATCGCCGGCCCAGCGATGGGCCTCGCCCCGGACGACGTGCCCGACCTGGCGATCCTGCTGTTCGGCCCGATGGCGCGGGGCACCGAGGTCAGCCTGCGCTGAGCTGCAGGCTCACATCCCCAGCTCTCGGGCGATCAGCATGAGCTGCACCTCGGTCGTGCCCTCACCGATCTCGAGGATCTTGCTGTCCCGGTAGTGCCGCGCGACGGGGTACTCGTTCATGAACCCGTAGCCTCCGTGCACCTGCGTGGCGTCCCGGGCGTTGTCCATGGCGGCCTCCCCGGAGACCAGCTTCGCGACCGCGGCCTGCTTCTTGAACGGCAGTCCGGCCAGCATCCGTGCGGCGGCGTCGTAGTAGGCGGTGCGGGCGACGTGCGTGCTCGCCTCCATCCGGGCGATCTTGAAGTCGATGGCCTGGTTCTGGCCGATCGGCCGCCCGACCGCCTCGAGCTCCCTGGCGTACTTCACGCTCTC
>JAOPWP010000115.1 GCA_025965615.1 Frankiales bacterium
AGGCGGGCTTCCTCCGCGACGCGGGACTCTTCTGCGTGCCGGGCTACCTCGGCCAGTCGTGCTTCTTCGGCGACGCGTGACTCTTCTGCCAGGCGTGCTTCTTCGGCCAGGCGTGCTTCCTCGGCTAGGCGTGCTTCTTCGTACAGCCGTGCTTCTTCCGCGAGCCGTGCTTCCTCGGCGACCCGCGCCTGTTCAGCCGCCCGAGCTTCCTCGGCCTGCAGGGCCTCCTCGGCGATGCGGGCCTCGTGGGCCTGTCGGATCTCCTCGGCGACCCGCGCCTGCTCGGCGACCCGCGACTGCTCCGCGAGCTCGGCCTCGCGGGCGAGCCGGGCCTGCTCGGCGAGCCGCGCCTTCTCCTCCGCGATGCGGGCCTGCTCGGCGAGCCGCGCCTCCTCAGCCAGCCGGGCCTCCTCGACGAGCCGGGCCTGCTCGGCGAGCTGCTCCGCCTCGTGAGCGAGACGAGCCGCCTCCTCCACGAGGCGCGCTTCCTCAACGAGACGCGCTTCCTCAACCAGGCGTGCTTGTTCCGCGAGACGCGCCTGCACGGCAGCTTCGGCCAGGCGCTCCTGCTCGGCCAGCCGCGCCTCCACCTGGAGCAGGCGCTCCTCCTCCGCGGCGTTCGCCTGCTCGGCCGCTCTGGCCTGCGAGGCGCGAGCCGCCTTGTACTCGGCCTGAGCCTGCTGCTCCAGGCGGGCCGCCTCGACGGCCGCATCCTCGCGGGCCTTCTGCAGGTCGACGATCTCGGCGCTGTGCCCGTCGGGGAGCAGGTCGTCACGACGCTCCTGCTCGGCGGCGCGTGCGGCCTCGAGCTCGGCCTGGGCGACAGCGAGCTCCTCGGCGTCGCGGGCCCGGCGGGCGGCCTCCTTGCGGGCGCGTTCGGCCTTCTTCGGGTCCTCGGGCGTCGCGGGCACCGGCTTGCGGTACGGCCGGGGGGCCGGAGCCGCGAACATGTCGTCACCCTCGGTGGGCGCTCCCAGGGCGGACGACAGCGCCTCGGAGACGCGCGAGATGGACACCGCCACGGCGAAGTCGTCGGCCGGCTTGTCGAGCTGGCGGCCCTTGTTGACCCGAGGGGGTGCGACGTAGTGGGCGTCGACGGGCGGCGGGGTCTGTGCAGGGGCAGGGGCCCCGCCGAACGCCCCGATCAAGCGGGAGGCCAGCGCGGAGGGGACGAGGTCGGTCGGGGGCGCCTCGGGCTCGTACTCCGGTGGCTCGACGTCGAGCAGGCCCGCCTGCACCAGGCTGAAGACGACGTGGCCCGCCTCGTACATCGTGAAGCCGCACTCGGTTCCGAGCTCGGCGACGGTGCGCTCGCCGTCGACCTTGCAGAGCAACGACCAGGCTGCGGCGTCGATCTCCATCTGGTCATCGGCGCTGCCGCGCGAGGACAGCAGGGGGACGGCGTCCGGGCCGTGAACGGTCCGGACGATCGACTCCCACGACGCCTGGCGGGCGGCAATGTCGTCCAGCAGGTCGGCCATGTCCGAGGGGGGCGCGACGTCGTCGCGGGTCCGCTCGTTGATCCGGAGCTTCCAGGCGCCGCTCGGCCAGGGCAGCAGCTGCGCCAGCGCGTCACGGACCTGCTCCACGACGAACGCCTCGACCACCGACTGGTCGACGTAGCCGAGGTGGACGAGCAGCTCGCCCAGGCGCCAGCCCTGCAGCTCGGTGCGCTGGGCCTCGAGCGCCTCCGCCAGGGCCTGCGGGTCCAGCGAGCCGCCGGACACGAGCCGGGCGCCGATCTGCGGCCGGGTCCCGGGCGCGAGCACGGCGTACACCCGGCCTCCGCGCAGGAACACCTTGGCCGTCTGACCGGCTGGCGACGTGATGTGGAGGCAGCCACTGGCGCTGCCTTCGGCGAGCTGCGTGAGCACCTCTGCCAGTGGCGCGGAGGTCAGGTTGCCCTTGAGCACGTACAGCCCTCCTCACGCCGATGGGGTGCGCTCCCGCCTTGCGCGGTCACGCCTGTCCAGCATCGGCAGCCCGATGCCCGACGTTGAGCCGTACGGGTCAACGGGATGCAGGTTCGTCCGCGCAGGTGGGTCATCTGTCACCATGGGCCCAGAACCCGTCGACCCCCGACCCCGAAGGAGCCTGGCGTGAGCGTCGAGGACACCGCCGAGGCTCCTCAGAAGGGCAACCGGCGCATCGACCGGGTGCTCGACGAGGGCTACCTCGATGGCTTGAAGGACCTGCCCCTCCGCGAGGTGCGCGAGCTGCGCGCGGACGCCGAGCAGGAGGAGGTCGACCTCTCCTACACCCGGCGCATGATCCAGGGCCGCATGGACATCCTGCGGGCCGAGCTCAACCGCCGCGACGGCGTCTCCACGGGCACGCTCGTCGAGGGACTGGCTGCGATCCTCGCCGACGAGCCCCGCTCACCGGCGCGCGGGATGGGTCGGCACACGACCGTGGAGCCGTCCCGAACCGACAGCCACCGCCGCTACGTCGAGGCCCTCGTCGCCGACGTCGACCTCTCGGACGTGTCCGCCCGTTCCGCGGACGAGCTCGCCCACGCCATGCGCACCCTGTCCGACGAGGAGCAGAGCCTGTCCGGCAAGCGCCGGGAGGTCCAGGCGGTCATGGACGCGTGCGGCGCCGAGATCACCCGGCGCTACAAGGACGGCGAGGCCGACGTGAACACCCTGCTCCGCGAGCAGCCCGTCGGGCCGCCGGAGTCCGCGTCGTCCTGACCGGCCCGGTCCTGGTCGAACTCGTCCGCTCGGGCCTGGTCGAGAGCACGCACACCGCCTCGGTCGTGGCCCTGCGGGCCGACGGCTCGACCGCGCTCCGCCTCGGCGTCGTCGACGAGCCCGTCTTCCCCCGGTCGGCCAACAAGCCCCTTCAGGCCGTCGGCCTGCTCGAGGCCGGCTGGCTGCCGACCGACAGCGAGGCGCTCGCGCTCGCGACCGCGTCCCACTCCGGGCAGCCCGAGCACCTCGAGGTCGTACGCAGGACGCTCGCCGCCGCCGGCCTCGACGAGAGGGCGCTCCAGTGCCCGAGCATGCTCCCGCTCTCGGCCCCTGCGGCGGCGGCCCTGCTGGCAGCCGGCGGCGCGCCGACCCCGCTGACCATGAACTGCTCCGGCAAGCACGCCGCGATGCTGGCCTGCTGCGTCGCGCGAGGCTGGGACACGGCCGACTACCTCGCGCCGGGGTCACCCGTGCAGCAGGCGGTGCTCGGCACGATCGAGCGCCTGGCCGGCGAGCCGGTCACCACGGTCGCTGTCGACGGCTGCGGCGCGCCGCAGCACGCCCTGACCCTGACCGGGCTCGCCCGCGCGTACGCCCGGATCGCGACCGGGGACGGGCCCGCGCAGCTCACGTCAGCAGCCATGCGCAGCCACCCGCACCTGGTCGGAGGGAGCGGCCGGTCGGTCACCGCGCTGCTGACCGGCGTGCCAGGGCTGATCGCCAAGGACGGAGCGGAGGGCGTCTACGCGGCCGCCCTGGCCGATGGGGGCGCGGTGGCGGTCAAGGTGCACGACGGGGCCGACCGGGCGGCGCCGCTGGTCCTCGTCGCCGGCCTGCGTGCGCTCGGCGTGCAGGGCGCGGTGCTCGACGAGCTCGCGAGCGTGCCGGTGCTCGGCGGGAGCCGGCCCGTCGGCGAGCTGCGGCTGACCGGACCGGCCTCGCCGCGGCGATGAGTTCCGGGCGCCGCAGCGTCCACCCCCTTTGCGGGACGGGACGGGCGTGCCACTGTGCTCCTACCGCCGCGCTCGCGCCCTGCCGCTACGCCGAGGAGAGTGCACCCTTGAGCCACGTGACCGTTGCCCAGCCGGGAGTGGCCGACCTCGAGGAGTTCCGCACCGAGCTGCGGGGCTTCTGCTACCGCATGCTCGGCTCGACCTTCGACGCCGACGACGCCGTGCAGGAGACGATGGTCAAGGCGTGGCAGGCGTGGGACCGCTTCGAGGGCCGTTCCTCGACGCGCTCCTGGCTCTACCGCATCGCGACCAACGTCTGCCTCGACGCGCTCCGGAGCCGCAAGCGCCGGGCCCTGCCGATGGACCTCAGCGCACCCGTGCCCGCGACCACGGCTCCGGTCGACTTCCTGCCGGAGTCGGTCTGGATCGAACCGGTCCCGGACGGCGACGTCCTGCCCCGCAACGGCGACCCGGCCCAGCAGGTGGTCGCTCAGGACACCATCCGCTTGGCCTTCGTCGCTGCCCTGCAGCACCTGCCGCCGCGTCAGCGGGCGGTCCTGATCCTGCGCGAGGTGCTCGCGTGGCAGGCCTCCGAGGTCGCCGAGCTGCTCGACACGACCGTCGCCTCCGTCAACAGCGCTCTGCAGCGCGCACGGGCGACCCTGAGCGAGCGCGGGCTCGACGACAGCTTCGCCAGCGAGCCCCTGGGCGCCGCCGACCGCGACCTGCTCGACCGTTACGTCCAGGCCTTCGAGGCGTACGACATGACCGCACTCGTGGCGCTGCTGCGCGAGGACGCCAGCATGTCGATGCCGCCGCTCACCCTGTGGCTGCGGGGCCGCGAGGACATGCGCGACTGGTACCTCGGCTTCGGCATCGGCTGCAAGGGGTCGAAGCTGCTCCCGATCGTCGCCAACGGGTCACCGGGCTTCGCGCACTACAAGCCCTCCTCCGGGGGCGGCCACGAGCCCTGGTGCATCCAGGTGCTGGAGCTGTCGGACGGGCAGATCTCCCACGTGCACCACTTCCTCGACCCGGCGCTGTTCGCCCGGTTCGGCGTCCCCGACCGGCTGTAGGCCGCCCGGGTCACCTCGGGAAGAGCGCGGTCGAGCCCGGTCAGCCGCAGGAGCTCGGACAGCTCGGGGCCCCCCGCGTGCACGGTCATCCGCCGGTCGTGGCGGCGGGCCAGCACGTGCAGGCGGAGCAGCGTGTCGACCAGCCCCAGGTCGACGAGACCCTCGACGTGACAGGACAGCTCACCGTCCTGCTGCGCCATCAACTGGGCCACGCGCTGGCAGATGACACGCGCGCGGGCCGGCTCGATCGGCGCGTGGAGGCGCACGACAACCCGGTTGCGGGGGTTCACGATGGTGAGGACGATGCTCCTGCGTCGGAGTCATCGGACGCACAGCGATGAGTCCTCGCAAGGACGGACGTCTCCCCGTCGAGACACCGCGCAGGACGAGCAGGGGAGCGCCATGACCACGCAGTCGTCGTTGGCCATCGAGGCCGTCGGCCTCGTCAAGTCGTACGGGGACGTCCGTGCCGTCGACGGTGTGGACCTGTCGGTGCGTCGCGGCTGCGTCTACGGGGTGCTGGGACCGAACGGCGCCGGCAAGACGACCACGATCCGCATGCTCGCGACCCTCACCCGGCCCGACGCCGGGACGGCCCGCGTCCTCGGGCACGACATCGTGTCGGAGGGCGACGCCGTACGCGGTGCCGTCAGCCTGACCGGGCAGCTCGCCTCGGTCGACGAGGACCTCACCGGGCGAGAGAACCTCGTCCTGCTCGGGCGCCTGCTGGGCCTGAAGCGTTCTGCCGCCAAGGTGCGGGCCGACGAGCTGCTCGGCGCCTTCGGGATCGCGGAGGCCGCCCGGCGCCTGGTGAAGAGCTACTCCGGCGGCATGCGCCGTCGCCTGGACATCGCCGCGAGCATCGTCGTCACCCCCGAGCTGATGTTCCTCGACGAGCCGACCACCGGGCTCGACCCGCGGTCGCGCAACCAGGTGTGGGAGATCGTGCGGGCGCTCGTGGCCGGGGGCACGACCATCCTGCTCTGCACGCAGTACCTCGAGGAGGCCGACCAGCTCGCCGAGGGTATCGCCGTCATCGACCACGGGCGGGTCATCGCCGAGGGGACGCCCGCTCAGCTCAAGGCCTCCGTCGGGGCCGGAGCCCTGCGGGTGCGCCTGATGGACCCGGAGCAGAGGCCGCAGGCCGAGCAGGTGCTCGCGCGGCGGCTCGGAACGGTCACCCTCGACCCGGACCCCGCCGCGATCACCGCCGCCTGCTCGGACCCCGACCTCGGCGCCGCCGTCGTCGGTGAGCTGGCAGCCGGCGGGGTGCGGATCGCCCACTTCTCGCTCGGTCAGCCCAGCCTCGACGAGGTCTTCCTGGCCCTCACCGGCCACGACGCCCGGGAGTCACCGCCGGACCTGCCGCAGCAGGCCGGAGGATCCCGCCAGCTCGCCGACGTGGAGGCACCATGACCACCACCACCTCTGCTGCCGGCGCCTCCGCCGCCGGTGAGACCGACGCTGAGGCCGTCCGCCGCGCGATCGCCTCGACGGCCCGTCCGCCCCGGGCAAGCGCGTTGTCGACCGCGCTGACCTTCGGCTGGCGCGGCATGCTCAAGGTCAAGCACGTGCCCGAGCAGCTGCTCGACGTGACCATCACGCCGGTCATGTTCCTGCTGATGTTCACCTACCTGTTCGGTGGCGCGGTCGCGGGTTCGACCGCCGAGTACCTCGACTACGTCCTGCCGGGCGTCCTCGTGATGTCGGTGCTCTTCACGACGGTCTACTCGGGTGTCGCCCTCAACACCGACCGCACCAAGGGCGTGGTGGACCGGTTCCGGTCCCTGCCGATCTGGCGCTCGTCACCGCTGGTCGGGGCGCTGCTGGGTGACGCGGTCCGCTACCTGATCGCAGGGATCGTCATCACGTCCTTCGGCGTGCTGCTCGGCTACCGCGCGAGCGCCGGAATCGTCGGCGTCGCAGCAGCTCTCGGCCTGGTCGTGGTGTTCTCGTTCGCCCTGTCGTGGGTGTTCACCACGCTCGGGCTGCTGCTCAGGTCTCCGAACGCGGTCATGAACGCCGGCTTCATGGGCATCTTCCCGCTGACGTTCCTGTCCAACGTGTTCGTCGACCCGGCGACCCTGCCGTCGGTGCTGCGCGCGTTCGTCGACGTCAACCCGATCTCCCTGCTGGCCACCGCGTCCCGCCGGCTGATGGAGGGGGAGCCGGCGGGACGTGAGGTGCTCATCGTGCTGGCCGTCGCCGTCGTCCTGACGGCGGTCTTCGCGCCGCTGACGACCCGGCTCTACCGCAAGGGGTAGCCGCGCCGGGTCAGCTGCCCTCGTGCTGGGGGAGGGGCTCAGGCCGGGCGGCACACCCGTACGCCGGCGAGCCCGGGTGCGCGACGGGCGTGTGCCAGGGCGCTGGACAGCTCGTGCCGGCTCAGGTCGACCACGGCGATGACGTCGTACGGCCCGCTCGTCACGCAAGCCTCGGCGATCTCGGGCAGCGCCGACAGGTAGCGGGCGACCTCGGCCGCCCGGCCGGTGTCGACCTGCAGGAGGAGGTGTGCGCAACGGGTGAGGGTGGCGGCCATGACTCAGCGTCCGCCCGCCGTGTGTCGCCGAGGGAACGCGGTTGTTGCCGCCGTGGAAAGGCGGCCCGTGGTCAGCACGGGTCGCGGGCAGGCGGGCCGCGGGGCTAGCGGTTCTCGCCCAGGGCCTGGAAGCTGCGCAGGCGCAGGCTGTTCGTCACGACGAAGACGCTGCTGAAGGCCATGGCGGCGCCGGCCAGCATCGGGTTGAGCAGCCCGGCGGCGGCGAGGGGGATCGCGGCGACGTTGTAGCCGAAGGCCCAGAACAGGTTGCTCTTGATGATGCGCAACGTCCGGCGGGACAGCCTGATCGCGTCCGCGGCGGCCCGCAGGTCACCGCGTACGAGGGTCAGGTCGCTCGCCTCGATCGCGACGTCGGTGCCGGTCCCCATGGCCAGGCCCAGGTCGGCCTGGGCGAGCGCTGCGGCGTCGTTGACGCCGTCGCCCACCATGGCCACCCGCCGGCCCTCGGCCTGCAGCCGCTTGACGACGGCGACCTTGTCCGCCGGCAGGACGTCGGCGATCACGGTGGTGTCTCCGACGTCGATGCCGACCTCGCGCGCGACCGCCTCGGCGACCGCGCGGTTGTCACCGGTCAGCAGGACCGGCGTGAGGCCCAGGGCCTTGAGCTGCCGGATCGCCGCAGCGCTGGTGGGCTTCACCGTGTCGGACACCGTCAGTACGCCGCGGGCGGCGCCGTCCCACGCGACCGCCACAGCCGTCGCGCCGCCTGCCTCGGCCGCGGCCTTCGCCCGTTCGAGGTCGGGGGACAGCGGCTGCGACCAGTCGGCCAGGAGCCGGCTGCGGCCCACGAGCACGGCCCGACTCTCGACCACGCCCTGGACGCCGAGCCCCTCGAGGTTCGAGAACCCCTCCACGGCAGGCAGCGTGCCGTGCCGGGACGCGGCGGCCTCGGCGATCGCCCGGGCGATCGGGTGCTCGCTGGCCGCCTCGAGCGCGCCGGCGTAGCGGAGCAGGTCGTCGGGGTCGACGCCCTCTGCAGGAAGCACGTCGACCAGGCTCATCTGCCCGCTCGTGATCGTCCCGGTCTTGTCGAGCACGACCGTGTCGAGCCTTTGGGTCTGCTCGAGCGCCTCGGGTCCCTTGATGAGGATGCCGAGCTGCGCACCGCGCCCCGTCCCGACCATGAGGGCCGTCGGCGTCGCGAGGCCCAGCGCGCAGGGACAGGCGATGATCAGCACGGCGACGGCCGCGGTGAACGCCGCGCCTGCCCCACCTCCGGTGCCGATCCAGAAGCCGAGCACGGCCACGGAGATGGCGATCACGATCGGGACGAAGATGCCGCTGATCCGGTCGGCGAGGCGCTGCACCTGGGCCTTGCCGTTCTGGGCGTCCTCCACGAGCTGGGCCATGCGGGCCAGCTGCGTGTCGGCGCCCACCCGGGTCGCGCGGACGACCAGCCGCCCGCCGGCGTTGATGGTGGCGCCCGTGACGGCGCCTCCGACCGTGACCTCGACCGGCACGGACTCCCCGGTCAGCATCGAGGCGTCGATCGCGCTGCTGCCCTCGGTCACCACGCCGTCCGTGGCGATCTTCTCGCCTGGCCGGACGACGAACAGGTCGTCGACCGCCAGCTGCTCGGCCGGGATGCGGGTCTCGGCACCGTCGCGCAGGACGGCGACCTCCTTGGCGCCGAGCTCGAGCAGGGCCCGGAGGGCCGCCCCCGATGCCCGCTTCGACCGCGCCTCGAGGTAGCGGCCGGCGAGGATGAACATCGTGACGCCGGCCGCGGCCTCGAGGTAGATGTTCCCGGCTCCGTCGCCACGCCGGGCGATCAGCTCGAACGGGTGCTTCATGCCGAGTTCGCCTGCTGTGCCGAAGAACAGCGCGTAGAGCGACCAGGCGAGTGCGGCCAGGGTCCCGACGCTGATCAGGGTGTCCATCGTCGCTGCGCCACCGCGCAGGTTCTTCCACGCCGCGCGGTGGAAGGGCCAGGCCCCCCACAGGACTACCGGCGCGGCCAGCGTCAGGGCCAGCCACTGCCAGGCCCGGAACTGCAGCGCGGGCACCATCGACACGGCGATGACCGGCAGGGTCAGCGCGGTGACGATGAGCAGCCGCTGGCGCAGGGCTCCGACCGCGTCGGGCTCGACCAGCCCCTCGCCCGGCGCCCCGTCGCTGCTGGCCGGCCGCTTGGGCGGGGGGAGGGTCGCGGAGTAGCCGGCGCCCTCGACCGCAGCGATGAGCTGCTCGGTCGTCGTCCCCGCGGGGAAGCTGACCTTGGCCTTCTCGGTCGAGTAGTTGACCGTCGCCGTGACGCCCTCGAGCTTGTTCAGCTTGCGCTCGATCCGGTTGGCGCAGGAGGCGCAGGTCATGCCGGTGATGGCCAGCTCGACGTCGCTGGTCGTGCCGGCGGCGATCTCGGACGTGGTGCTCATCGGGAGCCTCCAGCGGGGGTGGCGACAGCGGTCAGCTCCGCGGTGCGGACGACACCGGCGTGCTGGAAGTCCAGGAAGAGGCGGTACGTCGCCGCCGCGGGGACGTCGGCGTAGAAGGTGACGTCGGGGCCGGGCCGGGTGCCCGGGTCGCCGAGCTCGCCGTCCGGGTGGACGTGCAGGTAGGCCAGGTCGCCGTCCCGCAGGGCCACGAGGTGGCCGTACGCCGCCAGGTAGGGCTGCAGGTCGGTGACGGGTCGCCCGTCCTTGCTGACGCTGAGCACGAGCCTGCTGCTCGTGCCCGCCGTGAGCCGGCCGGTGAGGCTCACGTCGTAGCCGTCGACGGAGGCGGAGGGCGAGGCCGGCGGGACCGGCGTCGGGGTGTAGCTGCCGGGCGCGGTCAGGTCTGCGCCGAGGGTCAGGCTGCGATCGCGACCGGCCGGCTGGAAGTCGGCGAAGACCTTGTAGGGCCCGGGCTCGGCGACGGTGAGCGGCACGGTCCACAGCCCGGTGGCGTCGCGGGTCGGGTGCAGGTGCTGGTAGCCCGTCAGGTCCCGCCGGACCACGATCAGGTGCAGGTCCTTGTCGTGGGTGGGGGTCAGGTCGACGACCGGCCGGTCGTCCGGGCCGGAGATCGTGAAGCGGACCTCGCCGGGCTGACCGGCCACCACGGCCGACCGCTCGAGCCGCAGGGCGTAGCCGTCCTGCGCGAGAGCGAGTCCGCCTGGCGCGAGGTCGGCCCCGGAGGGCGCCTCGCCGTGGGCCTCGGTGCTGCCCCCACCGGCGCCGTGCGCCTGTTCGGCGACCGCCGCCCCCAGGGGACCCACCGCGCCGCCGACGCCCACAGCGGCGCCGAACACGACGAGCAGGCCCGCGGCGAAGGTGCCCACGGTCGCGAGCGGGTTCATGGTGCCTCCTGTGGGGTGGTTGCTGCGGGTCGGACGGGTCAGCCGAGGAGCGTGTAGCCGGCTTCCTCGACGGCGGCGCGGACCCGGTCGGTCCCGACCGGCTCGGCTGCGGTCACGGTGAGGCGCCCGGTCGCGAGGTCCACCTGCACGTCGGAGACGCCGGGGAGCTCGCTGACCTCCTCGGTCACGGAGCTGACGCAGTGGCCGCAGGTCATGCCGCCGACCTCGTAGGTCTCGGTGCTCATCAGGGGGTTCCTCTCGTGGGGTTGGCGTGGGTCTTCGGTTCAGGAACGGACGAGGCGCGCGATGGCGTCCGACGCCTCCTTGAGCTTGGCGGCGCCCTCCTCGCCCCCGCTCGCGACGGCGTTGGCGACGCAGTGGGCGAGGTGCTCCTCGAGCAGGGCGAGGGAGACCGCCTGCAGCGCCTTGGTGGCGGCGCTGACCTGGGTGAGGACGTCGATGCAGTACTTGTCCTCGTCGATCATGCGCGCGATGCCGCGCACCTGCCCCTCGATGCGCGCCATGCGCTTGAGGTGGGCCGCCTTGTTGCTGGCGTAGCCGTGCTGGTGCCCGGTGGTCGTCGCTGCTCCCTCATCCATGGAGCCACCATACTATACCCATACCCCCCATGGGTACCAACGGGAGGAGCCGTGGATCACGCGGCGGGCGGCGGTGCCCCAGCTGGCTGTCAGTGCCCGCTCAGCTGGCCGGCCAGCCGGTCGTGCATGTGCGCGCTGTGCTCGTCGAGCCCGACGATCTCGACGGTCTTGCCGCGTCGGGCGTACTTCGTGGTGATCGCGTCGAGGGCAGCGACCGAGCTGGCGTCCCAGACGCGGGCGGCGGACATGTCGATGACGACCCGGCCCGGGTCGTGGGCGTAGTCGAACTGGTAGACGAGGTCGTTGCTCGAGGCGAAGAAGACCTGGCCGTCGACCGTGTAGACGACCTCGCTGCCGTCTGCGCTCGGGGCCCTCGTGACCTCGACCAGGTGGGCGACCCGTCGGGCGAACAGCACCATGGCGGTGAGCACCCCGGCGCCGACGCCGTACGCCAGGTTGTGGGTGGCGACCACGACGCCGACGGTCACGAGCATCACGGACGTCTCGCTCTTGGGCATCCGCTTGAGGGTCGCGGGGGCGATGCTGTGCCAGTCGAAGGTGCTGACGGAGACCAGGATCATCACGGCGACCAGCGCCGCCATGGGGATGAGGGCCACCACGTCGCCGAGCACGACGACGAGCACCAGCAGGAAGACGCCGGCGAGGAACGTCGACAGGCGGGTACGGGCGCCCGACTGCTTCACGTTGATCATCGTCTGGCCGATCATGGCGCAGCCGCCCATGCCGCCGAACAAGCCGGTGACGACGTTGGCCACACCCTGCCCCCAGGACTCGCGCGTCTTGTCCGAGTGGGTGTCGGTGATGTCGTCGACGAGCTTCGCGGTCATCAGCGACTCGATCAGGCCGACGAGCGCGATGGCCAGCGCGTACGGCGCGATGATCTGCAGGGTCTCGAGGCTCATGGGCACGTCCGGGATGCCGAACAGCGGCAGGCTGTCGGGCAGCTCGCCCTCGTCACCGACCGTCGGCACGGCGATCGCCGCCGTGACGGTCAGGACGGTGAGGACAACGATGGCGATCAACGGCGCCGGCACCGAGGTCGTCAGGCGAGGCAGCCCGTAGATGATCCCGAGGCCGAGGACGACCAGCGGGTAGACGATCCACGTGACTCCGGTCAGGTGCGGCAGCTGGGCGCTGAAGATCAGGATCGCCAGGGCGTTGACGAAGCCGACCATGACCGAGCGCGGCAGGAAGCGCATCAGCTTGGCGACCCCTCCCAGCGCGAGGACGACCTGGAGCAGCCCGCCGAGCACCACGGCCGCCACCAGGTAGGCCAGGCCGTGCTCGCGGGCCAGCGGCGCCACGACCAGGGCGATGGCCCCGGTGGCAGCGGAGATCATGGCCGGCCGGCCGCCGGTGAAGGCGATGGTGACGGCCATGGTGAACGAGGCGAACAGCCCCACCCGAGGGTCGACCCCGGCCAGGATCGAGAAGCTGATGGCCTCGGGGATCAGGGCCAGGGCCACGACCAGGCCGGCCAGCACCTCGGTGCGCAGCACCGCGGGGTCGGAGGCCCAGGTCGGGGCCGAGAAGCGGAGGGTGAGGGCGGGACGGGAGATGCTCGTGCCGTTCTGTGAGGGCGGTGATCTGGAGGTGCAGGCCGCCGGGGCCCGACCTGCTCCGTCAGGAGGATCGAGGACAGGTGCTGCCGTGCCCCGTGGCGATCCGGCCGTTCGGCTCGGCGCCCGCAGAGGGAGCGTCCTCTGACTCCGGGTCGACGCCGTCGAGAAGTCGTCGCAGGCCCCAGAGGTACTGCTCGGTGGACACGTACGCGGCAACGGTAGCCGCAGCGGCCGAGGCGCGCGGGAACCGGTCGGCGGAGGCGGCGGCGAAAGCACTGTGCCGGGCGGCGACCCGGGCAGGCTCGGGCGGCAGCGGTCCCGGCTTGAGCGCCCCCGCGACGTCCAGGGCGACGGAACCGAGCATGTAGGTCACCAGCAGGTAGGAGGCTCTGGCCGCTGCCACGTCGTCGAGCCCGGCATCGGCGAAGACCTCCAGCAGACGCTCGTGCAGGGTGAGCGCCTGCGGGCCGTCGAGCGGACTGGCGATGACCAGCGGAACCACGCCGGGGTGGGTGGCGAGCTGGCGGCGGAGCTCCAGGGCGAGCGACTCGACCCGCGCCCGCCAGGGCTGCGACCGGTCAGCGAAGACGTCGTGGTCGACGCCTCCCAGGAGCCGATCGACCAGCGCTCGGATGACGGCTGAGCGGTCCCGGAAGTAGGTGTAGACCGCGTTCGGGGCCACGCCGACGCGCGCCGCGATGCCCCTGACGGAGGCCGCCTCAGGTCCGCCTTCGTCCACCAGGCTCAGTGCTGCATCGAGCAGGTCGTCCTCCCGCAGGCTCCGCGGCGGGCCGCGGCGCTTCGGGGTCGAGCTCGTCGCCTCCATGACCTTGACCTTTCCCTGGACAGCGTGCAATGTCTGTACGGGGTACAGCTACCCAGGTGCGGGAGGGGGACACGCCATGGTGTGGACGAAACAACCACGGTGTGCTCCGCACCTCCCGCTGGCGCGCTGAGACGCACTGCGGGTCTCACCGGGCTCGGTCGTCCCGTCACCCTCTGACGGGACCTCGCGCAGCCCTGGTCCTCCCGGACATCAGCCCCTCCGCAGGTTCGGACCGCCAGGGGCGGTGCACGTCCTGACAGCGCCGAGGTCCCGCAGCACCTGAGAGAGGGGTGACGGGTGACAGGCACCAGCACCGACTTCGACGTCCTCGTCATCGGCGCCGGGAACTCCGGCATGCAGCTCGTCGCCGACCTCGCGGAAGCCGGCCAACACGTGACCCTCGCTGCGGAGCGTGCGCACCGCACCCAGCCCGTGCACCTGACACCGCTGTGACAGGGCGGCCCCTGGCCCGGCCGCCGCCCTCGACGCACGCACGACCGTCCGGAGCGCGAGCGTGCGTTCCATGCTGAGGAGCCATCATGCTGACTCGACTCGCACACCTCATCGTCCGGCGCCGGTGGGTGGTCATCGGCCTGTGGGCGGGCTTGACCGTGTTCGGCGTCTTCAGCACCACGCAGGTCGCCGACCGGTGGGCCACCTCGACTGCGATCCCCGGAGAACCGGCCTACGAGGCCAGTCTGCGGAGCCTGCAGGCCCTGGGAGTCGGTGACCGCACCCCGATCGTCGTCGTCTTCCACTCCGGGGCCGACATCACCGGCAGCGCACCGGTCGAGCAGGCGATGGAGCGGGTCGCAGCCGCCAGCCCCGGCGCCTTCACCAGCTCCTGGTTCACGACCGGCAACCCCGTGTACCTCTCGCAGGACCGGCAGACCGCCTTCCAGATGATCTACCCGGCAGGCGAAGAGGGCGTCAGTGTCCTGAGCAACGCCAAGGCGCTCCAGGCGACCGCCGCTGGAGACCTGCCCGACGGCACGACCGTGGAGGTGACCGGCCGGCTCGCGCTGACCGAGGCGACGACCGACGGCTCTGAGGCCGGTGCGGGCGTTCTCGTGGAAGCCGTCGCCGGCTGCGTGGGCGCGCTGG
>JAOPWP010000147.1 GCA_025965615.1 Frankiales bacterium
CCGACGGTCGTCTCGTCGCCGTGCCCGGTCAGGACCCGGGTCTCGGGCGGCAGGGCGAACAGGCGGGTGCGGATCGACGACAGGATCGTCGGGTAGTCGCTGTAGCTCCGACCGGTCGCGCCCGGGCCGCCGGCGAACAGGGTGTCGCCCGTGAAGACCACCCCGAGGTCGGGGGCCGAGAAGCAGACCGCTCCGGGCGCGTGGCCTGGTGTGTGCAGGACGTGGAGCCGCGTGCCGGCCACCTCGAGCACCTGACCCTCGCGCAGCGCCCCGTCAGGCTCGTGGCGGGCGTGGGTCAGGTCCCACAGGACCCGGTCCTCCGGGTGCAGCAGGACCTGGGCGGACAGCCGCTCGCCGAGTTCCGGGGCGAAGCGGACGTGGTCGTCGTGGGCGTGGGTGCAGGCGATCGCCACGACGGTCCGGTCCCCCACCGCCGCGGCGATGGCGTCGGCGTCGTGCGGCGCGTCGATGACGAGGACCTCGCTGTCGTCTCCGATGAGCCACACGTTGTTGTCGACGTCGAACACCTGGCCGTCGAGGCTGAAGGTGCCGCTGGTGACCAGGTGCTCGATCCTGGCGGTCATGCCCCGGCCCGCTGATCCATGACGACCACCGAGCGGAGCACGCCGCCCTCGTGCATCTTGGTGAACGCGGCCTCGACGTCCTCGAGCGCGATCCGCTCGGACACGAAGCGGTCGAGGGCGAAGCGTCCCTGCTGCCACAGGTCGATCAGCAGGGGGAAGTCCCGCTCGGGCAGGCAGTCGCCGTACCACGAGCTCTTGAGCTGCCCGCCGTGGCCGAACACCTCGATCAGCGGCACCTCGAAGCTCATGGTGGGGTTCGGGACCCCGACCAGGACCGCCGTGCCGGCGAGGTCACGGGCGTCGAAGGCCTGCCGGAAGGTCTCGGGCCGACCGACCGCGTCGATGACGACGTCCGGCCCGAACCCGCCGGTCAGCTCGCGCAACCGGGCGACGACGTCCTCGGACGAGGCGTCCACCGCGTCCGTCGCGCCGAACTCCCTCGCCCACAGGAGCTTCTGGGGGTCGGTGTCCACCGCGATGACCTGACGGGCCCCGGCGAACACCGAGCCTGCGATGGCCGCGTCACCCACCCCACCGCAGCCGAGGACCGCGACCGTGTCGCCCTGGCGCACCGGAGCCGTGTTGACCGCGGCTCCCCAGCCGGCCATGACACCGCAACCGAGCAGGCCCGCCGCCGCCGGGTCGGCGGCCGGGTCCACCTTCGTGCACTGCCCCTCGTGGACCAGGGTCTTCTCGGCGAAGGCCCCGATGCCGAGAGCCGCGGACAGGGGCGTCCCGTCGGCGAGCGTCATCGGCTGCGCGGCGTTGTGGGTGTCGAAGCAGTACCAGGGGCGCCCGCGCTTGCAGGCCCGGCACTCACCGCACACGGCCCGCCAGTTGAGGACGACGAAGTCCCCGACCGCGACGTGGGTGACACCGGCTCCGACCGTCTCCACGAGGCCCGCGGCCTCGTGCCCGAGCAGGAACGGGAAGTCGTCGTTGATCCCGCCCTCCCGGTAGTGCAGGTCGGTGTGGCAGACGCCACAAGCCTGCACCGCGACGACCACCTCACCCGGCCCCGGGTCAGGGACGACGATGGTCTGCAAGCTCACCGGCTCGCCCTTGGCGAGCGCGACGACGCCTCGTACTTCCTGCGGCATGTGGGACCTCTTCTCGACGGGGCATGGTCTGGGAGGACGGATCACTGGCGACGCTATCTCGCGGGGCGGCGGACCTCGCGCAGCTGGCCGTCCAGCCGCCGCGTCCACCCCCGCCCGTCCAGGTGCTCGAGCAGCGGTACCGCGACCCGTCGCGTCGTCCCGAGCGCGACCCGCGCCTGGCTGAGCGTGAACGGCTGGGGCAGGGCAGCAAGGACGCGCATCGCCCGCGCCGGCCCGTCGGGCAGCAGCACCACGTCGCCGCCGAGACGCAGGAGCCGGCCGACCCGCTCGGCCGCCGCCAGGGCACGCGCGTCGAGCCCCAGCTCCGCCAGGTCATCGGCCTCCGGTGCTGCCCAGGGAGCGGCTGCGAGGCGGCGCTCGACGGCGGCGACGGCCTCCTCAGCGCTGCCCAGCGTGGCAGCCTCGCCCAGCCGTCGCAGCCGGCCGGCCGTCGCCTCGAGCCCGGCCAGGGCCGCGAGAGGGCTCAGCAGGCGCACGTCCGGGACGCCCACGGCATGGCGAGCCGCCTCGAGGGTGATCCCGCCCTCGAGCGGCGAGACGGCGCCGTGCCGGTCCACGACGGCCAGGAGCGCCGTCACCCAGGAGGCCCACTGCTCCGGGTCGACCAGCCACTCCCCTACGGACACGACGTCGCCCGTGCGGTCGAGGGGCACGCCGAGCGCCTCGAGCTCACCCCGCCGGACCGCCCCGCGCCGGTGCACCTCCTGCAGCAGGTCCGGCACCGGTCCCGCACCCGCGAGCGCGGCGGCACGGCCGGCCGCAGCCCCTCGTCGGCGCAGGACCGGCGGGTCGGCATCGAGGACGAGCACCCCCGCCGCGACGGCCTGCAGCCCGGGGTCACGCAGCAGGGCCCGGTCGCCCGCCCGCAGCGGGAGGGGTCGTCGCAGCGACAGGCGGACCGTGTCAGGGCCCAGAGGGCGCAGACGGACGGCGACAGCGGTCGAGCCCGCGTGCAGCACGAGCTCGGAGGGCAGGTCGCGCGGGTCGACCGACAGCCGGACGTCGACGGTGGCCGCGAGGTGCCACGCCCCCGGTGTGAGCAGGGTGTCCCCGCGATCGACCTCCTCGCGCTCCACGCCCCGCAGGTTGACGGCCACCCGGGCGACGGCAGCCACCTCGTCGTGCGGCTCGCCGAGGCTCTGCAGACCGCGGACCCTCACCTCGCGTCCGCGCAGCAGGAGCGTCTGCCCGGTCCTCAGCGTCCCCGCGCTGAGCGTGCCGGTGACGACGGTTCCGCTACCTCGGACGGTGAACGCCCGGTCCACCCAGAGGCGTACGGGTCCGCCGGTCTCGGGCAGGGGCAGGCGGTGCACCAGGCGGTCCAGTGCCGCCCGGAGGTCCTCGAGACCCGCACCTGTACGACCCGAGACCGCCACCGCCTCGACGTCCCCGAGGGTCGACGCCCGCAGGTGGTCGAGCGCCTCTGCGGTCGCGGCGCCAGGGTCAGCCAGGTCGCTGCGGGTGACGGCGAGCAGGCCGTGTCGCACGCCGAGGGCCTGCACGGCGGCGAGGTGCTCCCCGGACTGCCTGCGCCACCCTTCGTCCGCCGCGACCACGACCAGCACCGCTGGCGCCGGGCCGAGTCCGGCGAGCATGTTGCCCAGAAAGCGCTGGTGGCCCGGGACGTCGACGAAGCCGAGGACCTCCCCGGAGGGCAGCGGTCCCCAGGCGTAGCCGAGATCGATCGTCATGCCCCGGCGCTTCTCCTCGGCCCAGCGGTCCGGCTCCATCCCCGTCAGGGCGCGGACCAGGGTGCTCTTGCCGTGGTCCACGTGACCAGCCGTGGCGATGACGTGCACCGGTCAGCTGCTCACCGCGAGCACGGCACGGCGTACGGCGTCGTCGGCCGACTCCGGCACGCACCGCAGGTCGAGCAGGCACCGGTCGCGCTCCACCCGCCCGACGACGCACGGGTCACCAGCCCGCAGTCGAGCGGCGTACGG
>JAOPWP010000149.1 GCA_025965615.1 Frankiales bacterium
TCGTACGCCCAGGCCGTCGCTGCGTACGAGGACCGCACCGAGATCCAGCTCGTCACCTGACGCGTCACTCCAGGCCCTTGACCAGCAGGCGGATCTCGTCGACGGCCTCGGGGTTCTCCGCACCGGACAGGTCCCCCGGGTCGAGGTCCAGCGCAGCGGCACGTACGGCCCGCCTCAGGATCTTGGCCGACCGGGTCTTCGGGAGCTGATCGACCCGCACGACCCGCGACGGCGCGAAGGGCTTGCCGACCTGCACCGAGACGGCGTGCTGAAGCCGGGCACCCACCAGCGCCTCGTCGCCGTCGTCTCCGGCGCGTCCGACCCAGAAGGCCCAGATCGCCTCTCCCTTCGTCGCGTCGGGGACACCGACGACGGCCGACTCGACCACCGAGGGGTCTGCCGCCAGCACGGACTCGATCTCGGCGGGAGCGACCCGCTTGCCGGCCACGTTCATCACGTCGTCGGAGCGGCCGAGGATGAACCAGTCCCCCGCCTCGTCGACCAGCGCGAAGTCACCGTGCCGCCACAGGCCCGGGAAGGTGGACCAGTAGGACTCCAGGTAGCGGGCGTCGTCCTTCCACACGCCCCGCGTCATCGAGGGCCACGGCTGCCGGCAGACCAGCTCGCCCACGCTGCCCCGCAGCGGGCGGGCGTCGTCGTCCACGACGTCGACATCCATCCCGAGCGCCGGTCCCCCGAGCGAGCAGCTGCGGATCTCCTCGACCGGATAGGGGGACAGGAACGAGCCGCCGACCTCGGTACCGCCTGAGAAGTTGATGATCGGGACTCTTCCCCCGAAGACGTCTCGCGCCAACCACTCGTAGGACTCGGGATCCCAGGGCTCCCCCGTGGAGCCGATCACGCGCACGGCCGACAGGTCCGGGAGCGCCGCTGCGGCATCGGCCGCCCGCAGGGTCCGGATCAGCGTCGGCGACACGCCGAGCATCGAGATCGAGTGCCGCTGCACGAGCTGCCACAGCCGGCTGCTGTCGGGCACGTCGGGCGAGCCCTCGTACAGCAGGAGCGTGCCGCCGCACGCGTGAGTGCCGAGGATCGACAGGGGACCCATGATCCAGCCCATGTCCGTGATCCAGCAGAACGTCCGGCCAGGTGCGATGTCGAAGCCGTAGGCGACCTCGCTCGCCACCTTGAGCAGGAAGCCGGCGTGGGTGTGCACGGCGCCCTTCGGCTTGCCGGTCGTCCCGGAGGTGTAGGCGAGCAGCAGCACGTCTGACGCCGACGTCGGCTCCACGGGAGTGTCAGGCCCGCTCGTCACGAGCTCGGACCACATGACCTGCCGCGGGCCCCCGGCCCTCGGCCCCCTGGCACCACCGACCTGGACGACGAGCTCCACGCTCGGGCACTGCGCGAGTGCCTGGTCCAGCTGCGCTGACATGGCGACCGTCTTGCGTCGTCTCACGGTCTCCGCAGCGGTGATGACGACGCGGGCCCCGGCGTCCTGGATGCGAGCGGCGATCGCCGACGGGGCGAAGCCCGAGAACAGGGGCACGATCAGCGCCCCGAGGCTCGCCACCGCGTAGACCGCGACCACCGCCTCCGGCGTCATCGGCAGGAAGAGGGCGACCGCGTCGCCCTTCCCGATCCCCCGAGCCCGCAGTCCTGCCCGTACCCGAGCCACCTGGTCGTCGAGCTCCGCGTAGGTGAGGCGCCTCACGGCGCCGTCCTCGCTCTCGTGGACGACAGCGACCGCGTCAGGGGTCGTCTCGACCCACCGCGTCAGGCAGGCGTCGACGACGTTGATGCCCCCACCGACGAACCAGTCGGGATGCGCGATCCCGCGCTCGAGCGAGACGACCTCGGTGTAGGGGGTGCGGAACGGGATCCCGAGGTCGTCCACGACGGTGCCCCAGAAGGATCCGATGTCAGCCACCGAGCGCGCCCGGAGGTCGTCTGCCGTCGTGACCCCGAGCGTGCGCATGAGCCGCGCGACGTTGGACGTCTCGAGGTAGTCCTGCGACGGCGACCACGAGTAGGACGGTGCTGTGAGGGTCACGTCAGCCCTTCGGCATTCCGAGGATGCGCTCCGCAACGATGTTGCGCTGGATGAAGGTCGAACCTCCTGCGATCGCGGTCCCGCGAGCCTGGTTCGCGAGCCGCAACCACCGCGACGCCCCGGCTCCTGTGTCCTCGAGCGAGAACTGGTCGGCCAGCGGCTCGAGGGACAGGCGGAAGTCGGCGAGGTCCTCGACGAGCGGGCAGAAGTACAGCTTGCCGATCGAGGTGACGGGGCCTGGCAGCTCACCCGACGCTGCGCCCGACACGACCCGCTGCCCGATGGTGCGGTGCACGAGCGCCCGCCCCCACAGGTCGGCGACCTTCTGCCGCACGGCGGGATCGGCGCCGAGGGGGCGGCCGGCGTCGTCGGTCATCGCCCGGATGTCGTTGACGATGTCCTCCATCGCCTTGGTCGTGTTGACGCGGCCCGTCGCGATGGCCACCCGCTCGAAGGCCAGCGTCCCCATGGCGACCTTCCAGCCGCCGTCGACAGCGCCCACGACCGCGTCGTCCGGAAGGATGACGTCGTCGAGGAAGACCTCGTTGAACTCCGCCTCTCCGAGCATGTGCCGGAGCGGGCGCACGGTCACCCCCGGGCTGTCCATCGGCAGGAGGAAGTACGTGATGCCGCGGTGCCGGTCCCCACCGCCGGTACGCGCCAGCAGGATCGCGTGCGCAGCCAGCTGCGCCCGGCTCGTCCACGTCTTCTGTCCGGTGATCTTCCAGCCACCGTCGACCTTCGTCGCCCGGGTGCGCAGAGACGCCAGGTCCGAGCCCGAGTCGGGCTCGGAGAACAGCTGGCACCAGATGTCCTCGCCGGTGAGGATCCGGCGAAGGAGCCGGGCCTTCTGCGCCTCGGTCCCGAAGTGCGCGATGGTGGGGCCCGCGAAGTCCTCGCCGATGGTGTTGAGGCGCTCCGGCGCCCCCGCGCGGTCGCACTCCTCGTTGAAGATCGACCGCATGCGCTCGTCCAGCCCCTGGCCGCCGTGCTCGGTCGGCCAGGTCAGCCCCGCGTAGCCGGCCTCGAACAGCAGCTGCTGCCACGGCCGCCAGAAGGGTGCCTTGTCGGCCATGTCGGCCGGCTCGGGCCAGCTCAGCTGCGGCAGGGCCTTCTCCAGCCAGGCGCGGACCTGGTCGCGGAACTCGGCCTCGTCCGGCGCGTCCGTGATGTCCATGGCCACCTCACCTTTCGCTAGGACGGGTCGAACCTTACAATAGGTCAGACCAAATGTCAGGAGGGCACCGTGGCAGGAGATCTTCTCGGCCAGACCGTCGACCGCGTCCAGTTCCGGGTCGAGCGCGGCAAGGTCCTCGAGCTCGCCCGGGCCACCCGGGCGACCGACCCGAGGCACGTGGATGCGGGGGCAGCGACGGCCGACGGCCATCCGGACTCGCTGGCGACGGCCACCCATGTCGTCGTCGCCGGGCACCACCGGGACCAGCAGGCGTTCGTCGCCGCTCTCGGCCTCGAGCTGCGGCGCATCGTCGTGGGCTCGGTGAGCTGGTCCTACGAGCGTCCGCTCGTCGTCGGGGACGACCTCGTCGGGACGCGCCGGGTCGTGGGTGACGAGACCCGCGAGGGACGTCGCGGCACCAACAGGGTCGTGACGCTGGAGACCGACTTCGTGGACGCGACGGGAGCGGTGGCCGTGCGGCAGCGCGAGGTGCTCATCGAGAGGGGGACCCCGTGAGGGACCCGGTGCGCGCCGTCCTCGGGACGAGGCCCGATCCCCGCACCGTGGGACCGGTGACGCAGACCGACATCGTGCGCTTCGCTGGTGCAGGGGGCGACTTCAACCCCTTGCACCACGACCCGGCGTTCGCCGCGACGGCCGGCTTCGACCGGCCCATCGCCATGGGGCAGTTCACGGCAGGATTGCTCGCCGCCTGGCTCACGGACTGGTGCGGCGTGGAGCACCTGCGCGCGTACACGGTGCGGTTCCTCGCCCCCCTGCTCATCGGTGACACGGTGGTGCTGTCCGGCGAGGTGGTCAGCCTCGAGCAGACCACGCCGGGGTCAGCCCTGGCCGGCCTCGAGCTGAGCGCGAGCCGCGAGGGCACGCCGGTCGCAGCAGGGACGGCGACCGTGCTCGTCAGCGGGCCCTGAGCTCGACGCCGACCCGCGTCACCGGCGCAGCCAGACCGGCTCACGCTTCTCCCGGAAGGCCGCGACGCCCTCACGGAGGTCCTGGGTCGAGAACGCCAGCGCGAGCTGGGCCTGGAGGTAGGACAACGCGTCGGGCAGCGCCAGGTCGCGGGTGGCGGTCAGGGCGTGCTTGCCCATCTGCATCAGCAGGGGCGACCGGGCCGCGAGCAGGCCCGCCCAGCGGTCCACCTCGGCGTCGAACTCCTCCACCGGGACCACCCGGTTCGCGATGTGCAGCTCGACCGCCTCCTGCGCGGTGATCAGCTCGCCGGTCATCATCAGCTCGTTGGCCTTGGCGCGCGGGACGCTGCGGTAGATCAGAGCCGAGATCATGAACGGGAACACGCCGACGTTGATCTCCGGGCAGCCCAAGCGCACGCCCTCCTTGACCAGGAGCAGGTCGCACGCCAGCGCCATCCCGAAGGCCCCGGCCAGCACGTCGCCGTTGGCCGCGCACAGCGTCGGCTTGCCCAGGCCTGCGAGCAGGGTGAACAGCCGCGGGAACCGGGCGAGCCCGGCGTACTTCTCCACCAGCGGCGCGTCGTCGGCGAACGCCTTGAGGTTGCCGCCGCTGGAGAACACCCGCTCGTCGGCGGAGGTCAGCACCACGACCCGCACCCGGTCGTCGTCGCGGGCCTGCTCCAACCGGGCCAGCAGCTCGTCCATGAGCCCGTCGCTGAGCGCGTTGCGCGTCGACGGGTCGTCGAGCACGACCCGGGCGACCCCTCTCGCATCGACGTCGTAGCGGACGAGGGCAGTGGTCACAGGATCTCCTCAGGCGAGCGGTGGGTCATGGGGCGGGCGCTGTCACGGGTGCAGCAGGACGACCTTGCCGAAGCGGTCACCCGCCTCCAGGTGCTGGTGGGCGAGCGCGGCCTCGTCGAGCCCGAACGTCCGGTCGACGACCGGCGGAGGGACGTCGTGCGAGGCGAGGAACGCGAGCAGGCCGGCCATGTCGGCCGGGCTGCCCATCGTCGTGCCGAGCAGGTCGTACTGGCCGAAGAAGAACGGACGCACCGCCAGGGTCGCCTCGGTGGCCACGGATGCACCGAGCACGACGCAGCGTCCTCCGGGACGCAGGCAGCCGATCGACTCGGTCCACCTGCCGACAGGGTCGAGGACCACGTCGAAGCCGTCCCCGCCGGGTGCCGCTCGGCGGGCCTGCGCGACCCAGTCGTCGGCCGAGTGGTCGACTCCGTCGAGCGCACCCAGCTCCCTGGCTCGCCGGACCTTCTCGGGGGACGTCGAGGTCACCACGACCCTCACGCCCGCCGCGGCGCCCAACGCCACCGCGGTCGTCGCGACTCCTCCCCCGGCTCCCAGCACCAGGAGGGACTCCCCGCGCTGCAGCCGGGCCCGGACGAACAGCGCCCGGTACGTGGTGAGCCCGACGAGAGGCAGCGCTGCCGCCTGGGCGAGGCCCAGGCCCGCCGGCCACGGCACGACGCACTCCTCCGGGACGCTGACCAGCTCGGCGTAGGTCCCGGGGCGGGAGTCCCCGAGGATCTCCCACTCCGCGGACGGGGCGGCACCGCGCGGGCCCCAGAACAGGGACGGCACGACGAGCACCTGCTCGCCGGTGTCGGCCCGTGTGCCCGCGCCGTCCGCGCCGGGGACGTGCGGGAGCGGCGAGGCGTACTGCCCCCTCCTGACCAGGACGTCGTGCCAGTTCAAGGCGCTCGCCTGCAGGCGGACGGTCACCCAGCCCGGCCGCTCGACCGGGTCCGGGCAGGTCTCCAGGCGCAGCACCTCGGGGCCCCCGAAGGCGTGCATCACGACGGCCTGCACGACACCCCCCGGCGACGGTCCCGCAGACCTCGATGCGTACGCACGACCGTCCTCATCGGTGCCGGCGTCCGGTCGCGGACCGGCACCGCGGGATCCTCGACGCAGCGGCAGAGGCCTTCTACGAGAAGGGCTTCCACGTCGGCTCGACCTCCCCTGACCACCCGCACCCGCCTCCCCGTCCTCGCGTCCCGCCCCGGTAGCCGGGTTGCAGCCTGCCTCGTGCGGGCGCACGACGTCCCGGCCAACGCAGGGTAGACAGCAGTTCCGGGCGCGGTGGCCCGGCGTCGAGCTCCCCCCTGGAGATCCCTCCACCGGCCCGCGGAAGCGTGCTGGTGCCGCGAGGGCTGCTCTGCTTGCCTGTGGTCATGCAGACGCTGAACGGGGTCCAGGAGCTGAGGGCGCTCGTCGGCACCGAACTCGGGACGAGCGACTGGCACACCGTGACGCAGGCGCGCATCGACGCCTTCGCCGCCGCGACGCTGGACTTCGAGGCCATCCACGTCGACCCCCAGCGGGCTGCCCTCACCCCGTGGGGCGTGACCATCGCGCACGGCCTGTACACCCTGGCACTGGGCCCGGCGCTGCTGTACGAGGTGCTCTCGATGCGCGGACACTCACTGGCGCCGAACTACGGCTTCGACCGGGTGCGCTTCGTCTCCCCCGTGCGGGTCGACTCGCGCCTGCGGATGACGGCCCACCTGGACTCGGCGGAACCCCTGCGGGGCGGCACACGGTTCCGCATCACGCAGACCTTCCAGATCGACGGCGAGGACAGGCCCGCCTGCGTCGCCGAGTCCCTCGTCGCCTACTTCGACTGAACGCCTCTTCGACCGATCGGAGCCCGCTGTGCGCGCCGTCCTGGTGCCGGACCTGTCCGGACCCTCCGGAGTCCGGATCGCCGACGTCCCCGAGCCGGTGGGAGCCCACCCGCGCTCCGGTGGCCGGCGGGTGCTCGTCGAGGTGCACGCGGTGGGGCTCTCGTTCATCGACCCGCTCCAGACCCACGGCTCCTACCAGGCCGGCGTGAGCCCGCCGTACGTGTGCGGGAGCGAGCTGGCAGGCGTGGTGCTCGAGGCGCCTCCCGGGGCCCTCGTGGCACCCGGCGACCGGGTCGCGGGGATCGTCTGGCAGGGAGCGATGGCCGAGCGGGCGCTCGCGATCGACGACCTGCTCGTCAAGCTGCCCGACAGCACCAGCTTCGTCGAGGGAGCAGGTGTGTACATGAACTACGCCACGGGCTGGTACGCCTTGGACACCTCGCGTGTACGACCTGGCGGCACGGTGCTCGTGACCGGGGCGGCGGGCGGGGTCGGCACCGCGGTCCTCGATCTGGCTGCCGCCTTCGACGTCAAGACGATCGCGCTCGTCTCCTCCGACGAGAAGGCCCAGGTCGCGCTCGACTGCGGTGCCGGCCACGTCGTGCGCACCGACTCACCGTGGCTGGAGGAGATCCGTGCCCTGACCGGCGGGCGGGGCGTCGAGGCGTTCGTCGACATGGTCGGCGGCGACCAGTTCCTCGACACGGTCCGGGCTCTGGCCATCGGCGGCCACGGCATCATCGTGGGGTTCGCGGGCGGCTCCATCCCGGAGCTGAAGATGAACCGGTTGCTGCTGCGCAACCTCTCGCTCACCGGCATCGAGATGACGGTCATGGAGCGCGAGCACCCGGGGACCCTGAAGCGGGTACGGGACGGCGTGCAGGCACTGCTCGACGCCGGGCGGATCCGCCCTGCCGTGGTGAGCGTCTTCCCGATGGAGGAGGCTGCTGCTGCGTTGTCGTCGCTCGAGCAGCGCACCGCGATGGGGAAGGTCGTCGTGGAGGTCGCTAGGTCCTGAGCAGCTCGGACCGGGCCGAGACCGCATCGACGGCCGCCCGGTACTCCGCGACCAGCTGCTCGGTGACGGCCTGGACGGTCTCGATGCCCGTGATGGCCCCGACGCCCTGCCCCGCGCCGAAGATGTCCTTCCACGGCTTGCTCTCGCCGTGGACGTCCGAGAAGTCGATCTCACCGGGAGTGGACAACCGCTCGGTGTCGTAACCGGCATCGGCGAGGCTCTCGTCGAGCCAGGAGCACAGGACGCCGGTCACGGCCGCCGTCGCGGTCACACCCTCGATGCCGGCGCGCACCAGGAGCTCGCGGTAGCGCCCGCCCACCAGCGACTCCGGGCAGGCGATGTACCGGGTCCCCATGTACGCCAGGTCGGCGCCGAGCGCCTCCGCGGCCAGGACCCCCCGGCCGGTCGAGATCGCGCCTCCGACCACGAGCGGCCCGTCGAAGAAGGAGCGGACCTCGTCGACCAGCGCGAAGGCGCTCAGCCGGCCCGTGTGACCACCTGCCCCCTGGCAGACCAGGACGAGCCCGTCCGCGCCCGCACCCGCAGCCTTGCGAGCGTGCTCGACCGACATCACGTCGGCGAACACCGCGCCCCCGTAGCCGTGCACCGCGTCGGCGACGCGCGACGGGCTCCCCAGGGCCGTGATGACGACGTCGGGCTGGCGATCGGTCATGAGCTCGAGCTCGGCGTCGAAGCGCTCGTAGGTCTTGTGCACGATCATCGACACGGCCCACCGCGGGTCGACCAGGTCGGCGATCCCGGTCTTGATCTCGTCGATCCAGCCATCGAGCTGTTCGAAGGTCCGCGCGTTCTGCGTCGGGAACGACCCCATGACGCCCGCGCGACAGGAGGCGACGACGAGCTCCGGGCCCGAGACGAGGAACATCGGCGCCACGATGACCGGGAGCGCCAGAGGAGCGCGCAAGGACTGGGCCAGCTCGCTGCTCATGTCCGTTTCTCCCCGAGTCCGAGGCTGCGCCCGACGATCTCACGCATGATCTCGCTGCTGCCGCCGTAGATGCGCGCGACGCGGGCGTCCGCGTAGTCACGCGCGATGGCGTAGTCGTGCGTGTAGCCGTAGCCGCCGTGGAGCTGCAGGCAGGTGTCGACCACCCGGCCGAGGGACTCCGACGCCCAGAGCTTCGCCATGGCTGCGTCCTCCGGCGACAGCTCGCCGTCGACGTGGGCCCGGAGGCAGGCGTCGACGAAGGCCTGCGTCACCTCGACCTCGGTCTTGCAGCTCGCGAGAGCGAACCGGCTGTTCTGGAAGGTGCCGACCGGCCGACCGAAGGCCTCCCGGTCCTTGACGTAGGTCAGGGTGCGCTCGAGGGCACCGCGCGCGCTCGCGACGTTGCCGATCGCGATGGACAAGCGCTCCTGGGCGAGGTTGGTGGTGAGGTACCGGAAGCCCTGGCCCAGCTTGCCGAGCAGGTTCTCCGCGGGCACGAGGGCCTCGTCGAAGAAGAGCTCGCAGGTGTCCTGGGCGAGCATGCCGAGCTTGTCCAGCTTGCGGCCACGCTCGTAGCCCGCGATGCCGTTCTCGACGACGAGCAGCGACAGGTCTGCGTGCGTGCCGCTCTCCCCCGTCCTGACGACCGTGATGATCAGGTCGGCGTTCAAGCCGTTGGTGATGAAGGTCTTCTGACCGGACACCCGGTAGCCGTCGTCGCTGCGGCGGGCCCGGGTCCGGACGCCGGCGAGGTCGGAACCCGCACCCGGCTCGCTCATGGCGATGCCGAGGACGAGCCGTCCGGAGGCGATCGCGGGCAGCCATCGGGCCCGTTGCTCGTCTGTGCAGAGGTCGAGGAAGTAGGGGAGGGCGACGTCGTTCTGCATCGTGAAGCTCAGCGAGAAGGCGTTGAGGCCCCGCAGGCAGGCCTGCTCGTTGAGCACGGCGTTGAAGCGGAAGTCGTCGCTGCCGCCGCCGCCATGTTCGTCGGGGACCGCCATGCCGAGGTAGCCGAGCTCCCCCAGGCGGTCGAAGACCTCCCGCGGGACCCGTCCTGCCTCCTGCCACGCGTCGTAACGGCCCACGACCTCCGCGTCGAGGAACCGGCCGAAGCCGTCCGCGAACGCGCGGTGGTCGTCGTCCAGGACCGTGCGCCTCATGCTGCCTCCGAAGGACGTGCTCGCTCCCATGACGTCGTTGGACCCGGCCGGTCCACGACCGTTCCCGCCTCGGTCAGAGCAGCTCGAGGATGGTGGCGTTGGCCTGGCCGCCGCCCTCGCACATGGTCTGCAGCCCGTAGCGGATGCCGTTGTCCTTCATGTGGTGGATCAGGGTGGTCATCAGCCGCGCGCCCGAGCCACCGAGCGGGTGGCCCAGAGCGATCGCGCCACCGTTGGGGTTGACCTGCTTGTCATCGGCCCCGATGTCCTTGAGCCAGGCCAACGGCACCGACGCGAACGCCTCGTTCACCTCATAGGCGCCGATGTCAGACACCGACAACCCCGACCGCTGGAACGCCTTGAGCGTCGCGGGCATCGGGGCGTGCAGCATCGGCATCGGCGCGACCCCGGCCAGCACCCCGGTGTGGAACCGGGCAATCGGCGTCATCCCCAACGACGCCGCCTTCTCACTCGTCATGATCAACAAGGCCGCGGCGCCGTCGGAGATCTGCGAAGAGTTCGCCGCCGTCACCTTCCCGTCCTGCTTGAACGCCGGCTTCAACGACCCGAGCTTGTCCATCGTCCCGCCAGGCCGGATGCCCTCGTCACGACTGATCACCACCCCGTCAGGGTTGGTCACCGGCGCGATCTGCGCCTCGAACCGCCCCTCCTGCGTCGCGGCCTGCGCCCGCTCGTGACTGCGCAACGCGAACTCGTCCAACTGCTCACGCGAAAAGCCCCACGTGTCAGCGATCTGTTCCGCCCCCAACCCCTGGTTCGGGAAGTCCGAGCCGTACCGCGCGACGTAGTCCGCACCCAACGGATTCGCCGTGTGCGTCGAACCCATCGGGGTCCGGCTCATCACCTCGACCCCACCAGCCACCGCGATGTCGTACTGCCCACTGATCACCCCCGCCGCCGCGAAGTGCACCGCCTGCTGCGACGACCCGCACTGCCGATCCACCGTCGTCCCAGGCACCGACTCCGGCCAACCCGCCGACAGCACCGCGGTCCGGGCGATGTCGAACGTCTGCTCCCCGATCTGCATCACACAACCCCAGATCACGTCATCGACCAGCACCGGATCCAACCCCGACCGCTCAGCCAACGCCCGCAACACATGCGCCGACAGATCCGCCGAATGGACCCCCGCCAAACCCCCGTTGCGCTTACCAGTCGGCGTACGAACCGCCTCGACGATCACGGCGTCGCGCATGAAGGGCTCCTCG
>JAOPWP010000151.1 GCA_025965615.1 Frankiales bacterium
GCGAGCAGGGTCGCGCCGTCACGGACCACCCCGACTGAGGTCATCTGGAGCACGGTCGCGGGCATCGGCTCGACGTTAGCGGCAGCCGGACCGGTCCTGCCCGACGACACCCCGCGTCCGCAGAAGCGCCCCGGCCTTCGTGCCAGAGTGGCGCCATGACCTACACCTGCTTCGACGTCGACATCGCAGACCGGGTGGCTCACGTGCGCCTCTCCCGGCCGGACGAGCTGAACAGCATGATCCCGGCCTT
Source organism: Frankiales bacterium (assembly GCA_025965615.1). Lineage (GTDB taxonomy): Bacteria > Actinomycetota > Actinomycetes > Mycobacteriales > SCTD01 > SCTD01. The sequence continues at coordinate 251 of JAOPWP010000151.1, forward strand.
CTGGCGCGAGCTGCCCGAGATCGTGACGGCGATCAGCGACGAGGCCAGCGCCCGGGTCATCGTGATCAGCAGCACCGGAAAGCACTTCAGCGCGGGCATGGACCTGGCGGTCTTCGGCGGAGGCGGGTCCAGCAGCCTCGGGGGATCTGCGGACGCCGAGCCCGGCCGCCGGCAGGCGCGTACGCGGTCGCACGCGATGCACCTGCAGTGGACGTTCACCGCCCTCGAGAGGGCCCGGGTGCCGGTCATCGCGGCGACCCAGGGCGGTGTGATCGGAGCGGGCGTCGACCTGATCACCGCCTGCGACCTGCGCTACGCGTCGGCCGACGCTTTCTTCTGCGTGCAGGAGATCAACATCGGGATGACGGCCGACGTCGGGACCCTGCAGCGGCTCGGCAAGGTCGTGCCGGAGGGGTTCGCGCGGGAGATGGCCTACACCGGCCGGCGCGTCCCCGCGGCCCGCGCCTTCGAGACCGGGCTCGTCCAGCAGGTCTTCCCGGACCACGAGTCGCTGATCGCCGGGGCGCTCGACACCGCCCGGGAGATCGCCGCCAAGTCACCGCTCGCGATCTGGGGCACCAAGGTGTCGATGAACTTCGCGCGCGACCACACCGTGGACGAGGGGCTCGACCAGATCGCGACCTGGCAGGCCGGCATGTTCCAGCCGGCCGACATGGCCGAGGCCTTCACGGCCCGGGCCGAGAAGCGCGAGCCCGTGTTCCCCGAGCTCCTGCCGGAGCCGAAGGGGCTGTAGCCGGAGGCGCCCCGGCCGCCGGGCGCGAGTGCCGCAGCGTGATGCTCATGCGGGCTCCCGAGGCCGACCGCTCACGGGGGACCGTGTGGTGCCACTCGTGCTGACAGGCACCGCCCATGACGATCAGGTCGCCCTCGCCCGGCGCGTAGCGGCGAGCCACCGGGCCTCCGGTCGCCGGGCGGAGCAGGAAGGACCGCCTCGCCCCGAGGGACACGGTGAACACCAGGGGGTCGCGCAGGACCTTGCGCACCGTGTCGGCGTGCCACGCGACGGCGTCGGACCCGTCGCGGTACAGGTTGATCAGGCAGGAGTCGATCGGCACGGCGTACCGGGCGGACAGGGGCTCGACCAGCTCCACGACCTCCGGCGGCAGGCGCTCCCCCGTCTGCCAGCCCGCGACGAGCCGCGGCTCCAGGACGTCCTTGTCCCACATCGTGCGCGTCCGCTGCTGCCACGGGGCGATCTCCCGCAGCCGGTCGAACAGCGCCCCGTGGTCGGTCACCCACCCGGGGACCACGTCGATCCACGACCGCTCGTCGAGCCAGTCGCGGCGCAGGCCGGTGAAGGAGAGCCGCTGGGCCGCGACGGCACCGTCGTCCGTGGCAGTGTCGAACAGGGACGCCTGCCAGGCGACCCGCGGCGCTTGCTCCGAGCTCACCCCTGAAGTCTGCGCGATGCCGCGGGCGACCGACAGCGGCTGGACGAGCGCCCAGGTCGGACAGGCCGCAGACTGGAGTCCTAGCGAGGGCCCCGAGCGGTCCTGATCGGGAGGCACCCATGCGGCACGAGCCCTCGCGGTCCCCGGTCTCGATCGTCACGTCCGCACGCCTGAGCCACAGCGAGGACATCGCGTTGCGCCAGCAGCGTTACGTGATCACGCAGAGCCTGCGCCTGGTCTGCATCGTGCTCGCGACCGCCCTCCCGCTCCCTGTGGTCCTGCGCGCCCTGCTGCTCGTCGGGGCGATCGCCCTCCCCTGGTTCGGCGTCGTGATGGCCAACGCGGGGCCCACCCGGCCCCGCAGGCGCAAGACCGCTCTGCGGGCCTCAGCCGGGGCCGCGGCCCCGTACGCCGCGATCGAGCCCGGACGGGTGATCGACGCCGAGCGCTGAGCCGCTCGTCTCCGACCGCGGTACAGCCCCGCCTCCCGCCTGCCGATGAGCCGGGCAGGCATGCCTCCACCGGGGGGTAGGAAAGGGGATCCGTGCTCGACTCCGCCGTCGATGAGCTGTTCCCCTCGCAGCTGCTCGCTGACCTGGGCCTCGGCGAAGGAAGCGACCACCCCCTCGCGCGGTCGTTCCCGGAAGGGGCTGTCTTCGTCTTCGACACGACCTGCGCTACGTGATGGCCGGAGGGCAGGGCCTGGCCGAGCTCGGCCTGTCACGGGAGGCGCTCGTCGGGCGCACCGTGTCCGAGGTCTTCCCCACGAGCGAGGCCACGCGGATGGAGCCGCTCTACCGGTCCGCGCTCGCCGGCGAGACCTCGACCGCGCAGTTCGAGAACTGCGGGCGGGCCTTCTCCCGGGTGCTCGGACCGGTCCGCGACGCCGGGAACGCCGTCATCGGCGGCATCGGCTTCACCCGGGAGGTCACGCAGGCCCGGGAGGCCGAGCAGTCCCTGCGGGCCTCGGAGCGACGCTTCCGTCTCGGCTTCGACAACGCCCAGATCGGCATGGCCCTCGTCGAGCTCGACGGCCGCTTCTCCCTGGTCAACGCGGCACTGTGCACGTTCATCGGGTACCCGGCCGACTCCGCCGGACTCCCGGCAGTGCTCTCACCGGCCCCGTGACCCCTCGGTGTAGCGACACCTAGGCCCCGGCCGCCCCCGCCTTGGCCGCCGCCTTCGCCGCCTGCTTGGTGGCGCGTACGGCCAGCAAGGACTCGGGGCCGGTGACGTCAGCGACAGAGCGCCTGGCGCCCTCCTCCCCGTAGGCGCCGGCGGCCTCGCGCCAACCACCGGGGCGCACGCCCCGCTGCTTGCCGAGCAGTGCCACGAAGATGCGCGCCTTCTGGTCACCGAAGCCGGGCAGCTCCTTCAGCCGCCGAAGCAGCTCCTTGCCGTCCGACGCGTCCTCCCAGACGGCCTCGGCGCGCCCGTCGTAGTGCTCGACCAGGAAGCGGCACAGCTCCTGCACCCGGCCGGCCATGGACCCCGGGAACCGGTGGATCGCCGGGGTCTGGGCGAACAGCGCGGCGAGGTCGGGGTGCTCGGCCACCGCCCTCGCGTCGAGGTCCTGCCCGAGGCGTTCGACCAGCACGGACGGCCCGGCGAAGGCCTTCTCCATCGGGATCTGCTGGTCCAGCACCATCCCGATCAGCAGCGCGAGCGGGTCCCGGGAGAGCAGGGCGTCGGCGTGCGGGTCCTGGGCCAGGCAGAGGTCGGGCATGCCCTCATCGTGCCGCGTCCAGACCGCAGCGCAAGCACCGGTCCCGGCGACGATCGTCCGTTTCGTCCGACTCCCAGCAGGTACAGGTGGTCCGCGTCCAGCTGCAGCGCCCCGGTCAGCCCGAACCCCCACGGAGGCCCCCGTGCCCGACGACCCTGCCAGGCTCGATCTGGACCTGGTCCAGCGGTACGGCCACCTGCTGCCGGAAGGCCTCATCCGCAGCACGGTCCAGGGGGCCCCCGCGCCTCACGTGGCGCACGCCGACGTGGCCGCTCTGGCCGACGCGGTCCTGCGGGCGCCGGACGCGGCGCGACCGCGCGAGGGAGCAGGCCGGTGACGGCGCCGGCGGTCGTCACGCAGGTGGCGCGCGAGGGTGCGGTGCTGGTCGCCCGCTGCAGCACCTGCGGGACGGCGGTGCGGCAGGTCGACGGCTTCGATCCCGACGTCGCCCTGGGCACGCTGTTCCAGCACCACCCCGCGTCACCGACCGCCATCCACCGACCCGTGGTCCCGGCCGGGTGGCGGCGCCAGGACCGGCCAGATCACCCGTGAGGCATCACCGGCATCACCCGGCCGCGCCCGACGCCTACCTGTTCCACCAGGCCCCCGGAGCGGGCGTCGGCACGGTCGACCGGCTCCGCGACGCCTTGAGCAGCCGCAGCACCTGACGGCCCCGTGAGGCGCCGGGGTCAGGTCCGCTCGAGCGCCAGGCGCAGGGCCTGGGCCGTCTGCTCCGGCACCGTGTCGTTGATGAACGCGCCGGCGCCGAGCTCCGACCCCGCGAGGTACTTCAGGCGCTCCGCTGTGCGGTGGAACGGCGTGAGTTCCAGGTGCAGGTGGCTCACCGGGAGCCACGGGCCGTCGTCGGTCGGCGCCTGGTGCATCGACATGACGTAGGGCAGGGAGAACCCGAACAGCGCGTCGTAGGTCCTCACCACCCGGTGCAGCAGCTCCGCGAGCGAGTGCCGCTCCGGGTCCGACAGGTCGAGCAGGCTCGGGGCGTGCCGCAGCGCGACGAGCTGGACCTCGTACGGGAAGCGCGCGGCGAAGGGCACGAACGCGAGCCAGTGCGCGTTGGTCGCGACCACGCGCAGCCCGTCTGCCCGCTCCTGGCCGACCACGTCGCACCAGACGCAGGTGCCGTTCCGGTCGAAGTGGCGCTGTGCAGCCTCGAGCTGCTGGCGCGCCCGAGGGGGGATGTCGGGGTAGCCGTAGATCTGCCCGTGCGGGTGGTGCAGCGTGACGCCGACGGACTCGCCCTTGTTCTCGAAGATGAAGACGTAGGCGACCTCGTCGCGGGCGCCGAGAACGGCGTAGCGGTCGGCCCAGACGTCGACCAGCCGGGCGATGTGGTCGACCCCCACGTCGGCGAGCGTGACGTCGTGCCGGTCGGAGTACAGCACGACCTCGGTCGCGCCGCGGGCCGGCTCGACGGGTGACAGGTCCGTCCCCGCCACCGTCGGCTCCGGCGGCTGGGCGGACAGGGACGGGAAGCGGTTGTCGAAGACGGCGATCTGGTACGCCGCACGCGGCACCTCCGTCTGCAGACCGCCCGGGCGGGTCGGGCAGAGAGGGCAGTCGTCGGTTGCCGGCAGGAAGGTGCGGCCCTGCCGGTGCGTGGCGAAGGTGCGCCACTCCCCTGTCGTCGGGTCGTACCGCCGCTCGGTCACGCCACCTCGAAGGAGTAGTAGGTGAGGGTCCGGCCGTCGTCCCGGACGGTCGGCTCGGCGAGCGTCGGCGGGCGCGAGCAGGCGGCGCGGTTCACGAGGTCGACCAGCAGGCCGCGCGCCGCGACGTCACCGGAGGCCGCCCGCTCCTGCAGGCGGTACTGGCACAGCAGGAGCCGCCCGGCGCCGACCGGGTGCTCGCCCACGACCGTGCCGGTCAGAGCACCCGGCACCGGCTTGAAGGCGATGACCACCGGCTCGGAGGGGAACGGGGCCCCGTCGACCTCGACGAGCACCGAACGCGCCTGCACCGTGGACTCCTCGGCCACGAGGACGTTGCGCCGGGGGAAGGACGGCAGAGCGGGCGAGTCGGTCGGGAAGTGGAAGACCGACGAGCCCCAGGCCGTCTCCACGGCCTGCAGTCGCACGGGGACGGGGAAGTGCTCGGGGTCCTCCTGAGCGAGCGCCACCACCGCGCCACCACGGTCGAGGTGCTCCCGGACCCGCCTGTCCGCAGGCATCTCGCCCTCTCCGACCACGAGGACGTGGGCGTCGTCCACCACCGTGCAGCCGACCGCAGCGAGAGCCGCCCGGACGGCGTCACCGCCGACGACGGCCACGTCGTAGGCAGCCGTCGCAGCAGCCACGACGTGCACGGGATAGCGGTTCTCGGCCAGGCAGGCGTCTGCGCGCCAGAGCTCGACGATGAGGTCGTGGTTCCCCGCGACCTCAGGAACGCCCAACGAGACGGTCCCGAGGGCCGTGGGGGCGTGTGCGGGCAGCAACGGCACGCGCAGACGCGCCGTCGACTCCAGGAACCGGCCGGCAACGCCCTCCGCCGACAGCGCGCTCGTGTCGAGCTCCAGCAGGCGCCGCGTCTGGACGTCGCCCACACCCCCGAAGCGGATCCTCAGGTCGACGTCGCGCAGCACGGGACCGTCGTTCGCGACGTGGACCTCGGCCCGCAGGTCGTCACCGGCCTGCGCGACGAGCGATGACAGCACGAGCATCGGCAGCACCGGCTGGTTCGCCCGGCGCACCTCCGCCGCCGCGAGCGGCTTGGGTCGCCGGTGCAGGTCGAGCAACCCGTTGAGCTCGTGCGGGACGTCGGTGAGCTCGGTCAGGCAGTAGCCCCCGATGTGGTCGTGCCGGCGGAACACCTCGATCTGCAGCCGGTCCGAGAGGCCCTGGTAGCGCTGGGTCTCCCGGACGAAGCGCGCGATGGACGCCGGCCACAGCGTGGTGGCGAGGCCGGCCGCGTACACGTCGCGGGTGTCCCAGAACGGGGCATCGAGCAGCAGCGGCATGTCCGGCAGGCCCCAGTCGCCGAACTCCGTGACGTAGAGCGGCCGTCCGACGTCACGCCATTGGGCGCACTGCCGGTCGAGCTGGTCGAGGTAGTCGCTGTGCAGGCGGCCGTACCAGTGGGCGGTGAGGACGGGCGAGCGGAACACGCGGTCGGGATCCGGCTCGACCCAGTCGTTCTCGATCACCGGACGGGTGGGGTCCAGGTGCACCACGGCGTCGTAGACGGTGCGGGCGAACTGCTCGTAGGCGTCCGAGCCTCGGACGTCCTCGCGGTCCAACCCCAGCTCGTTCATGGCGGACCACAGGACCACGCACGGGTGGTTGCGGTCGCGACGCACCTGCTCCTGCGCTGCCTCGACGCAGCGCCGGCTCAGCTCCGTGCCGTCGCCGAGCTCGTCGTGCGCGATCGGCTCGGCGATGGGCAGGTCGCAGTGCACCAGCATCCCCAGCTCGTCGCAGACGTCGAGGTAGACGGGGTCGAAGGCCTTGATGTGCAGCCGGAGCATCGTGAAGCCCATCGCGCGTGCCGCGAGGACCTCGGCGACGATGTCCTCCCGGGTGCCCTCTGCGTACAGCCCGTCGGCGCGGAAGCCCTGCACCAGAGCGCTCTTCATCCGGTAGGGCGCGCCGTTGAGCAGCATCCGCCCGCCCTCGAGCCGCACGGTGCGCAGCCCGAACCGCAGCCGGCGCCGGTCGCTGAGCGACCCGTCCGCCTGCACGTCGACGAGCACGAGGTGCAGCACCGGGTCCTCCGGCTGCCAGCGCGCGCCCTGCGTCGTCCCGAGCTCGAACACCGTCACCTGGGACTCGCCGCCGTCCAGCTCCAGGCTGCGCTCCAGCACCCGCCCGAGCAGCCGTACGCCCACGACGCACGCGAGCGCCCGGTTTGTGGTGTTCACGACCTCGACCGTCACCCGCAGGTCGTCCGGGTCCCCGGTGACGAAGACGTCGCGGGTGACCACCGCTCCGTGCCGGCGGAGCGTGACCGGCTGCCAGATGCCGCCGTAGGTCATGTAGAGGCTGGGCCGGCTGGGGAACACGTGGTTCGCCCAACCCTGCTTGCCGTGGGCCGACCGCCGGTGGAACGGGTCGTCGACCTGGGGGTCGGTCACCCGCACCTCGAGCACGTTGCGGCCGGCCCGCAGCGCGTCGGTGGCCGACAGCTCGAACGGCGTGAAGGGGTGCTCGTGGCGGCCGAGCAGCGTGCCGTTGAGCCACACCTCGGCGACGTCCATCACCGCTGCGAAGCGCAGGGTCCAGCACTCGTCGGCGTCGTCGAGGTCGAAGCGCAGTCGGTACCAGGCGACCCCGTCGAGCTCGAGGTGTCCCTGCGCCTCCCACAGGCCGGGGACGACGAGGGCGTGGGGCGCGACGTCGGGCAGCTCCTCCCGGACGAGGTCACCGGGGAAGAACTCCCAGGCACCGTCCAGGGTGGCGCGCCCCTGCTCGTCGAGGTGCACGCGACGGACCTCGGGTCCGGTTCCAGCCGTCACGGTCGTGCCCTCCTCGTCCTCGCGAGACCGTACGCGTTCGGTCCTGCGCCCGCGTGCCTGACACGGCGGTGGTTCAGACCACCCTCGCCGCACCGCTGGACGGCGTCACCACCCGGAGGGCCGGGAGCGGGTGGCCCGCCTGCTGGGCCGCCTCCCGGCAGGACCTCGCGACGGTCTCGAGCGCGTCGGGCGGCACCAGAGCGACCACCGACCCCCCGAAGCCACCGCCGGTCATGCGTGCGGCCACCGCACCACCGCTCACCGCGGCGGCGACGGCCGTGTCCAGCTCGGGGCACGACACGCCGAAGTCGTCTCGGAGGCTCGCGTGGCTGGCCGCGAACAGCGGGCCGAGAGCGGCCACGTCGTCGCGCTCCAGGGCCTCGACGACCCGGTGCACCCGTGCCCCCTCGGAGACGACGTGCCGGGCACGGGCCCCGAGCGTGGGGCCGAGGGTCGCTGCTGCGTCGTGGACCTGCCGCTCGGTCGCATCCCGCAGCGCCGGCACCCCGAGCAGCAGGGCGGCCTGCTCGCACTGGCGCCGCCGCTCGGCGTAGGCACCGGCCGCCAGGTCGTGGGACACCCGGGTGTCGAGGACGGCCAGGACGAGGCCCCGGGGGTCGAGGTCGAGGTCGACCGTGCGGATGTCGAGCGAGCGGCAGTCGAGCAGCAGAGCCCCGTCGGCCGACCCGAACAGCGACGCCATCTGGTCCATCACGCCGACGGGCGCCCCGACCACGTGGGCCTCCGCCCGCTGTGCGGCGAGGGCGACGGTGCGCAGGGGCAGCCGGCTGCCGGCGAGGTCCTGCAGCGCCATCGCCACGGCGCACTCGACCGCAGCGCTGGAGGACAGGCCCGCCCCGCTCGGCACGTCCGAGGTGAGCACCAGGTCGGCCCCCGGCAGGTCGAGCCCCTCCTGCAGCAGCGCCCAGGCCGTACCGAGCGCGTACGCGGCCCAGCCCTGCGCCGAGCCCAGCTGGTCCAGGGGCACCGGTCCGGCATCCCCTCGCTGCAGGGAGCGGACGTGCAGCACACCGTCGGTCCGGGGGCGCGCCGCGACCGTGCACCGCAGGTCGATGGCCACCGGCAGGACGAAGCCCTCGTTGTAGTCGGTGTGATCACCCATGAGGTTCACCCGACCGGGAGCCTGCCAGCGGCCGGCCGGAGGCGCCCCGACCACGTCGAGGAAGCGGCTGGACAGCTCGTCCGTCATCGGACGGCCCGCAGCTCCCACTGCCCCTCCCAGGCGTCGCCCGGGGACAGCACGACCAGGTCCGCCCCCGTGCGCAGGGCGTCCGGAGGGCAGGTCATGGGCTCCAGCGCCACGGCCGTGCGCCGCTGCTCGACGACCGGCAGGTCGTCGCCGGTGTAGACCTGCCGCCAGGGGAACACGGCGCGGTCCGCGACGAGCTCCACCCCGCGACCGTCGGGTCCCAGCAGCGTGGCGCTGTCCGAGCCGAGCTCGCCGAAGCAGGTGTCCAGCTGCACCCCGGCGAGGGACCGGGGGCCGGGCTCGCAGCGCGCCGAGCCGGTCGGCAGCAGCCGGACCGGGTCGACGAGGACCTGCCGCCGGGCGGGCAGGTCCAGGACCAGCTCGTCCACCTGCGCCGGTGGGCAGACGAGGTACGGGTGGGCCGCGTAGCCGAAGGGGCAGTCGTCCGCGCCGACGTTGCGGACCAGCAGCTCGCAGCGCAGCCCGTCGGGGTGCAGCCGCCACGTCACCGCGTGCTCGAGCGCGCCGGGCCAGCCCGGCTGGGGCAGCACCAGGGTGCGCAGCTCAGCGGTGGCCGCGGTGTGCTGCAGCACCTCCCACGGCTGCCAGCGCACCAGACCGTGCAGGGCCGTCCCGCGGGCCGTCTCGTCGATCGGCAGCTGGAGGTCCTGCCCCCGCCACCTCCAGGCGCCGTCGCGGACGCGGTTCGGCCACGGGGCGCAGTGCTGGCCCCTGCCGCCGGTGACCGGCTCGTGCTCGGCGTAGCCCTGGACGAGGTCCACCCCGCCGACCGAGAGCGAGCGCAGGGCGCCACCCAGCTCCACGACGACGGCGCGCGCCGGCCCCACCTGCAGGGCGAGCTGGCGGCCGGTGGGAGCGAGCGTCGGCACCAGGCCCTGCTTCCCGCCTCTCGGCTTCCGAACCGGTTTGCGTCGATCATGACCGGGGACGTGGCCGCCTGACATGAGGAGGTGCCATGGCGCTCGGACTCGAGAGCGCGGACCTGGTCGTCGTCGGCTCGGGCTTCTACGGGCTGACGGTGGCAGAGCGTGCGGCGGCTGACGGCGCGCGTGTGGTCGTCCTGGACCGTCGCGGCCACCTGGGCGGCAACGCCTGGAGCGAGCCGGACCCCGAGACGGGGATCGAGGTGCACACCTACGGGTCGCACATCTTCCACACCTCGAACAAGCGCGTCTGGGACTACGTCAACCGGTTCGCCAGCTTCAACGACTACCGCCACCACGTGTGGACGGTGCACAAGGGCAAGGCCTACCCCATGCCGATCGGGTTGGCCACGATGTCGTCGTTCTTCGGGCGCCACCTGACCCCCTCGCAGGCGCGGGAGCTGGTGGCTGCTGAGCGCGCGGAGGCCGGCCCCGGGAGTGACAACCTCGAGGACAAGGCCGTCAGCCTGATCGGCCGGTCGCTCTACGAGGCGTTCATCCGCGGCTACACGGCCAAGCAGTGGCAGACCGACCCGCGCGAGCTCCCGGCGCGCATCATCACGCGCCTGCCGGTGCGCACCACCTTCGAGACGCGCTACTTCGCCGACACCTGGGAGGGCATCCCCTCGGACGGCTACGGCGCACTGCTGCGGCGCATGGCCGACACCCCCGGCGTGACCGTCCACACCGGCGTCGACTGGTTCGACGTGCGCGCGGGCGTCACCGCGCCCGTCGTCTACACCGGCCCCCTCGACCGGTACTTCGAGCACCGCGCCGGACGGCTCAGCTGGCGCACGCTCGACCTGTCGACCGAGGTGCTCGAGGTGGACGACCACCAGGGCACCACCGTCCTCAACTACGCGGACGAGGACGTGCCGTGGACGCGGGTCCACGAGTTCAAGCACTACCACCCGGAGCGGGCCTGGGTCCCCGACCGGACGGTCGTGATGACCGAGTACAGCCGGTGGGCGCAGGTCGGCGACGAGCCGTACTACCCGGTGGACGCCCCCGAGGACCGCCGCCGGCTCGCGGTCTACCGCGACCTGGCGGAGCGGGAGCAGGGCGTGCACTTCGGCGGCCGGCTCGGCAGCTACCAGTACCTCGACATGCACATGGCCATCGCCTCCGCGCTGACGGCCTACGACACCTCCATCCGATCGCTCATGCACGCGCGCCGGGCCGCCTGACCGTCCGAGCGCGGGTGGTTCGAGAGGAGCACGACACTGTCTCGCGACCTGGTCATCGCCCGCGTGGGCCGGGGTTCCCTGCACCGGTCGTGGATCGACCGCGGCAAGCCGCGCGAGTGGGACCTCTACCTGTGTCCCTACCAGGAGCTTCCGCCGCAGACGGACGTGGAGTGCACGGTCGGGGACGTGATCCCCGGCCCGAAGTGGACGGGGCTGCGGACCCTGCTCAACACCTGGGACGGCTGGCGCGAGTACGACCACGTCTGGCTCCCCGACGACGACATCCTGGCCAGCCAGGACACGATCAGCGCGATGTTCCAGGCAGCCCGCGCCCTGCAGCTCGACCTGTTCACCCCGGCCCTGCACGAGAGCTCGCACTTCGGCCACTACATCATCATGCGGAACCGCAGCTTCTTCGCCCGGCGCGTCGGGTTCGTCGAGATCCTCGTCCCGGGGTTCCGCCGCCCGGCGCTGGAGCAGCTTCTGGACACCCTGGACCTCTCCGAGACCGGGTGGGGCTGGGGCCTCGACCCGCTCTGGGCCAAGCGTCTCGACTACCAGGGCCTCGGCATCCTGGACGCGGTCCCCGTCCTGCACACGCGGCCCGTGGGGGCCATGCGCGACGCCGACCTCCACCGCCGTTGCAGCGAGGAGAACGACCGGATCCTGGCCGACCACCAGTGCCCGCCGCAGCACGTGACGTACGCCGGGATCGGCCCGGACCTGCAGGACATGGCGCTGAGTCCGGAGGAGCTGCTGGTGAAGCTCGTCCAGGGCTGGGACTACCTCTACGCGGCGGATCCGCGGTTCCTGCGCTGGATCGTCGAGCACCAGGCGCCGACCTTCGACTGGCCTGACTACCCCCTGCTCGGAGTGCCCTCGAGCCCGCCCGCCTGGCGTGGCCTTCGCGCCACCTGACGCCCGCGCCTGCGGCGGACCGCGCTGCGCGCCCCCGGGATCGGGGTCCTGATCCCCTACCGGGCAGGATGTCCCCTGTGCCCCAGGTCTTCCGCGATGCCCGCGCCACCACCCCGCTGACCCTCGACCTGCCGGTGGTGCTCCTGTCGCACCGGGGACCGGTGGCCTTCGACCGGGCCGCCGCGACCGGGGAGCGCACGGCGACGCGGGGTGCCGGCGGGCTCGTGACGGCCCTGTCGGGCCTCGCCTCCCACCTCGACGAGGCGGTCTGGGTCTGCGTCGCGGCCGGCAGCGAGGACGCTGCCGTCGCGGCAGAGGCCGGGGGCGTTCCGGTCCAGCTGGCCCTCGACCCGGAGCCGCACCTGCTCGGGGAGGACGAGCAGGACAGCCGGCGCATCTCGATGCGCCTGGTCGAGATCCCGCCGGAGGTGCACGACCCCTTCTACGGCGTCATCGCCAACCCGCTGCTGTGGTTCGTCCAGCACCGGTTGTACGACCTCGCGCTCAGCCCGTCGCTCGGCCGCGAGGAGCACGCGGCGTTCGAGGACGGCTACGTCGTGGCGAACCAGATCGCTGCGGACGCCGTCATCGAGCAGGTCCAGCAGGTGGGCGGCCGGGCCGTGGTGCTGCTCCACGACTACCACTTCTACCTCGTCGGCGACCTGGTCCGGAAGGCTTGCCCAGGGGCCCTGGTCAGCCACTTCGTGCACATCCCCTGGCCCGAGCCCGACTCGTGGCGGGTCCTGCCCCCGACGATGCGCAACCGGCTGCTCGGCGGGCTGCTCGGCTGCGACGTCGTGGCCTTCCACACCGTGGCGGACGCCCGCTCGTTCCTGCTCTGCTGCCAGGAGCTGCTGAGCCTGCCGGTCGACCGCCGGTCGATGACCGTGTCGGTCGAGGGGCGCACGGTGCGGGTGCGCGTCTACCCGATCAGCATCGACATCCCTGCGCTCGAGGCGATCGCGCACACCGACGCCTCCGACGAGCACATCGTGGACCTGGACCACTCGCTGGGGACCGGGCAGCTGCTCCTGCGAGTCGACCGCACCGACCCCAGCAAGAACATCGTGCGCGGCTTCCAGGCCTACGACCTGCTGCTGGAGGAGCACCCCGAGCTGCTGGGGAAGGTGGTCTTCCTCGCCCTCCTGCAGCCGAGCCGCCAGGACGTGCAGGAGTACGCCGACTACCTCCACGCCATCGGCGCCGCGGTGTCGACCGTCAACGCCAAGCACGGCACCGGTGACTGGCAGCCGATCGACCTGCGCTACGCCTCCGACATGGCCCTCGCGACGGCTGCCTACCGGCGGTGCGACGTGCTCGTCGTCAACGCCGTGGCCGACGGCATGAACCTCGTTGCGAAGGAGGCCGTCGTGCTCAACGAGCGCGACATGGTGCTGGCCCTGTCCGAGGCGACCGGCGCACACGACGAACTCGGGCGCTTCGCCGTCACCCTGCACCCGTTCGACGTCGCCCAGCAGGCCGACGCCCTGTTCGAGGCGCTGACCATGCCGGGGCAGCTGCGTCGCGACCGCCGCGAGCACGCCGCCCTCATCGTGCACCGCAACGACGTGCGCCGGTGGCTGACGGTGCAGCTGCGCGACCTGTCCGAGTTGCGGACCGAGGGGCCCGTGTAACAAGACGGACGTACGGTTTGGGTGTAGGGTCCTCCCGTGCCCAGAGTCTCGGAGGACCGCCTCGCCGCCAAGCGCGGCGCGATCCTGTGCGGAGCCCGCCGGGCCTTCGCCGCGCACGGCTACGAGGGCGCCACCGTCAAGGTGCTGGAGGCCGAGACCGGGCTCACCCGAGGCGCGATCTTCCACCACTTCCGGGACAAGGAAGCGCTGTTCCTCGCCCTCGCCGAGGACGACGCCGCCGCGACCGCCGAGCTCGTTGCCCGGGCCGGCCTGGTCGAGGTGATGCGCCAGCTGCGCGACAAGGACGCCGGGTGGCTCGGCGTCCAGCTCGAGGTGCGGCGCCGGCTCCGGACCGACCCCGTCTTCGCCGAGTCCTGGGCCCAGCGGCAGGCGGCCGTCCGGGTCGCCGCTGTCGAGCGGCTCCGCCGCCAGCGCGAGGCCGGGGTGGTGCGCGACGACGTCCCGGTGCCCCTGCTGGCCGACTTCCTGCACCTCGTGCTGGACGGGCTGGTGAGCCGCATGGCAGCGGGCATGCCCGTGGACCATCTCGACGGCGTCCTCGACCTCGTCGAGGACGCCGTGCGCACCGCCCCCCGACCTGACCGGCCCGGCCTCAAGGGCCCCGGCACCGCCCACTAGCGTCACGACGACGCGACGACCGCACGAGGAGCAGCACATGCCCAGCACGAGCAGCAAGGACAGCTTCGGCGCACGCAGCGAGCTCTCGGTGGGCGACGCCACCTACGAGGTCTTCCGGCTGGCTGCCGTCGACGGGTCCGCCGACCTGCCCTACAGCCTCAAGGTCCTGCTCGAGAACCTGCTCCGCACCGAGGACGGCCTCAACACCACGGCCGACTCGATCCGGGCGATCGCCGGCTGGGACCCCGAGGCCGAGCCGGACACCGAGATCCAGTACACCCCCGCCCGCGTGCTGATGCAGGACTTCACGGGCGTGCCGTGCATCGTCGACCTCGCCGCCATGCGTGAGGCCATGGCCGACCTGGGCGGCGACCCCAAGCGGATCAACCCCCTGGCTCCCGCGGAGCTGGTGATCGACCACTCGGTGATCGCCGACTTCTTCGGCACCAAGGAGGCGCTCGGCCTCAACGGCGCGCTGGAGTACGACCGCAACCGCGAGCGCTACGAGTTCCTCAAGTGGGGGCAGACGGCGTTCGACGACTTCAAGGTCGTGCCGCCGGAGACCGGCATCGTCCACCAGGTCAACCTCGAGCGGCTCGCGAACGTGGTCTTCACGCGCGAGGTCGACGGCACGCTGCAGGCCTACCACGACACCCTCGTCGGCACCGACTCCCACACCACGATGATCAACGGCCTCGGGGTGCTCGGCTGGGGCGTGGGCGGCATCGAGGCCGAGGCCGCGATGCTCGGCCAGCCGGTGTCGATGCTCATCCCGAAGGTCGTCGGCTTCAAGCTCGTCGGCGAGCTGCCCGCCGGCGCCACCGCCACCGACCTC
>JAOPWP010000178.1 GCA_025965615.1 Frankiales bacterium
GGCGCACCCGTGGGTGAAGCGCAACGTCCTGCCGCAGCTGCCGCCGCCGGGCGACCCCGCGTGGATGACCCGCGTCGAGCTGCGCGAGCGGCTGCTGGAGTTCCTCGGCGACGAGCCGGTGTTGTGGGCCTGGTACGGCGCCTACGACCACGTCGCGCTGTGCCAGCTCTGGGGATCCATGCCAGAGCTGCCCCGCGCCGTGCCGCGCTTCACCCTGGACGTGCGCCAGCTCTGGGAGCACCTCGGACGTCCCCCGCTGCCGGTCCAGGAGCGCGGCCTGCACCACGCCCTCGACGACGCGCGGCACGTGAAGGCGCGGTGGGAGGCGCTGGCCGAGAAGGCCTACCTGCTCGGCCTCACGGTCTAGGCCTACCGGCGGGACAGGACTTCCACGGCCACCTGCTGGACGCCGTCGAAGCCGAGGGCGCGTGAGCCGGCTCGGGACATGTCGAGGATGCGCGGCCCGACGAAGGGGCCGCGGTCGTTCACCAGGCAGCTGACCGCCCGGCCCCCGGCCGACACGCGGACGACGGTCCCGAGCGGCAGGGCCTTGTGGGCGCAGGTCATCCGCTCGGGGTCGTACGGCGTGCCGCTGGCGGTGGGGCTGCCGACGAAGCCCGGCCCGTACCAGGACGCGAGGCCGCTGAGGACCTGCCCCGTGGGGACGTAGCCCTGCGGGTAGCCGCTCCCGGCTGCTTCGACGAGGGCCAGCACCGGGGCCTCGTCGGCCTGGGCCCGCGCGCTGCGCCTGGTCTGCGCCGGGGTGAGCGGTACCGGAGCGAGCATCGTGGTGACGGCGCCCGCCACGGCGTCCAGGCGGTCGCGTGCGTCGGACAGGCGGCGCCGGGCGCCGGCTATCAGCGCCCGCTCGGCCTCCCCGGCCCGCCGGCGCTCCGCCTCGGCGGTCTGCTCGGCCAGCATGGCCTGCGCGCGCCGGAGCAGCTCGGTGGCGCGCTCCTGCGCCGCCACCGCTGCGTTGGCCTGCTCCCGCAGCTGCTCGCGCGTGGTCGCCGTCGAGGTCCGGGCCTGCTCCGTCGTCGCCGACCGGGCCGCGACCGTGTCGACCAGGTCGCGGTCGACGGAGACGGCAGCAGCGGCACCCTGCACGGCGAGACGTCGCAGCGACGGGTCGGCCAGCCCGTCCACCCACCCGGCGAGCGGGTCGGGCTGGCGCGAGATCCAGACGTCGCGGATGTGGGTGTCCAGGCGCCGCTGGGCGGCCGCGTGCTCCTGTGCGAGCCGGCCGAGCTCACCCCGCAACCCGAGGTCACGCGCGACCTGCTGCTCCAGGGCCGCTCCGAGCACGGCCGTCTGCGCGGTCGCTGCCTCCAGTGAGCCCTGCAGCTGGTCCAGCTCGGAGGGGCGCCCGGCCGTCGCCTGGACGGACGGGAACCCGACGCACGCAGCGACGAGCGCAACGGTCAGCGTCGTACGTCCAGGGGCGCCCACGCAGGGGAGATCGGCGGCGGAGGGAGCCCACTGAACGCTCTGGCCCCACTAGTGTCCGCGGCGGACGACGAGGCGAGGAGGGCAGGGTGCGGATCGGACTGCTGACCGGCGGAGGCGACTGCCCAGGGCTCAACGCGGTCATCCGGGCCGTCGTGCGCAAGGGCACGGAGGTGCACGGGCACGAGTTCCTCGGCTACCGCGACGGTTGGCGTGGCCCGCTGGAGCGCCAGACCATGCCGCTGGGCGTCGAGCAGACCCGAGGCATCCTGCCGCGTGGCGGGACGATTCTCGGCAGCAGCCGGACCAACCCGGCCAAGGTCGAGGGCGGGCTGGACCTGGTCCGCGACAACCTGGCCGCCGACGGGGTCGACGCGCTGATCGCGATCGGCGGCGAGGACACGCTGGGTGTCGCGACGCAGCTGGCCGCCGCGGGGGTGCAGGTCGTGGGGGTGCCCAAGACCATCGACAACGACCTCGGGGCGACCGACGTCACCTTCGGCTTCGACACGGCGGTCACGATCGCCACGGAGGCGATCGACCGGCTGCACACCACCGCAGGCAGCCACCACCGCGTGCTGATCTGCGAGGTGATGGGCCGCCACGCCGGTTGGATCGCGCTCCACGCCGGGCTCGCCGGTGGGGCCAACGTCATCCTCATCCCGGAACGGCCGTTCGACCTCGAGGACGTGTGCCGCCACGTCGACAGCCGGTTCGCCCAGGGGTTCTCGTCGATCGTGGTGGTCGCCGAGGGGGCGAGCCTGGCTGAGGGGCAGCTCGCGACGCAGGAGGCCGAGCTGGACGCCTTCGGCCACGCCCGGCTCGGGGGCATCGGGCAGCTGCTCGAGCGCGAGATCGAGGCGCGCACCGGCCGCGAGGCCCGGACGACCGTGCTGGGGCACGTGCAGCGAGGCGGGTCGCCGACGGCGTACGACCGGGTGCTGGCCACGCGGTTCGGCGTGCACGCGGTGGATGCGGTGTCGGACGGCGAGAGCGGGGTGATGGTGGCCCTGCAGGGGACGGCCATCGTCCGGGTGCCCCTCGAGGAGGCGACCCGCGAGCTCAAGACGGTCCCGCCGGAGCGCTACGCCGAGGCCGAGGTCTTCTTCGGCTGAGCCCGGCGTCCGGGCTTCAGCCGCGCGCGGGGGCGTAGACCACGTCGAGGACGCCGTTGTCGAAGACCTCGCCGCGCACGACCGTCAACCGGTGGCTCTGGTCGCCCTCGAACAGCCGCTGGCCTCTGCCGACGGCGACCGGGTGGATCATCAGCTCGAGCTCGTCGAGCAGGTCGTTCGCGAGCAACCACCGCACGGTGGTCGCGGAGCCCGACATCGAGATCCGGCCGGGCGTCCGCTCCTTGAGCTCGCGGACCTGCGCCGTCACGTCGCCCGACAGGACGGTCGTGCGGTTCCACGTCGGCCCGGTCACGGTGTTGGACACGACGTACTTCGGGATCTCGTTGATGAAGGTCGCGAAGGGGTCGGAGCCCGCCGGCAGGCCCGGCCAGAACTCCGACCACTGGCTGTACAGCACCCGCCCCATGAGGAACGCCTCGGTCGAGGCCATCATCCGGCCCATCCCCGCGCCCATCTGCTCGTTGAAGTAGGGCCCGTTGAAGGTCTCCGGCGACTCGACGACGCCGTCGAGCGAGATGAACAGGTGCGAGCAGATCGTTCCCATGAGTCCTCCGGTGCTGGTGATCGTCGTCCGTAGGACGCCTCGCGGGTCGAGGACTCATCGCCGGGCAGCCCTGGCCGCCCTGCGGCTCACCCCCCGGGAGCGCTCCGCGCCGGCTCGCGGGGCGGTCCGACGTGCTGGTGCAGCCAGGAGTTGAGCGCAGCGAGCTCCCGCCAGGCGGAGGCGATCCGGTCGCGGGCCTCGGGGGTGTGCAGCCACGGCGCCGGGTCGTGCTGCTGCACGGCCGTGAGCGACTTCAGGGTCAGCAGCTCCTGGCGGGGCGCCTCGGAGTGCTCCTTCGGGACGCGCTGGAGCCGGTCGCCGTCGACCCGGAAGCCCTCGCTCGTCAGGCGGGAGATCACCGTGGCGAGGGCGGCGCCCGTGCGCTCGTCGGCGATCGCCGCGCGCAGCCGCCGGGCCTGGTCGGTCGTCGCCCGCCACAGGCCCCCGGCCAGCATCAACCCGTCTGCCCCGATCTGGAGGTACAGCGCCTGACCCTCGTCCTGCGCCGCTGCCGCGGCGTGGGTCTTGTAGGGCGTCTTGTCCTTGCTGAAGCGGACGTCGCGGTAGGGCCGGAAGAACTTGACCGGACCGAACTCCGGCTCGAGGCCCGCCAGCAGTGCCCGCATCGGTGCTTGCACGGACGACTCGTAGAGGGCCTTGTGGTCGGTCCAGTACGCCTTGCTGTTGTCGGACTCCAGGCCCTCGTAGAAGTCGAGTGCGGCTTCGGGGAAGCCGGAGAAGTCGGTCATGCCGCCAGCCTGTCAGGTCGCCGGCTCCGCCAGTGACCCGTGGAGTCCGCCGAGCGCCGCTAGCCTCGACCGGGTGACCTCGACGCTCGATCCCACCGGCCTGGACCACTGGCGCCAGCTGGAAGCCCTGCAGCAGCCGAAGTGGCCCGATGAGAAGGCGCTGGCTGAGGTCTGCACGACCCTCTCGCAGGTCCCGCCCCTGGTGCAGCCGGGGGAGTGCGACACCCTGCGCGGGCGCCTGGCCGACGTCGCCCGGGGCGAGGCGTTCCTGCTCCAGGGCGGTGACTGCGCGGAGACCTTCGTCGCCAACACCGCGGACGGCATCCGCGGCAAGGTGCGCACCCTGCTCCAGATGGCGGTCGTCCTGACCTACGGCGCGAGCGTCCCGGTCGTCAAGGTGGGCCGGCTGGCCGGGCAGTACGCCAAGCCGCGCAGCTCCGACATCGAGGCGGCGACAGGGCTCGCGTCCTACCGCGGCGACGCCGTCAACGACCTGCACGGCGACCGGACGCCCGACCCGGCCCGCATGGTTCGGGCCTACGCCAACAGCGCGGCCACGATGAACTACATGCGGGCGATGGCAACGGACGGCAGCGCCGACCTCGCGGCGGTGCACGACTGGAACACCGCCTTCGTCAAGAGCAGCCCGGCCGGGCACCGCTACCAGGAGCTCGCGACCGACATCGAGCGGGCGCTGGCCTTCATGCGCGCCTGCGGCCTCGACCTGGAGGCCACGCCCCAGACCCACGGCGTCGAGCTCTACGCCAGCCACGAGGCCCTGCTGCTGGAGTACGAGCGGGCGCTGACCCGTCGCGACGAGGCCGGCCGGCCCTACGACCTGTCGGCCCACATGATCTGGATCGGCGAGCGCACGCGCGACCTCGACGGCGCCCACGTGGACCTGCTGTCCCGCCTGGCCAACCCGATCGGGGTCAAGCTGGGGCCGGGCACGGACCCGAAGACCGCCGTCGCGCTCTGCGAGAAGCTCGACCCCGCGATGCAGCCCGGCCGGCTGACCCTGATCACACGCATGGGGGCCGGCAAGGTGCGCGACGTGCTCCCGGCGATCGTCGAGGCGGTCGAGGACTCGCGTGGCGCCCGCAGCGTCGTGTGGGAGTGCGACCCCATGCACGGCAACACGACCGAGACGGCCAACGGCTACAAGACGAGGCACTTCGACGACGTCATGGACGAGGTGCGCGGCTTCTTCGAGGTGCACGCAGGCGTCGGGTCGTGGGCCGGGGGTGTCCACGTCGAGCTGACGGGCGACGACGTGACCGAGTGCCTCGGCGGCGCGCAGCAGCTGACCGACGCAGACCTCGCAGGCCGCTACGAGACCGCGTGCGACCCGCGCCTCAACACCAGCCAGGCGCTGGAGCTGGCCTTCCTCGTCGCCGAGATGCTGCAGGCCCGCCGCGACCGCTGAGCACCGGGGCGCTCACTCCACGTCGTACGGCACGTCCTGGACCCGGGTGCCCTCGGTCGCCCGGACGATGTGGCGCCCGGTGAGGTCGCTGGGGTCCTCGGCGAGCAACTCGACCCCGAAGCCGCCCCCGGGGTCGACGACGACGGTCGCTGTGGACCCGGTCGAGGCGCCGTCGACGCCGAGGTAGTCGAGGCCGACGGTCGCGCCCGGGGTCCAGCCCGACCCCAGGACGAGGAGCTCTGCGCCGTTGCCCCCCGTGCTCGGCGTCAGGACCAGCGGGAGCTGGGTGGCGGCAGCGGCGGGCACCGGCGGAGGCCGCAGGGGTGGGGGCGACACGACGACGAAGACGCTCGGGCTCGGATCCGGGCTCCTCACGGCGGCGGGCGGGGCGGTCCGGGCGGGAAAGGGCACGGGGACCAGGGACGGCGCGGCCCTGACCAGGGCAGCTGGAGGACCTGCCGGAGCGGTGCGGGGCTCGTCGAGCAGGAGGAGCCCGGCGACGAGCGCCGCGGCCCCGGCGACCAGGACGAACAGCAGCACCCCCACAGGCGAGGCCTGGCGGGCCGGCTCGCGCCGGCCGTCCGAGGTGGCGAGCAGGAGCGCCACGCCGTCGGACAGCGGCGCCTGCTCGGAGGTCGAAGAGGCAGGGTCGGGCACGTGCCTAACCTTGTCCGGTGACCCTGGTCGACCTGCGCAGCGACACGCTCACCCGGCCCACTCCCGGGATGCGGGCGGCGATGGCCGCGGCCGAGGTCGGTGACGACGTCTACGGCGAGGACCCCTCGGTCAACCGCCTCGAGGAGCAGGCCGCCGAGCTGTTCGGCCACGAGGCAGCGGTGTTCGTGCCGAGCGGGACCATGGGCAACCAGATCTGCCTGCGCCTCGTGGTCCCGCCGGCGCACGAGCTCGTCTGCGACGCCGACGCGCACGTCGTGACCTACGAGCACGGGGGCGCCGCCCAGCACGGCGGCATCCAGTCGCGGACGGTGCCGGGTGGGCGGATGGACGCGGACGGGGTCGCGCCGTACCTGCGCCCCGAGGGCTGGGGGACCGTCGTCACGACGGCTGTCAGCGTCGAGCAGACCCACAACCGCGCCGGCGGCATCGTCCACTCCGTGGCCGCCCTGGAGGGGCTGCGGGCGCTGACCAGGGCCTCGGGCATCGCGCTGCACTGCGACGGCGCCCGCATCTGGAACGCCGCCGTCGCCAGCGGCACCGACCTGCGGACCTACGGCGCCCTGTTCGACACGCTGAGCGTCTGCCTGAGCAAGGGCCTGGGTGCGCCGGTGGGGAGCCTCGTCGTCACCGACGCGGCGCGGGCCGCCGAGGCGAGGGTGCTGCGCAAGCGCCTCGGCGGGGGGATGAGGCAGGCGGGGGTGCTGGCTGCAGCGGGGTCGTACGCCCTGGAGCACCAGCTCGAGCGGTTGGCCGAGGACCACCGGCGGGCGGCCCGGATCGGCGAGCGGCTCGGCGTGCCGGGTGTCGAGACCAACATCGTCGCGGTCGAGCTCGCCGGTACCAGGTGGGACGGGCCGACCCTGGCCGTGGCCGCGCGCGACGAGGGGGTGCTGATCTCGGTGGTCGGGCCCACCAGGGCGCGACTCGTGACGCACCTGGACGTCGACGACGCCGGGGCGCAGCGAGCGGCTGACGTGGTCGGGCGCCTGCTCGACGCCGGCCCGACCGGCTGAACCGGTCCCGCTACGAGCCTGCGGCCTTGCGCCCGACCATCGGCGGCAGCTCGCGGCAGGCAGCGGCGAGGTCCTCGAGGTCGTTGCCGAACAGCGCCTGAGGGCCGTCGCACAGCGCAGCCGTGGGGTCGGCGTGCACGTCGACCATGACCGCGTCGGCGCCCACCGCGATGGCGGCACGGGCCAGGGGCACCACGAGATCGCGCTTGCCTGCGCTGT
>JAOPWP010000188.1 GCA_025965615.1 Frankiales bacterium
CACCCGGACGCTCGGCGCGGCCATGCCGGCGCCTGCCCTGCGCGCCCCCGTGAGGCGGACCGGGCCGGCAGCGCTGTTCCTGTGGTCGCAGCTGCCCGGCACGGCCGATCCCCGGGTGCTCGAGAGCTTCCCCGTGACGCGCCCGCCCACAGCCGTCCTGGCAGGCGGACCCGGCTGGTCGCGCGAGGACCTCCCCGACAAGGTCGCGCTGGCGGTCGACCTCCCGCACGCCCTCGCCCTCGTGGAGCGCTCCCTCGGGAGCTGAGGCGCGAGCCGGCCGTGGCGGAGTCGGTGACGTGCAGCGCCGGACCCGCTCAGGCGGATAGCCTGCGCGCGTGACCGCCCCGGATGACCTGGCCAGCCTGCTCGCGACCGGCGAGCACGCCGCCTTCCACGGCAAGCCCGCCGCGGCCATCAGCGTGCTCGAGCAGGCGGTCGTCCTCGCCCAGTCGCAGGGACGCGATGCCGAGATGGCGGCCGCCGGATGGCTGCTCGGCGTGGCCCTCGGAGCCGGCGGGCGGTACGGCGGGGCGCTGACGGTCCTGTCGCCGCTCGTGGAGAGCGGCCGGGCCGAGGACTCCCGGGCGGAGTACCGGCTGTTCGCCGCCCTCGCCGCTGCCACGGTGGCCAGCGTGCACCGCCAGCTCGGCCGGCACGCCATCGCGCGGGCCTCCGACCTCCAGGCGCTCGAGCTCACCGACGGGACGGGCGAGGCGGCCTTCGACGCCCAGCTCGGTCTCGCCTCGGACGCCGTGGGCATGGAGGAGGGTCAGGAGGCGGCTTCGCGGTTGGCCCTCGCGCGGTCCCTGATCCCGAACCGCGACGACGCGTGGTGGCGCCAGCGGGTCCGGCTCGGCTGGGTCGAGGCCGACGTCCAGCTGCTCGACGGCCAGGTGGACGAGGCGGTCCAGACGGCGCTCGAGGCGGTCGCGCGCGCCGAGCGGTCGCGGGCGCCCCGCCACGTCGCGAAGGGACTGCTCATCCTCGGGATCGCGCAGGTGTCCGGTGGTCAGGGCGGTGAGGACGCCCCGTCCACGCTGCGGCGTGCGGCGACCCTCGCCGAGTCCCTCGGCACGATCCCGCTCGTCTGGCCGGCCCGCGCCCTGCTCGGCGCTCTCGTCGCGGAGGACGACCCCGTTGAGAGCGCGCGGAGCCTGCAGGCCGCCCGGTCCGCCGTGCTCACCCTCGCCAGCGACCTGCCGCCCGGTGTGCGCGGCGCCTGGCTCGCCCGCCCCGACGTGGCTGCCCTGCTCGAGGGCTGAGCCCCCCCGGCGGCTGAGCCCACGGGCGTCCGTCGCACGGGAGGAGCGGGACAGGGCATCCCGTCGAACCGCCCGGCGCGCCGGGCTCACGTCCGGGCCCCGGTCTGCCGATGCACTGCGCGAGAGCGGGCGCCGAGCCCGGTCCGCGAGCGGTGGGGAGGTGGGTCTGTGCGCAGCATCCTGCCCGTGCCCCGAGCCGGGCACCCGTCCAGTGCGCGCGAGCTGCCAGCAGCGCTCCTGCTGCTCGCCGATGCTGACGCCGACGCGCTGGCCGACCGCTTGCACGACGACCTCCTGCAGGTGCTGGTCGTGGCGCGGTACGCGGCGGACGCGGCGGTGCGCGGCGGCGACCCCACGGTCACCCGTGACGCCGTCCAGGAAGCCCTGGTCGCGCTCCGTCGTACCGTCTGGCAGTTGCGGCCGAGGACCGGGCCCGGCTTGGTCAGCGCCCTCGACGCGCTCTCGCTCCAGCGGGTCGCTGCTCGCCTGCCCGCTCCAGAGCTCCACCTCGACGGCGAGGTGGCCGCTCAGCTCGACGCGGCGGGCGCTGCCGCCGCGTACCGGCTGGTCCAGGCCGCGCTGGCAGCTGCGGGGCAGCGCACCGTCGTGGTCCGTCTGACCTGCTCGGAGGACCGGGCCCTCCTGGACCTCGACGTGAGCGTTCCGGACCCTCGTGCCTGGTCCCTGCGGGCCCGCGCCACCGGGGGCCAGATCGTCGTCGGACGAGACCGGGTCCGCCTGCTGCTACCTCTCGTCGATCCCTTCGACCGATCTGTGCCGAGCTCTGCGCTGACCGAACGTGACCTGTCCGACCTTGACCGTGAGGCTGCCCCGTGACCACCGTGCTCATCTGCGACGACCACCGCATCGTGCGTGAGGGGCTCCGCACCTTCGTCGCCGGGGTGCCGGGCGTCGACCGCGTCGAGACCGCCGCGAGCGGCGAGGAGGTGCTCGCCCGCTACGCGCACGAGCAGCCCGACCTGGTGCTGATGGACGTACGGATGCCCGGGGTAGGCGGCCTCGAGGCCACCCGTCGGCTCGTCGCTGCCCACCCGGGCGCGAAGGTCCTGATGCTGACGGCCGCAGACGACCGGGACCAGGTCGCTGCCGCCGTGTCCCACGGGGCCCGCGGCTACCTGCTCAAGGACGTGAGCCACGAGGAGCTGTGTGCCGCCGTGGCCCACGCGCTGGACGGGGACGACCTCGTCGAGCCCTCCCTGCGTCGGGCCCTCGCCGGCCGCGAGGCGACCCGCCTGGCGCCGCCCGGCGGCCAGCTCACCGAGCGCGAGCTGCAGGTGCTCACCGGCATGAGCCAGGGCAAGAGCAACGGCCAGATCGGCAAGGACCTCTACCTGTCCGAGGACACGATCAAGACCCACGCCCGCCGGCTGTTCCGCAAGCTCGGCGTCAACGACCGGGCGCAGGCCGTGGCCCTCGGGTTCCGGCGCGGCCTCGTCACCTGAGTTGCTGGGCCCGGCTCACGTCACGACGGCGCGGACGAGGGGCAGCGACCGGGGAGTCGGCTCGGCCGACAGGTTCCGCTGGAACACCGACGCCATCCTGGTCGCGTGGGTCTTCGCCTGCTCGGCCACGGGCCCGGCGAACATCGCGTCCACGCTGCTCTGCCAGAGCTCCAGCCACCGGTCGAAGTGCGCCTCGGTCAGCGGGATCCGCTCGTGGATGCGGCGGTGGACCTCCATCGTCCGGCCGCCGTAGGAGCCCGTCCGGAACAGGACCTGCTCCCAGAACGCCGCGATCACGGGCAGGTGCACGGCCAGGTCCAGCTGCATCTCGTCCACGAAGACAGGCCGCAGGCGGGGGTCGACGACAGCACGGCCGTAGAAGGCGGCCAGGAGCGCATCGAGGTCGGCACGGCAGGCGAGGTCGCGCACGTCGCTCACGGGACCGGTCGCAACGCGGTGCCGACCCGGGAGCGGACGTGCTCGACGGCTTCCCACTCCCCGGTGCTCAGCGCGGCCAGCGCGGCAGGGAACAGCCCATCCTGCTCCTTGATGATGTGCTCGCGCAGGACGTCGAGGGCGGCCGTCAAGGACGGTCGCCACGGGGGGCCGTCGGACCGCCCCGCGGCCGTGTCGGTGAGCGCGAGGTGGATCTGGCCGTGCTCTTGGGCGAGAACCGCCACGTGAGCGGGGTGCTCGCGGGCCATGGCCGGGAACAGCGCCTGCTCCTCGACAGCGGTGTGCGGACCGAGCAGCTCCAGCAGGCGGAGGGCGACGCGGACAGCTGCCTGGTGGTCCCCGGTGGCTGCAGCCTCCCGGCCGGCCCGGATCTCGTCGAGGGCCGCGTCGTGCTCACGGGTCAGCTCGTCGAGAGAGCGGATGGCCTGGCACCCGCAGTACTCGCACACACGTCCTCCTCGGCCTCCGACATCGTCGCCCACGTCGGGAGGCTCAGGACAGGGCCGAAGGTCCCTGGCAGGCGCAGCCTGCCTGCCTGCGGGTCCCGCCGCACACGACAGGGTTGGCCGGTTCACCCGTCCCGGTGACCTGTCCGCCTGCTCGCGAGCCGATCTTGCGAGCAGGGCAAGCAGTGTGCGGAGCCCAAGCTGACGGGAGGCGTGCGTGGCAGAGCGAGCGCCGCTCGCTGGTGACCGGGACGACGCGGCGCGGGACCGGGCCCACGGCCTGCTGCGCGAGCTGCTCGCCGACGTGCCGCGGGACCGTCCTCCAGGCGCAGCACGAGCACCCTCCTCGAGGGAGGCTGCCCGCCGCCGGCGGGCCGTACGGGGGCCGATCGTCGCCGCCGTCGCTGTGGGGGTGCTGTCGTTCGGCGGCGTGGCGGCGGCCAGCACGCAGGTCGCGGCGGGCAACCCGCTGCACGGGCTCGGAACGGTCGTACGCGCCGCTGCCGCCGCCGTCACCGGCTCCACGGGGCCTGTCGCCGCTCCCGCCGGCGTCGCACGTCCGATGGCCAGGGCGTCGGCGAGCGCTGTGCCCGCTCCCCTGCCCGCCAGGGCGTCGGCGAGCGCTGTGCCGGCTCCCCTGCCCGCCAGTGCCTCGCCCGGGAGTG
>JAOPWP010000192.1 GCA_025965615.1 Frankiales bacterium
GCCGCCCGCGCGCCCGTCGGCGGCGCCCCGGCGTCCCCGGCCTCTCCCGGTCTGGACGCGACGGGCCTGCGCGCCGCCTGGGACGACGTCCTGGCAGCGGTGAAGAGCCGCAAGCGCACCGCTCACGCCCAGCTCGCCGACGCCCAGGTCGCCTCGGTCACCGGAGGCACCCTGGTGCTGGCCTTCCAGCACGCGCCGATCCTGCGCCAGTTCCAGGCCAGCACCGGACCGGACGTGCTGCGCGAGGCGCTGCAGGAGGCCCTCGGTGCCCAGCTGGCGTTGACCTGCGTCCTGCACGAGTCCCTCGGCGCGCACGCGCACCCCGGCCCGGCTGGCCGCGCCGCGGGGGCGCCGCAGTCACCGAGGGTGGAGCCCGACTTCGCACCGGGGGACGAAGCGGTCCCCGACGACCCCGACGCTCCGCCCGAGGCGCCCACCGCCAGGGGCGAGGACGCCGCCCTCGAGCTGGTCCGCACGCAGCTCGGCGGCCGGGTCGTCAGCAGCAGCGGCGACGCCTGAGGGCCACCGTCGCCATCACCCGGGCAGGGACGTGCTCGTAGCGCCGGTCGCACCGGCGGACGCCGGCGGGGACCGACTGCCCGTCCGCTCCGGCCTCGCGCAGGAACGGCTCGGCCGGGCCGGGGAAGCCGCTGATGGTGTGGGCCCGGCTCCCAGCACTAGGCTCGGTCCGAGCGTTGTCACCGCAAGCGAGGCGAGGAGATCGACATGGCAGGTCCTCCCGGCCGGCAGCCCGACATGCAGCAGCTGATGAAGCAGGCGCAGAAGATGCAGCAGCAGCTGATGCAGGCGCAGCAGGAGCTCGCGGAGAAGGAGGTCACGGGCACCGCCGGCGGCGGGCTCGTCACCGCGACGGTGACCGGCTCCGGTGAGGTGCTCTCCGTCAAGATCGACCCGAAGGCGGTCGACCCCGACGACGTCGAGAGCCTCGAGGACCTCGTGGTCGCCGCGATCCGCGACGCGGCCGCCAACGCCCAGCAGCTGCAGGAGACGACGATGGGGCCGCTCGCCGGCGGCCTCGGCGGCCTCGGCCTGCCAGGCATGTAGGTGTACGAGGGGGTCGTCCAGGACCTGATCGACGAGCTGGGCCGGCTGCCCGGGGTGGGTCCCAAGAGCGCCCAGCGCATCGCGTTCCACCTGCTCGCTGCCGACCCCGCCGACGTGCGGCGCCTGACCTCCGCCCTCACCGAGGTCAAGGAGAAGGTCCGCTTCTGCTCGATCTGCTTCAACGTCAGCGAGCAGGAGCAGTGCCGCGTCTGCCGGGACCCGCGCCGCGACCTCACGGTCATCTGCGTGGTCGAGGAGAGCAAGGACGTCGTCGCGATCGAGAAGACCCGCGAGTTCCGCGGGCGCTACCACGTGCTCGGTGGCGCGATCAGCCCGATCGAGGGCATCGGGCCCGACGACCTCAAGGTCCGCGAGCTCATGGTCCGGCTCCAGGACGGCTCGATCACGGAGCTCATCCTCGCGACCGATCCGAACCTCGAGGGCGAGGCCACGGCGACCTACCTGGCCCGGCTGATCGGCCCGATGGGGCTGCGCATCACGCGTCTCGCAAGCGGTCTGCCGGTCGGCGGCGACCTGGAGTACGCCGACGAGGTCACCCTCGGTCGCGCGTTCGAAGGACGGAGGCAGGTCGATGTCTGAGAGCACCACCCGCGAGCCCAGCGAGGACCTCGAGCTGGCGACCGACGTCGCCCGCGACGCCCGGGCCTTCCTCGAGACGCTCGAGCTCGTCGCGACAGGGGGAGCGGGTACGCAGGCTGTCGCCCTGCTCCTGCTCGACGTGGCCCAGATGTGCGTCGCGGGTGCGCATCTGGGGGCTCGGACCGACGTGATCCTCGACAGCAACGTCGAGCCCGACGTCGACGCCGCCCCCGACCTCGACATCGTGCGCGAGGGCCTCGCCGCGCAGCTCGACCCGATCAACAGCTACCTCGAGGTGTTCGACCCCTACACCGACGAGGAGCCGGTCGCGTACCGCCTGTCCGACGACCTCGCCGACATGGGCCAGGACCTGCTCCGCGGGCTGCAGCACTACGACGCCGCCCGGGGACGCGAGGCGCTGTGGTGGTGGCAGTACACCTACCTCAACTCCTGGGGCGGCTCGGCCGGCGCGGCCCTGCGTGCCCTGCAGAGCGTCGTCGCCCACGTACGCCTCGACGCCGCCTCGGAAGACCTGCCCGACGAGGTGTGAGCCTCCGGGAGTCTGCGGGCGCCTAGACTCGCCTCCCATGGGGCTGTTCGTGCAGAAGTACGGCGGCTCGTCGGTGTCCGAGGCCGAGCGCATCCAGCGGGTCGCCGAGCGGATCGTGGCGACGCGCAAGGACGGTCACGACGTCTGCGTCGTGGTCAGCGCCATGGGCGACACCACCGACGAGCTGCTCGACCTCGCCCACCAGGTGTCGCCGCTCCCGCCCGGCCGCGAGCTGGACATGCTGCTCACCGCGGGCGAACGGATCTCGATGGCCCTGCTCGCCATGGCGATCCAATCCCTCGGCCTGTCGGCCCGCTCCTTCACGGCAGCCAGGCAGGGGTGATCACCGACTCGGTGCACGGCAAGGCGCGCATCATCGACGTGACGCCCGGTCGCATCACCGAGGCGCGGGCGGGCGGTCACCGCGCCCTCGTGGCGGGCTTCCAGGGCGTCAGCCAGGACAGCAAGGACATCACGACGCTCGGTCGCGGCGGCTCCGACACGACCGCCGTGGCCCTCGCGGCGGCCCTCGGTGCCGAGGCGTGCGAGATCTACACCGACGTCGACGGCGTCTACAGCGCCGACCCACGCATCGTGCCGAACGCGCGCCAGCTCCAGACGGTGACCTACGAGGAGATGCTCGAGCTCGCAGCCTGCGGCGCGAAGATCCTTCACCTGCGGTGCGTGGAGTACGCCCGGCGCTACGGCGTGCGCGTCGTCGTCCGCTCCTCCTTCAGCCACCGGCCCGGCACGACGATCTCAGGAGGCGCTCCCGTGGAGCAGGCCATCATCAGTGGAGTCGCCCACGACCTCTCGGAGGCGCGCATCACGGTGGTCGGTGTCCCTGACAAGCCCGGTGAGGCGGCGGCCATCTTCCGGGCCGTGGCCGACGCCGAGGTCAACATCGACATGATCGTGCAGAACGTCTCGGGCGCCACCGGGCGCACCGACATCTCGTTCACCCTCCCCAAGAGCGACCTCATCGGTGCGATGTCGGCCCTGTCGAAGCTGCAGTCGGCGGTCGGCTTCGAGTCGCTGCTGTCCGACGAGCACATCGGCAAGGTCTCGCTCATCGGGGCGGGCATGAAGTCGCACCCGGGGGTGACCGCGACCTTCTTCGAGGCGCTCGCCGACGCGGCCATCAACGCCGAGGCCATCAGCACCTCCGAGATCCGCATCTCGGTGGTCTGCCGCGACAACGACGTGCCCGCGGCCGTCCGCGCGGTCCACGAGGCGTTCGACCTCGGTGCGGCCGAGGGCGAGTCGGCCACCGTCTACGGCGGGACGGGGCGGTGAGCGCCCCTCTCGCCGGCCGTCCGATGAGCGCCGACCTGCGCGTCGGCGTCGTCGGCGCCACGGGTCAGGTCGGCGCCGTGATGCTGCAGCTGCTCGCCGAGCGCGGCCTGCCCATGTCGGAGCTGCGGGTCTTCGCCTCGGCGCGCTCTGCCGGGTCGACCGTGTCCTTCGCCGGCCGCGACCTGGTCGTCGAGGACGCCGGCGTCGCCGACCCCTCCGGCCTCGACATCGCGCTGTTCTCCGCCGGCGGCGGAACCGCCCGCGAGCTCGCGCCCGTCTTCGCCGCGGCCGGAGCGACGGTCATCGACAACTCGTCCGCCTGGCGGATGGACCCGGACGTCCCGCTGATCGTGAGCGAGGTCAACCCCCAGGCCGTGGGCGAGGCCCGTAAGGGCATCATCGCCAACCCGAACTGCACCACCATGGCGGCCATGCCGGTCCTCAAGCCGCTGCACGACGCGGCCGGCCTCGTCCGCGTGATCGCCAGCACCTACCAGGCGGTCTCCGGCAGCGGCCTGTCCGGCGTGGAGGAGCTCTACGGCCAGGTCGAGGCCGTGGGTGACGCGCGCGCGCTGGTCCACGACGGTTCCGCCGTGGCGTACCCCGCGCCCAAGCAGTACACCGCGCCGATCGCGTACAACGTCCTGCCCCTGGCCGGCTCGATCGTCGACGACGGTGCGTTCGAGACCGACGAGGAGAAGAAGCTCCGCAACGAGAGCCGCAAGATCCTGGGGCTGCCCGACCTGCGGGTCTCGGGCACGTGCGTGCGCGTCCCGGTCTACACGGGCCACTCGCTGTCGATGACCCTCGAGTTCGACCGCCCGCTGTCGGTGGCCGAGGCCACCGAACTGCTGGCCGCGGCGCCCGGGGTCGAGCTGCTGGACGTCCCCACGCCGCTGCACGCGGCCGGTCGCGACCCGTCGTTCGTCGGCCGGCTGCGCCAGGACGGCCCGAACGCCCTCGCCCTGTTCGTCAGCAACGACAACCTGCGCAAGGGTGCCGCCCTCAACGCCGTCCAGATCGCGGAGCTGCTCGTGGCGGCGCGATGAGCGACGTCACCCAGGCCATCCCCTCGGGCGAGCCGGAGCAGGTGGTCGTCGCCGACCGCTACGGTCTGATCGCCATGCTCGGACGCGGTGGCACCGCTGAGGTGTGGCGCGCCGAGGACCGGGCGCTCGGACGCCAGGTGGCGCTGAAGCTGGTCACCGTCCCGACCGACGACAGTGCCGCGCGCGCAGGGGAAGAAGCCCGTCTGCTCGCCAAGCTCAACCACCCCGGCCTCGTCCCGGTCTACGACGCCGGGTCGGACGACCGGGGCCGGCCGTGGGTCGTCATGGAGCTGGTCGAGGGAGAGACCCTCGCCGACACCCTGAAGCGTGGCCCGGTGCCGTCGCGGCGGGCTGCTGTCATCGGCCGGTCCGTAGCCCTGGCGCTCGGCTACGTGCACTCCCAGGGCCTCGTGCACCGCGACGTGAAGCCCGCGAACGTGCTGGTCGGGCTCGACGAGCGCGTCCGGCTGACCGACTTCGGCATCGCCCGCCTGGTCGACTCCGCCCGGGTCACCTCCACCGGCATGATGGTCGGCACCGCCTCCTACCTCGCGCCGGAGCAGGTCACGGGCGAGTCCGTCGGCCCGCCGGCCGACGTCTACGCCCTGGGGCTCCTGCTGCTCGAGTGCCTCACCGGCGCGCGCGAGTACGCCGGGAGCACGGTCGAGGTGGCGCTGGCCCGGCTGCACCGCCAGCCCGTCATTCCGCAGAGCCTGGAGGCGGGATGGCCGGGGCTGCTCGCTGCCATGACAGCCCGGGACCCGGCTGCCCGTCCCAGGCCCCCAGCCGTCGCGGACGAGCTCGCCGCGATCGCGTCGGGTGGAGAGGCGACCACGGTGCTCGCGGCGGCAGCGGCGCCGGCGCCTGATCGCACCCAGGTGTTCGCGCGGACCGCTGCCGTGCCTGAGCCTCGCTACGACCCGCCGGCCGCCGCGCCCCGCCCCGCAGCAGTGCCGGTGCGTCGCGGCCCCAGCCCGTGGGTCTACGCGCTGCTGCTGCTGGCCCTGGGCGTCGCCGTCATCGGTGGCCTGCTCTACGCCGACGCCCGGGGCGGGATCACCCCCGGCCAGCTGGAGGAGGTCGACCGCGACCTGCCCGACGAGCTCGAGCGGGACCTGCAACGACTTCGGGACGCGGTGGACGGATGACAACCTCACGGCGGCTTCTGGTCGCAGGCCCCCTGCTCGCCCTGGTCCTGACCGGCTGCTCGTCGCCGACGGACCCCGACGCCGAGCTGCGTGCCGGCGTCAACGACGTGATCTCCGCTGCGAACGACGGCAAGACCGCCGGCCTGCGCAGCGAGGCCGATGCCCTGTTGCGAACGATCAGCAGGCTCGGTGGCTCGGGAGAGCTGTCTGCCGGCCGCGAGGCGGAGCTGCGCACCCTCGTCCTCGCGATCCTGGGGAAGGCCGGGCAGCTCGATCCGTCTCCGAGCCCCGCCCCGTCGCCCCCACCGTCGCCGAGCCGGCCGCCGTCCCCGAGCCCGTCTCCGTCGCCGTCACCTCCCCGCTCGCCCTCGCCGCCCCCGCCCCCGTCTCCGGCCCCGAGTGTGTCGCCCAGTCCGTCCCCGACGAAGAAGAACGGGCCGCCGGTCGAGGGGTCGCTCGTCCCGTCGCCACCGGTGTCGGTCGAGGACGAGGACTAGGCGGACGACCGGTTGCCGGGCTCGCGCCGGACCAGCCCCAGGAAGCGCAGGTCGACCGCTCTCCCGGGTGTCATCCACACCGTCGGCGTCCCTGCGGCGCGCAGCGCACGGTCGGCCTCCTCCCGGGTCTCGGTGAAGTGCCCCCAGTCCTCGTAGTGCACCGGCAGCACAGCGGTGGCGCCGACCAGGTCCGCGAGGGTGCTGCCGTCCCCGGCGCTCAACGAGAACGTCGTCGCCCCGGTCGCTTCGAAGCGCGCACGGCCCAGGTGCAGCAGCGCGGGGCCGACGACGAACCGGCGACCCACCTCGGCGAGCTCGTCGCACAGCACGGTGTCGCCTGAGATGTAGAGCGCGCGGTCGAGCCCCTCGGCTTCCACGACGAAGCCGGTCACGTCACCGGCGAGCCCGCCCATCTCCTCCGGCCCGTGTCGGGCCGGAGTCGCCGTGACCCGCACCCGGGTCGACCCTCGCTCGATCACCCAGCTCTGCCAGGTGACGAGTGGGCGAGCGTTTCCCCCGAGCCGCGCCGCCCCGGAGGGGGTGGTCAGCACGAGATCGGCCCGCGACGCGAGCAGCCGCCCCGCGGTGTCGAAGTTGTCAGCGTGCTGATCGTGGCTGAGCAGCACCGCGTCGAGGTGTGGCAGACCTCCGTTCGGCAGAGCAGCAGGCCACCGTCGTTGCAGGGGGATCCGCATCGCCGTCCCCGGCACCCGGAACTCCTGGGGGACCTCCGGCGCGTCGAGGGCCGGGTCCGTGAGCAGCGCCACGTCACCGATGTGCAGGAGCACCGTGGCCGCCCCGAGGTAGGTGGCCGTCGCAGTCGTCGGGGCCGCGATCACGTCGGCAAGGGGGCTGCGGCCAGCAGCTTCAGGAAGCCGAGCTCGCGCACGAGGCGTCCCGCGGTGGACGTCGGCCGCCGCTCTGCCTCGGCCTGCATCGTGGTGGACAGCCAGTCGACGAACCCCGTCCTGGGCCAGTCGCCCAGCACCTCGTCCAGCAGGCCTGCGGGCAGGTCGTCGAGGCCCAGCCCCAGCACGTCAGCCGCGGCTCCCAGGTGCGTCGCGGCCACCTCCGGCCGCGGGTCCCGGGCCGTGGTGAGCTCCAGGTGCAGGGCCACCGCGTCGAAGGCGAGCGTCGCCCGCTGCTCGTCCGCGCTGTGCCGCCGCACCAGGTCCGCTGCCGCCTCGGCGCCGATCGTCTGGAAGCCGGGTGCGTCGACCGTCGCGTACGCCGCCGTCAGGCCGAGGTCGTGGAGCGCCGCCGCGACGAACAGCACCTCGGCGTCGTACGGCGTGCCACGACGCGCGATCAGAGCCGCTCCGAGCGCGTGGCTGCGGTAGCTGTGGGCGATCAGGGGTCCAGGGGCGGACCGTGCCAGCAGCTCGGCGGCCGCCCGGGACAGAGCCGAGTCCGGCCGTACGGCCCGCTGCCGGGTGTCGGGATCAGGCATGCGTGGACTCCTCGGGTCGGGGGGCGGGCGGCGGGTGGCCGGTCCCGAACGGGCCGGCGGGAGCTGCAGTGGCGAACTGCGCGCGATGCCGTGTCGCGGTCGTGCCGCTGGCCCGGAACGCGCGTCGAAGGGCGTCGACCGAGCCGTAGCCGCATGTCCGGGCGACGACGCGCAGCGGCTGCCCGTCCTGCTCGAGGTGGCGTCGGGCGGACTCCAGGCGCACCGCGGCCACGTACTCCGCCGGTGAGCACCCCGCCTCCCGGGCGAAGACGCGGCTGAAGTGGCGCACGCTCATCGACATCCTGGCCGCCAGCGCCGGGACGGAGAGGTCCTCGTCGAGGTGCTCGTGCATCCACGCCTGGAGCTCCCGCACCGGCCCCGGGGCGGCGGCCTCCCGGGTCAGCGCGACGCTGTACTGCGCCTGGCCGCCCGGCCGCCGCAGGAAGACCACCAGCCACCGCGCGACCGCGCGCGCCACGTCGTCCCCCACGTCGTCTGCGACCAGGGCGAGGGCCAGGTCGATCCCGGAGGTGAGCCCGGCCGACGTCCACACGTTCCCGTCCCGGAGGAAGACCGGGTCAGCATCGACGGACACCGTCGGGTGGTCGTCGCGGAGCCTCGGGGCGGTGGCCCAGTGCGTGGTGGCCCGTCGGCCGTCGAGCAGTCCCGCTGCTGCGAGGACGTGGCCACCGGTGCAGACGGACGCGACGCGACGCGCGCGTGGCGCGAGGTCCCGCACTGCCGCCACGACGGAGGGGTCGATGACCGGCTCGACGCGCCCGGCCGCCCCGATCTGCGCGCCGCCCGGTACGAGGAGCGTGTCGAACTCGCTGGGAACGGCGCCGAACGAGGAATCGACGTTGAGCGACACCCCGGTGAACGTGTGGATCGCCCCGGGGGCCGGGGCGACCACGAGCAGGGAGTACTGCCCACCTCCGGCCACGCGGTCGGCGGCGGTGAACACCTCCAGCGGACCCGCGAGGTCGAGCAGGTCGACCCCGTCGTAGACCGGGACGACGACGGTCCTCGGCTGCGGCTGCGGCGGTGGCGCTGAGGCGGGCACGAACGGACCCTCGCAGTCCCCGGGTCATGGCACAAGGACGAAGATCGTGCACATCCGGCCACGGCCAGGTGCGGCGTGGATCAGGTGAGCGGCTGCAGCCCGAGGCGCCGGGCGACGAACTCCAGCTCGGCGCCCAGCTGGTGCACCCGCTCGTCGACGACCAGCGACCCGTGGCCGGCGTCGAACCGGTAGACCTCCACGTCCTTGCCGAGGAGCTGTGCCGCGTCGATCCAGTTGTCGATCTGCCGGATCGGGCAGCGCGGGTCGTTCGCTCCAGCGAGGACGAGCACCGGGGCACGGACCGCCGCGACGTAGGTCAACGGGGAGCTGCGCTCGTAGACCTCCGGGACCTCGTCCGGCGACCCGCCGAACAGGGAGCGGTCGAAGGCGCGCAGCGGCTCCATCTCGTCCTCGTACGCCGCGAGGTAGTCCGCCACGGGAACGGCCGCGACTCCGGCGGCCCACAGCTCGGGCTGCGTGCCGAGGCCGAGCAGCGCGAGGTAGCCCCCCCAGGACCCGCCCGTCAGGGCGATGCGCGCCGGGTCGGCCAGGCCGGACTCGACAGCCCAGGTGCGTACGGCGGCGATGTCCTCGAGCTCGGTCAGCCCCGGCCGGCCGGTCAGGGCGTCACGCCAGGCCGACCCGTAGCCGGTGGACCCGCGGAAGTTGACCTGGACGACCGCGCAGCCCAGGTCGACGTAGGCCGCGCGGTCGGAGGCGAAGGCGTCGCTGTCGTTCCACGTGGGACCGCCGTGCGCGAGGAAGACGGTCGGCCACGGTCCCGCTCCGACGGTCGGGATGGCGACGAGCGCGTGCACCGTGCCGCCCGGCCCCTCGACGAAGGCGTCCGAGACGGGCACCGAGCCCGGCGCCGTCGCGCCGGGCGCAGCCAGCACGACCGTCCCAGCGGTCGACCGGACCACGGGAGGCGAGGCGGCCGACGACCACGAGAACTCGACCGACCCGTCGGGGCGGGAGGTCGCCGCGCCGATGGTCCCGACCGGGGTCGGCAGGGCGGTCACCTCCCCCTCGAGCGTCACCCGGTGCAGGCTCGACCGCCCTCTGGACTCCGCCCGGACGAGCAGGGCCGAGCCGTCGAACCACCAATCGGCGTCGAGATCCCCCTCGAGCGCCGAGACGTCCGGGTGGACCTCGGTGCCCGTGGCCGGGTCGACCACGAACGGCAGCATCCGCCCGGACCGCTCGTGCATGGCGAGCAGCCGGTCATCGCCCTCCACCGGGGAGAACCCTGCCGACGACAGGCCGAGCCCCGGCCCGTCCCAGCGCTCCCAGGCGACCTCGCCGGACAGGCGGAGCACCCGCAGGGCGCGGTGCCGGGAGTCGCCGTGCTCGCTGTGCTCGAGGGCGACGAGCGTCTCGGAGCGGGACAGCCCGGCCACGTCGGCGTCGTGCTCGCTGGCGTAGAGCACGCGGGTGCCGTCGGGCCCGACGACGTGCACGGCCGAGCCCTCGTCGGTCGAGCAGCCCACGACGGACACGGTGCGTCCGATCTCGAGCCCCGCCGGGTAGGCGGCCGGCACCCCGGGGGTCGCGTCGACGTCGGGCCCTCCGCCGAAGGGCTGCCGACGCCAGGTGCCGAACTCGTCCCCGTCGGTGTCGGCGAACCACCAGACCTGCGATCCGTCGGGGGACAGCGCTCCGTCGCTGGTGCCGTTCGGGCGGTCGGTCACCTGGCGGTGCTCGTCGCTCGACCGGTCCCACGCGTAGAGCTCGAAGGTTCCCGTCGGGTTGCTGACGTAGAGGCAGCGCTCGGGTGCGTCGTCGGCCCAGTCGGGCAGCGAGACGCGGGTCGCCCGGACGCGCTGCTCCCACAGGGGGAGGTCGGACGGGGGCGGCGTGGTTCCGGCGGCGGACATGGTCTCCAGTCTCGCAGCGTCGACCGCGGGAGCCGGGAACGACGAAGGGCACCGGCTTGACGCCGATGCCCTTCCCGGGACTGCCGCCTCCACCGAGGTGGAGGGCTGTGTCGGGGTGACAGGATTTGAACCTGCGACCTCTGCGTCCCGAACGCAGCGCGCTACCAAGCTGCGCCACACCCCGGATCCTTGCGCCGCTCAGCGTACCGGACGGCGGCGGTCCCTACGCTCCGGTGGTCGTGGGCACGAGCTCCAGCAGCGTCGCCTCAGGGCGGCAGCACAGCCGGACCGGCAGGTACGGCGACGTGCCCAGCCCCGCGCTGACGTGCAGCCACCCGGACCCCCCGGGTCCGTCCAGCGCCGACAGCCCCCGCGCGCGGGAGCGCTCCAGGTCGCAGTTGGTCGTGACCGGTCCGAGCAGCGGCGCCCGCAGCTGGCCGCCATGGGTGTGGCCGGCCAGCACGAGCGCGTAGCCGTCGGCCGCGAACCTGCGCAGCAGGCGTCGGGCCGGGGTGTGGACCACGCCGATCGCCAGACCGGTTGCCGGACCCGCGATCTCGTCGTAGCGGTCCCGCCTCAGGTGGGCGTCGTCGGTGCCCGTCAGGGTCACGGTGCGACCGGCGACGTCGAGCTGCACCCGCCGGTGGGCGAGGTCGGTCCAGCCTGCGCCCGCGAGCGCGGCCACGACCTGCGCCCACGGCAGGTCGGGCGTACGACGGAGCACGGCGCCCCGTCCGCTCCGGTAGAGGCGGGCCGACGGGAGCACCGGCGTGAAGTAGTCGTTGTTGCCCGGGACGAGCACCGCCGGGGTGCCGTCAGCGGTCAGGGCGGACAGCGTCGAGACGAGCAGGTCGAAGGAGGCCGCCGACGACCAGTGGTCGCCGGTGGAGACGACCAGGTCGGGCTGCACGCGGGCGAGCCCCCTGACCCACGCCGCCCGGCGCCGGTGGCCCGGCATCAGGTGCAGGTCCGACAGGTGGAGCACCCGGAGGCTGGGCCCCGCGGTCAGGGGCACCGGCACGCGGACCCGGCGCAGGACCGGCAGGTGCGGCTCGACGAACGGCCAGCCCGCGGCGGCCACGCCGAGCGCGACGAGGGGCGGGAGGAGCACGGCGGAGAGCGTACGGTCCGTCCCGGCTAGGTTGGCTGGCATGGGCGAGCTCAAGGACCGGCTGAAGGACGACCTGACGACCTCGATGAAGGCGCGGGACGCCCTGCGCACCGCGACCTTGCGCATGGCCCTGACCGCCATCGGCAACGAGGAGGTCGCCGGCAAGGCGGCCCGGGTGCTGTCCGAGCAGGAGGAGCTGGTCGTCCTCGCGCGAGAGGCCAAGAAGCGCCGCGAGGCGGCTGAGGGGTTCCGCTCAGGCGGTGCGGTCGAGCGGGCCGAGCGCGAGGTCGCCGAAGAGGCGGTGCTGGCGGCCTACCTGCCCGCGCAACTGTCCGACGAGGAGCTGTCCACGATCGTCGCCGATGCCGTCGCCAAGACCGGCGCGAGCGGCCCGCAGGCGATGGGTGCGGTCATGAAGGCGGTCGGCCCGGTCGTGGCGGGCCGCGCCGAGGGCGGTCGCGTGGCCGCTGCCGTGCGAGCCAGCCTCTCGGCCTGACCCTCAGTTACGGGTACGCCCGTTGCCGTTGCCGTTGCCGTTCCCGTTGCCTCTGCCTGGTTCTCGTGCCGCGGCGACCGGCTCGGGAGCAAGCGCGGCGGGCTCGACCGCGGGTTCCGGAGCGGGAGCACTCGGAGGTGCCGGGGAGGCGGGAGCGCCGCCGGACGCGCTGCGCCCGCTCGAGGAGTAGAGCGTGACCGTCTCGCCGAAGCCCAGTGGGCGCCCGGCGCGGGGCGAGGTGTAGGCGGCGGCGCCGTTCGGGACCGGTGCCGCAGCGACCCGGCCGCCGTTGCGTACCGAGAAGCCGGCACCGATCAGCATCGCTTCTGCCTCGGCGAGGGGCATCCCGCGCACGTCAGGGACCACGATGTCCCTGCCTCGGACCGCGGCCTCGCCGGGCTCGGTGAACGGGACGACCGGCACGCCCTTGAGGGCCCCTGTCATGGCCTGCTTGAAGATGACCGCGGGGATCGTCCCGCCGTAGACCTGCGAGTAGCGCTGCCCGTTGATCCTGACGTTGACCATCTCGTCGACCGGGTTGTTGGGGCCGCCCGGGTCGCCGATCCACACGGCCGTCGCGAGCTGGGGCGTGTAGCCGATGAACCAGGCGGCGGTCGACCCGTTGGTCGTACCGGTCTTGCCCGCCGCCGGCCGGCCGATGGACGCCCTGGTGCCCGTGCCCCGGCCGTCGATGACCCCTGTCAGGACCGAGTTCACCGTGTCGGCGACGAACGGCTCCAGCACCTGGGTGCAACCGGGCTGTCCGAGGTTGATCGGCTGACCCTTGGCGTCGCGGATCTCGATCACAGGGGTCGGCTTGCAGTAGAGGCCGCGCGCGGCGAACGTGGCGTAGGCGCCGGCCATGTCGAGCGGGCTGACGTTGTCGGCGCCCAGCACGATCGCGCAGCCCTCGTACTTGCCGCCTCCGGGGCGCTGCATCGTGCCTGTCGGAGCGCCGTTCACGAACTGCCGCACGCCCAGGGAGTCGGCCATCGCCGCGACCGCGGGCACCCCGGTCCGGTCGAGGATCTGGATGTAGTAGGTGTTCACCGAGTGGTGCGTCGCGGTGCGCAGGTCGAACGTGCCGGCCTCGGAGTCACCGGCGTTCTTCGGCGCGTAGGGGATCCGCTTGTTGCCGTTCTTGGGGTCGTTGGTCGTGCACTCCTTGGACTGGTACTGCACCGGCGCGTAGAGGGTCAGGCCGAGAGGGATGCCCTCCTTGATCGCCTCGGCCAGCACGAAGGCCTTGAAGGTCGAGCCCGGCTGGAACCCCGCCGACCCCCCGATGGCGAGGTTGACCTTGGTGTGTCCGGGCTGCTTCAGCTCGCTGTAGGTGCGGTTGACGGCCATCGCCTTCACCTTGCCGGTACCCGGCTCGACGATGTCGACCACGGCGCCCGCGCCGAAGGGGTCGTCCCGGGGGACGTTCTCGTCGGCTGCTGCCTGCGCCGACTCCTGGATCTTGGGGTCGAGTGTCGTCACGATGGTGAGCCCGCCCGCCAGCAGCTTGTCCTGGCGCTCCTCGCGGGTGTTGCCGAGGGCCTTGCCCAGGTCGGTGTCCTCGAGCGCCCGGCGCAGGTAGTCGCAGAAGAACGGCGCCTTGACCTCGGGGTTCTCGCAGCCAGAGGTGACCGGCTGGATGGCGAACAGCGACTTGCCGCCCGCGGTGCCCCGCTCGGCGGAGGCCGCCGCCCGCTCAGCCTCGCTGATGAAGCCGACGTCGACCATGCGGGTCAGCACCGTGTCGCGGCGGGCCAGCAGCGTCGCCATCACCGACGGCTCCTGGATCGCCTTGACCGGGTCGAACTTGCTCGGCGTCTGCACGATCCCGGCGAGCAGGGCGCCCTCTGCCAGGGTCAGCTGCTGCACCGGCTTGCTGAAGTAGAAGTTCGCGGCCGTGCCCATGCCGTAGACGCCGTTGCCGTAGTAGGCGATGTTCAGGTAGCGCTCGAGGATCTGGTCCTTGGAGAGCTCCTTCTCGATCGCGAGGGCGTAGCGCGCCTCCTTGAGCTTGCGGTCGATGCTGAGCTCGCGGGCGGCCGCCTGCTGCTCCCGGCTTCCGCGGGCGGCCTGCAGCAGGGCGTTCTTGACGTACTGCTGGGTGAGGGTCGACCCGCCCTGGCTGACGCCCCGCGCCTTGACGTTCTCGAGCGCGGCCCGCGCGGTGCCCTTGTAGTCGACGCCGTTGTGGGCGTAGAAGCGCGAGTCCTCCGTGGCGATGACGGCCTTGCGGGCCAGCTCGGGGATGTCCGCGAGGGCCGCGTTGAGGCGGTTCTCGCGGTAGAGGACGGCGAGCTCGGTCGTGCCGTCGGAGGCCAGGATGCGGGTGCGCTCGGCGAGCGGGCTGGTCTTGAGCTCGTCGGGCAGGACGAGGAACTCCTCGGCGCCGGCCTTGGCGGTGAGCCCCAGCCCGCCCACGATCGGGAAGGCCGCGACGGCGAGCAGCAGTCCGGTGAGGACACTCGCCAAGAGGGCGGAGAGCAGGCGGGCAGGCGCGGCAGCAGGGCGTCGAGACACATTTCAGGGTACGCCGGGACCTGCCGCCGTCCTGTCAGGCGGCCGGTCCGCCGGTGCCCTGCTCACGCTGCGATGGTCGAAAAGGACTACTCGAAGATGGGCCGTATGGGGGCTGACGCCTCAGGGGGCGCATCCCTACCGTTGTTGTCCTGGCCCGGCTCCCCCTCGGTGCCACCCGTGCCCCGCCTCTCCGTCAGGACAACCCCACATGACTGTCGCCTTCGAGGCCCAGGAATGGGTCGCCGAGTCCGCGTGCCGCAACGCCGACCCGGACGAGCTGTTCGTGACGGGAGCGGCCCAGAACCGGGCCAAGGCGGTCTGCACGGGGTGTCCGGTCCGGACCGAGTGCCTGTCGGACGCCCTGGACAACCGGGTCGAGTTCGGCGTCTGGGGCGGCATGAACGAGCGCGAGCGCCGGGCCCTGCTGCGCCGCCGTCCTGACGTCACCTCGTGGACGGTCCTGCTCCAGCAGGCGCGCGCCCAGCACGGCGCCACCGGCTGAGCCCTGGGGGCAGACGACTAGGCGGGTACGCCCGGCACGGTCGCCGCCTGACCGCCGGCCATGTCGGCACCGACGGCACGCAGCCCCTCGAGGTCGTGCACGTCGCCCGGCAGCGCCGCGACCTCGACGACGGGGACCCCCGGGTGCGCCCCCGAGAACCGCTCCTGCAGCCGGCGCTCACGGGCCGACAGCGCGGTGCGGTCGGCGTGCAGGCGCAGGACCGCGCTGGCCAGCTCGTGGCCGCCGAACTCCTCGAGCGACTGCGCCGCCACCCTGGCCCGCTCTGCGGTGAGGTCCCCCGAGGACCGGTGCACGCGGTTCACGACGAGCCCGGCGAGCGGCATCGACTCCTCGGCCAGGCGCTCGACGAAGTAGGCCGCCTCGCGCAGGGCGTCGCGCTCGGGCGCCGCGACCACGACGAACGAGGTGCCGGGAGCCTTGAGCAGGTCGTACGTCGCCTGGGCGCGCTCGCGGAACCCGCCGAACATCGTCTCGAGCGCCCCGACGAACTGCGAGACGTCCTGCAGGACACCGGCACCGATGATCTTGGTCAGCACGTTGGTGAACACGCTGAACCCGGCCGTCACCGCCCGTACGTAGACCTTGCCGCCGGCCTTCGCGGGCGCCAGCAGGATGCGGATCATGCGACCGTCGAGGAACGTCGTCATGCGCTCGGGGGCGTCGAGGAAGTCCAGCGCCGAGCGGGTGGGCGGGGTGTCCACGACGACCAGGTCGTAGTCGCCGGTGGCCTGCAGCTGGCCGAGCTTCTCCATCGCCATGTACTCCTGGGTCCCGGCGAAGGAGGTGGACAGCGCTTGGTAGAAGGGGTTCGCGAAGATCGCCTCGGCCTTGCCGGGCTCGGCGTGGGTGAGGACGATCTCGTCGAACGTCCGCTTCATGTCGAGCATCATCGCGTCGAGCGAGCCGCCGTTCGAGCGGTCCGCGCCCTCCACCCGGCGGGGCGTGTTGTCCAGCTCGGACAGCCCCATCGACTGCGCCAGGCGCTTGGCCGGGTCGATCGTCAGCACGACCGTACGACGCCCCCGCTCGGCCGCCCTCAGCGCCAGCGCCGCGGCCGTCGTGGTCTTGCCCACGCCGCCCGATCCGGTGCAGACCAGGATCGACGCGGTGTCGAGCACCGCGTCGACGTCGAACAGCGGCGGCTTGCGCGCGCTCATGCCATGCCCTGCGCCTTCAACAGCGCCGCCAGCTCGTAGAGCGAGGCCAGGTCGACGGCGTCGGACAGCAGCGGCAGCTCGTACGAGGGGCGGTGCAGCTCGCCCAGCGCGTCGCGCCCGCGCTCCTCGAGCGCGACCCGGCTGGCGTGGTCGGCGGCCTCGGCCGCCAGGCTCGTCACGAGGGCGTCGGGGGCGTCGAGCCCGGCCTTCTCGAGCCCGGCCGTGAGGCTGGAGAGGTCGAGCGAGCCCTTCTCCGCGGCCAGGAGGTCAGCCGGGTGCAGCAGGGGCGCGCGCACGGCGTTGACGACGACCCCCCCGACCGGGAGTCCCACCGACACGAGCTCGGCGACGCCGTCGATCGTCTCCTGCACGGGCATCTCCTCGAGCAGCGTGCACAGGTGGACAGCGGTCTGCGGGGAGCGAAGGACGGCCATGACACCGTCGGACTGCGACTTGAGCGGCCCGACCTTGGCCAGGCCGCTGACCTCGGAGCTGATGTTGAGGAAGCGGGCGATCCGGCCCGTCGGCGGGGCGTCGAGCACGACGGCGTCGTAGGCGTAGGAGTCCTGCTTGCCCTTGCCGCCCGCCCGGCGTACGACGGCCTCCTTGACCTTCCCGGTCAGCAGGACGTCGCGCAGCCCCGGGGCCACGGTCGTGGCGAACTCGATGGCCCCCATGCGCCGCAGCGTGCGCGCGGCGACGCCGGTCCGGGAGAGCTTGTAGAACATGTGCAGGTAGTCGAGCAGCGCGTCCTCGGGGTCGATCGCCAGGGCGTAGACGTCGCCACCCCCGGGAGCGACGGCGACCTTGCGCTCCTCGTAGGGCAGGGGCGGGGTGTCGAACAGCTGCGCGATGCCCTGCCGTCCCTCCACCTCGGTGAGCAGCACCCGGCGGCCGCCGCTGGCGAGCGCGAGGGCGAGGGAGGCGGCGACGGTGGTCTTGCCCGTCCCACCCTTGCCGGTCACGACGTGCAGGCGCACGTCCGGGAAGTCAGCCACGCCGATCAGCGTAAAGCGGGTCCTGCAGGTCGTCCGGGCGGGTCAGTAGCCGCGCCAGCCCTTCGCCTCGTACTCCAGGATCGTGGGACGGTCGAGGGTCGAGATCTCCGACGGGCGGCGGGACCGGTCCTTCGCGAAGACGGTCGCGGCGGCCAGCACGTCACCGTCGAGGAAGCGCAGTCGCTCGGCGATCCCCGGGTCGACCGACGGCACGGGGGCGGCGCCGCGGGCAGCCAGGACGAAGCCCCAGTCGCCGAAGCTGGGCACGTCGACGTGGTAGGGCGTGACGGCCAGCCCGACCGACTCCACGGTGGCCGCGATGCACCAGAAGGCCTCGGGCGCGAAGTACGGCGAGCCGGCCTGCACCGCCAGCCGGCCGCCGGGCGCGAGGGCCCGGGCGACCAGGCCGTAGAACTCCTGCGAGTAGAGCTTGGCGGTCGCGGGGGAGTCCGGGTCCGGCATGTCCACGATCACGGCGTCGAAGCGCTCCGAGGCCGTGCGCAGCCAGGTCATCGCGTCGTCGACGACGACCTCGACGCGTGGGTCGTCCAGGGAGCCCTCGTTCGCCGCGAGCATCCGGGGGTCGGTGCGGGCCAGGTCGAGGACCGCCGGGTCCAGCTCGACCTCGACGACCCGGCTCACCGTCCCGTGCCGCAGCACCTCGCGGGCGGCCAGGCCGTCGCCCCCGCCGAGGATCAGCACGCTGCGGGCGCCGGGCAGGACGGCCGGGTGCACCAGGGCCTCGTGGTAGCGGTGCTCGTCGGAGCTCGAGAACTGCAGGTCGCCGTCGAGGAACAGCCGCACGTCGGCCGGGCCGGACCGCGACGGGAGCGCCTCGGTGAGGACGATCTCCTGGTAGGCCGAGCGCATCGACACCACCACCGGGTCGTCGTAGAGCGCCTGGCGGGCCGAGACGAGGAACTGCCCGGCGGCGAGGCCGGCGGTCCCGAGGGCCAGGCCGACGGCGACGACGCCGGCAGCGACGGCCCGGCGCTGCCGACGGGTCAGGGCGCCCTTGAGCAGCACCACCAG
Organism: Frankiales bacterium; assembly: GCA_025965615.1. Lineage (GTDB taxonomy): Bacteria > Actinomycetota > Actinomycetes > Mycobacteriales > SCTD01 > SCTD01. The sequence goes on from JAOPWP010000192.1 coordinate 18,430, forward strand.
GACGACTGCCGCCAGCAGGTTGACGGCGGCGACCACGAGCGCTCCGCGCACCTGACCGAAGACCGGCAGGAGCACGAACGGGAAGGCCAGACCACCGGCGAGCGCACCGACGTAGTCGACGGCGAACAGGTCGGCGGCCGCCTCACCGGGGTCCTGGGCCCGGATGCGCTGCAGGAGGGCCATGAGCAGCGGGATCTCGGCCCCGATCAGGCCGCCGACGAGGACCGAGGTGGCGATCAGCGCCGGGGTGTAGAGGTCCAGCCAGGAGTAGGCGGCGTAGAGGGCCAGCACCGACAGCCCGCCGGCGAGGGCCAGGCTGAGCTCCACCACGGCGAAGCCGAACGCGGCCCGCGGCAGCAGCGGCTTGCTCGCGAACGAACCGAGGCCCATCGAGCAGACGAAGACCCCGATCACCAGGGAGGTCTGGTAGACGCTGCCCCCGACGAGGTACTGGCCGAGGGTGATCAGCGCCAGCTCGTAGACCAGGCCGCAGGCGGCGCAGAGGAACACCGCCGCGAGCAGGACGGTACGAGCGGCGCGACGGCCGATGGGCAGCGCGAGCTCGTCCGGTGCGCCCGGAGGTGGCACCAGGACCGGCGTGGTCACCGCGCGGCGCTCACGATCACGGGAGCATCAGGGGGCGTTCAGCTGATCGCGGCGGCCAGCACGGCGCCGAGCGCCAGCTGGAAGGCTGCCGTCACGTAGACCGCCGGACTGCCCTCGGGGTCGGTGCAGATCTGCCCGAGGTCGCCGGGTGTCAGCCGGTCGAGCACCTTGAACGCCGCCGCCAGCAGGGCGATCCCGATCAGCCCGTAGACCGCGGCGTCGAGCACGCCCTTGCCGAGGTCGTCGTCGGCCGTGACGATCGCGGTCGTCACGATCGCGCCGAGGGCCAGGACGTTCGCGCCGGCGAGGACGGCGGCGTTGGCGTTGTGGTCCGCGTAGACCAGGTGTCGGAGGTTGCCGGGGGTGATCGCGTCGAGGACGGCGTAGCCCAGCCCCAGGACGAGGCTGCCGACCGCCGCGTAGGCGAGCGTGGCGAGCACGCCGCGGACGAGGTCGTCGAGCAGGTCGGAACTCATCCGGGGCTCCAAGGGTGGGTCGTCGTCGGATTGGGGTCCCCGCCGGGCCTGGGCCAGCCGGGGGTGAGATCGGAGGGGGGCGTGCCGGGCCTGACGGTCTGCGCGGGTCGGCGCCTCGACAGGACGAAGGCCACGACGGCCCCCAGCAGGGCGAGTCCGCAGAGCACGAGGGCGGAGCCGTTCTCACGGGTCCAGTCGCTGCCCGGGGTGCCGGTCGCGCGGGCATCGGCAGGAGCGGCTTCGCCCGCAGGGTCGAGGACCAGCGGGGGCACTCCGGCCTGCTCGCTGGCGAGGCCGGGGAGGGAGAGGACCGCGTTGAGCAGGACGTCCTCGCTCTTGGCGTCGTCGAGCAGTCCGCTCGCGCTGGTGCCGGTGATCTGCTCCACGTCGCTGATGGTGAGAGCCGGCAGGGTGCTCTGCAGCGACCAGCTGGCGGTGTCCTCGGCCTCGGAGGCCGAGGACGTGTAGGTGATCCTGGCCCTGAGCTGGACGACGCCCCGGGGGCAACCGGCCCCGGCTGCCGCGACCCGGCCGGGTCCGGCCGACGAGGCGGCGAAGCTGCCGTCGAACGTGCCGGTGTCGAAGTCGTCCACCTCGAGCGTGTAGCCGTAGCAGACGCCCTGGACCTCGGTCGCCTCGCGGAGGGAGGCAGCCAGGTCGGTGTCCCCCTCGATGTCGAGGACCGGGTTGGTGGCCGCCGCGGCCGGCGCAGCCGTCAGCAGGACGCCGACGGCCACGAACGCGCCCGAGAGCACGAGCCGGGCCGGCCGCACGCGCCGCGCGCTCACTTGCCCGCCCCCGGTCCTCCGCCGCGGGTCCCGCCGACCCCGCCGAACCCGCCCGATCCCCAGTAGCCGCCGACGAAGACGAACCAGCGGTTGTAGCCGCGTTCCTCGTCGTCGAGGTAGATCGTGGAGCCGCCCTCGGGGCGGGGGGTGATGGCGACGACGAGGTCCTTGTAGCGCAGGAACGTCCCGCTCGGGTCGACCCGCTCCTGAGCCGGCTTCCACGCCTTGCGGATGTCGGCAGCGGTCTTGCTGACGGTGTCCCTGGAGGTGAGCGTCGCGGACTCACCCTCCTGGGAGACCACGGTGTAGGTCTTCATGATGTGCTCGCGCGGGTCGCCCTTCTGGGTCAGCGCGAAGATGCCGCCGAGCCCGACGACCAGCAGGACGGCGGCGAGGATCTTGAGGGTGCGACTGCTCATGCGCTCAGCCTGCTGCGGGTGCGCACGACCTCACCGGCCTCGGGGTAGACGTGCCAGCTCGCCCACGCCCAGCCCTGCCGGAGCGGCCGGCCGCTCAGGACGGTGAGGGCGTCGGGGCTCCCGGGGAAGACGCCGACCAGGGCGTCCTCGGCCGTCGTCCAGCGACGGCGCAGGTCGCGCGCCACCCGACGGAGGTCCTGCGGTGCGTACGACGTCGTCGTGCTCCGGAAGCGGTAGCGGCCGTCGCCCACCGCGCCGTCGTGGCTGGCAGGCAGGGGGGTCTCGCGCTGCCCGCAGGCGACCACCTCGGGGCAGCGGGTGCTCCCCGCGGTCGCGACGACGTGGTGGCTGGCGCCGAGCAGGCGCAGCTCCAACCGCCCGTGCGTCCCCGGGAGCACCAGCGAGGCGAGGGAGGCGGGGGCGTCGTCACCCAGCCACCACGACAGCGCCGACGCGCGGGCGTCGACGAACGGGACCGTCAGCGAGGCGAGCACTAGCTGTGCAGGATCGTGAGGCTCTCGAGCGCCACCAGCCGGCCGGTGCTCACCTCCCAGGTGCCTGAGCTCGAGAAGCGCTCGAAGCCGAGCCGGGCGCTGCCGCCCCCGGTGGGCAGGTAGTCGACGTACTCCATCTCGCCGGACTCGGCGGCGCCGGTCGTGCCGACCGAGGAGTAGCGGGCGCGCCCGCGCTCGTCGCGGCGGAAGGCCACGCCCTCGTGCGCCACCTCGGCGCTGTCGGGGGTGAGGTCCGAGCCCGGGATGCGGTCCCACAGGGCCAGCTCGATGCCGCCCTCGTCGTCCTCGACGGAGAGCCAGTGGCGCTTCTCGCCCTCGATGCCGGAGGCGTCGAGCAGGTGCTCCTTCCAGCGGAAGCCGTCCTCGTCGAGCGCCAGCGTGCCGCGGACGACCCAGTCGCCCGGCTCGCCGGACAGCCGCACGATGTCGCCGGGCTTGAGGTTGCGGGGGTCGGAGGTGAGCGGCCCCGGGCCCAGGGGGTCGACGGTGCGGGCGCGCTCGGCCAGGCCCTGGTCGCGCTTGCGGCGCTGGAGCACCATCACGACGACGGCCACCACCACCGCGATCAGAGCGAGGACGACGAGCAGCAGCACGATCCCGAGGACGTCCATGGGCTGAACCCTATCCGTGCGGTGCCGTCGCCGACCTGCTCTGCTTCCCCGTAGTCTCGGCCCATGCAGAAGTGGGAGTACGCGACCGTCCCGTTGCTCGTCCACGCGACGAAGCAGATCCTCGACAACTGGGGGGAGGACGGCTGGGAGCTGGTGCAGGTCGTGCCCGGCCCCGGCGGGGGAGACCAGCTCGTGGCCTACTTCAAGCGCCCTCGCGGCTGACGTGGGGATCCACGACCGGTTGAGGGAACTGGGGCTGGAGCTCCCGCCGGTCGTGCCGCCGGTCGCGGCCTACGTCCCTGCCGTGCGCAGCGGCTCGCTCGTCTTCACCTCCGGGCAGCTGCCCATGGTCGACGGTGCGATGAGCGCGGTCGGCAAGGTCGGGGCGCTGGTCTCGCCCGAGCAGGCCAAGGACCTCGCCCGCCTGTGCGCCCTCAACGGCCTCGCCGCGATCGAGGCGCTCGTCGGCCTCGACGCCGTGGTCCGGGTCGTGAAGGTGGTCGGCTACGTCGCCTCGACGCCGGAGTTCACCGGACAGCCCGCCGTGGTCAACGGCGCTTCCGAGCTGCTGGGCGAGGTCTTCGGCGCGGCCGGGCAGCACGCGCGGTCCGCCGTGGGCGTCGCGTCGCTCCCCTTGGACGCGCCCGTCGAGGTCGAGCTGGTCGTCGAGGTCCGATGACCCGGACACGCCTGCCGGCATCCTTCGCGGACCGGGTCCGTCAGCTCGCGTCGGGGGAGGTCGCGGCCGCGCCGGCCCGCGACGCCTCGACCGTGGCGCTGCTGCGCGACGGGGAACAGGGGCCGGAGGTCTACCTGCTGCGCCGGGTCAAGGGGATGGCGTTCGCCGGCGGCATGCACGTCTTCCCCGGGGGCGCGGTCGACCCGGCCGACGCGACGGCCGACATCGCCTGGGCGGGGCCGCCCCCGTCGGTCTGGGCGGCGGCGTTCGCCTGCGACGAGCCGCTCGCCCGTGCCCTCGTCTGCGCGGCCGTGCGCGAGACCTTCGAGGAGTCGGGGGTCCTGCTGGCCGGCCCCGATGCCGACGAGGTGCTGGCCGACGTCAGCAACGACGACTGGGAGGCCGAGCGGGCCGCGCTCGAGGCCCGCGAGCACTCGATGTCGGAGCTGCTGGCCCGCCGCTCGCTGGTCCTGCGCAGCGACCTGCTCCGCCCGTTGGCGCACTGGATCACCCCGGAGTTCGAGCCCAAGCGCTTCGACACCAGGTTCTTCCTCGCCCGGATGCCCGAGGGCCAGGTCTGCCGCGAGGTCGGCGGCGAGGCCGACGAGCGACGGTGGCTCCGGCCCGCCGAGGCCCTCGCCTCGGCCGACCGGCCGGGAGGCACCAACCTGTTGCCCCCGACCTCGGCCGTCCTCCAGGACCTCGCGGCGCACCCCGACGTCACGAGCGCCCTCGGCGCGACGCGGGTCATCCGCACCGTCCTGCCGTCGGCCCGGATCGCTGACGACGGCGCCGTCGAGCTGCTCGTGCAGGGCGGGCCCGACCCCGCCTGACACCGCGGTTCCGGCGGACGACACCCTGGGGTCATGACACTGCGCCCGGTCACGAGCACCGCGTCGGTCGTGCTGGCGCCGAACCCGGGGCCGATGACCCTCGAGGGCACCAACACCTGGGTGCTCCGGGCTCCGGGCGAGACCGAGTGCGTGGTCGTCGACCCGGGCCCGCTCCACGAGGGGCACCTCGCGCAGGTGGCGTCCGCCGGTCGGGTCACCGCCGTGCTCCTCACCCACGGCCACCTCGACCACAGCGAGGGGGCCCGTCGCTTCGCGGAGCTCACGGGCGCGCCCGTCCGCGCGCTCGACCCCGCCCACCGGTACGGCACCGAGGGGCTCGGTGAGGGGGACGTCGTCGCCTCAGCCGGCGTCGAGCTGCGGGTGCTCGCCACGCCCGGCCACACCTCGGACTCGCTGTCGTTCGTCGTCAGCGGGCCGGACGGGACCGCTGCCGTCCTGACCGGGGACACCATCCTGGGCCGCGGCACCACGGTCGTCGCCCACCCGGACGGCGTGCTCGG
>JAOPWP010000057.1 GCA_025965615.1 Frankiales bacterium
CCAGGCTCGTGAGCGTCCGGACCTCCTTGATGACCTGGATCTTCTTCTCGCCGGCGGCCTCGAGGATGACGTCGAACTCGTCCTGCTCGGCAGCGGCCTCCTCGCCACCGCCGGCGCCGGCACCGGCGGCCGCAGCCACGGCGACCGGAGCGGCGGCGGTGACGCCGAAGGTCTCCTCGAACTGCTTCACGAACTCGCTGAGCTCGATCAGGGTCATCTCCTTGAACGCCTCGAGGAGATCGTCGGTGCTGAGCTTGGCCATGAGGGGGTCCTCCTGTGTTGGGGTGCCGCCTTCGCGGGAGGCGAGGTCGGCGGGGGTGATGGGCGTACGGGGGGCGGCGGAGCGACGGGGCGCTCCACCGGTCAGGCGGTGGTGCTGTCGCTCTCGGCGCTGTCTGCCGGGGCGTCCTCAGCCGCGGGCTCCGCGACGGGGGCGTCCGCGACCGGGGCCTGCTCGGTGACGCTCTGCTCGGGAGCAGCCGCGGCGGTGCCGGCCCCTCCGCCGAGCACCGACGGGTCGGCCTCGGCCTTCTCCTGGAGCGCCCCGACGAGCCGGGCTGCCTGGGCGAGCGGAGCGTTGAACAGGTAGACGGCGTTGCTGAGCGACGCGAGCAGCGCTCCGGCCATCTTCCCGAGCAGGACCTCGCGGGACTCGAGGTCGGCGAGCTTGCGGATCTCCTCGACGCTGAGCGTCTTGCCGTCCATGACGCCGCCCTTGACGACCAGGACGGGGTGGGCCTTGGCGAAGTCGCGCAGCGCCTTGGCGGCCTGCACCGGCTCGCCGTTGATGAACGCCACGGCCGTCGGACCCTGGAGCAGGTCGTCCATGCCGGTGACACCGGCATCGGCTGCCGCGATCTTGGTCAGGGTGTTCTTCACGACCGCGTAGGTCGTGTCCGCGCCCAGGGCGACCCGCAGGTCGCTGATCTGCTTGACGGTGAGCCCGCGGTACTCGGTGAGCACGGCTGCGGTGGACGTGCGGAACGCCTCGGCGATCTCCGCCACGGCAGCGGCCTTGTCGGGCCGGACGGACGAACGGGTGTGCTGCACAGCGCTGTCAGCGCTGGCATCGGCGGTGTCGACGGCCATGCGCCTCCTCTCGGTCGGAGCCGGGCTCCGACTCGGGCGAGGCGGAGCGTGCCCCGCAACGAGAGGACTCCCCGGCGCAGGCGCGCACGGGGAGTCAGGGTGGCCGGACGGGTCCGGGTCTGTCCGTGTCACCTGCGCGGGTCGCCCACCTCGCGGTGGGGCCTTCGACCACTGCGAACAGTGGCGACCGGCGGTCTTGGGCGGTGGATCGTGGGAAGGTCCCAGCCTAGCAGCCGCCCGCCCGGGACGTCGTGGACGTCACCGGGCGGGTGGGGCGTGGGGTCGTCGTACGCCCCGGCGGACAGACCTAGTCGGCGGTGGTGGAGGAGCCGTCCTCGAGCAGGTTGCGCAGGCGCTTGGGGTCGACCGGGATGCCGGGGCCCATCGTCGTCGAGACGGCGATCTTCCTCAGGTAGGTGCCCTTGGAGCTGGCGGGCTTGGCGCGGGACACCTCGACGAGGGCCGCACCGTAGTTCTCGACGAGCTTCTTCTCGTCGAAGGAGACCTTGCCGATCACCAGGTGCAGGTTGGCCTGCTTGTCGACCCGGAAGTTCACCTTGCCGCCCTTGATGTCACTGACGGCCTTCGTGACGTCGGCGGTGACCGTGCCGGTCTTGGGGTTGGGCATCAGGCCACGCGGGCCGAGGATGCGCGCGATCTTGCCGACCTTGCCCATCTGGTCGGGGGTCGCGACGGCCGCGTCGAAGTCGAGGAAGCCCTTCTGGATCTTCTCGATCAGGTCGTCGCCGCCGACCTCGTCAGCGCCGGCCGCGATGGCCTCGGCGGCCTTCTCACCCGTCGCGAACACGATGACCCGGGCCGTCTTGCCGGTGCCGTGCGGCAGGTTGACCGTGCCGCGGACCATCTGGTCGGCCTTGCGGGGGTCGACGCCGAGCACCATCGCGACCTCCACGGTCGCGTCGTACTTGGTGACGCTCGTGTCACGCGCGAGCTTGACGGCGTCGAGGGGGCTGTAGACCTTGTCCGCGTCGACCTTGGCGGCCGCGGCGGTGTAGGCCTTGCTGCGCTTTGCCATGACTGATCTCTTCTCTGCCGCCGTGGGCGGCCTCGTGGTCAGCGGGCCCGGACGATCCGGGTCCTCCCACAGGTGCTGGAGTGCTGCCTAGCCCTTGACCGTGATGCCCATGGAGCGGGCGGTGCCGGCGATGATCTTGGCGGCCTGGTCGATGTCGTTGGCGTTGAGGTCCTCGAACTTCGTCGTGGCGATCTCGCGGACCTGGGCGTCGGTGATCGTCGCGACCTTGACGGTGTGCGGCGTGCCGGAGCCCTTGTCGACACCGGCGGCCTTGAGGATCAGGCGCGCGGCCGGCGGGGTCTTGGTGATGAAGGTGAACGAGCGGTCCTCGAACACGGAGATCTCGACCGGGACGATGTCCCCGCGCTGCGACTCGGTCGCCGCGTTGTAGGCCTTGCAGAACTCCATGATGTTGACGCCGTGCTGGCCCAGCGCAGGGCCGACCGGCGGCGCCGGGGTGGCCAGACCGGCCTTGATCTGGAGCTTGATGACTCCAGCGAGCTTCTTCTTCGGGGGCATGACTGTTCCTCTTGTTGGAAGTGCCGAGCTAGAGCTTGGCGACCTGGTTGAACGACAG
>JAOPWP010000255.1 GCA_025965615.1 Frankiales bacterium
CCCGCTCCCACACCGGCGCGGCGCAGGGCGGCATGTGCGCCGCGCTCGCCAACGTCGAGGAGGACAACTGGGAGTGGCACACCTTCGACACCGTCAAGGGCGGCGACTACCTCGTCGACCAGGACGCTGCCGAGGTGATGTGCAAGGAGGCGATCGACGCGGTCCTCGACCTCGAGAAGATGGGCCTGCCGTTCAATCGCACCCCCGAGGGCCGGATCGACCAGCGCCGCTTCGGCGGTCACACCCGCAACCACGGCGAGGCCGCCGTACGCCGGTCGTGCTTCTCCGCCGACCGCACCGGCCACATGATCCTGCAGACGCTCTACCAGCAGTGCGTGAAGCACGAGATCGACTTCTTCAACGAGTTCTACGTCCTGGACCTGATCTTCACCGAGGTCGACGGCGAGCGCGTGACGAGCGGTGTGATCGCCTACGAGCTGGCGACCGGCGAGACGCACGTCTTCCACACCAAGGCGGTGCTGTTCGCGACCGGTGGCTTCGGCAAGGTCTTCAAGGTGACGTCCAACGCGCACACCCTGACAGGGGACGGCATGGGCATCGTCTACCGCCAGGGCCTGCCGCTCGAGGACATGGAGTTCTACCTGTTCCACCCGACCGGCATCTGGAAGATGGGCATCCTGCTCTCCGAGGCCGCTCGCGGTGAGGGCGGCATCCTGCGCAACAAGGACGGCGAGCGCTTCATGGAGCGCTACGCCCCCACCATCAAGGACCTCGCCCCCCGCGACATGGTCGCCCGGGCCATCTACACCGAGATCCGCGCCGGACGAGGCTGCGGCCCCGACGCCGACCACGTGCTGCTCGACCTGACGCACCTGCCGCGCGAGACGATCGACGCCAAGCTGCCCGACATCACCGAGTTCGCCCGCACCTACCTCGGGGTCGAGCCCTACGACGAGGGCATCCCGATCCAGCCGACGGCCCACTACGCCATGGGCGGCGTGCCGACGAACATCGACGCCCAGGTGCTGCGCAACAACACCGACGTCGTCCCGGGCCTGTTCGCCGCCGGCGAGGTCGCCTGCGTGTCCGTGCACGGGGCGAACCGCCTCGGCACCAACTCGCTGCTCGACATCAACGTCTTCGGCCGGCGCGGCGGTCTGACGGCGGCCGCGTACGCCAACTCGGTCGACTTCGTGCCGCTGCCCGAGGCGCCCGAGGCGCCGACACTGGCGCTGCTGCAGCGGCTGCGCGACGGGGGCGGCACCGAGCTGGTGGCGGCCATCCGCTCCGCGCTGCAGGAGACGATGGACGCGAACGCGTCCGTCTACCGCACCGAGGCGACCCTGAAGCAGGCCGAGGTCGACATCGCCGCGCTCAAGGACCGCTACCTGCGGGTCGGGGTCGCCGACCGCGGCAAGCGCTACAACACCGAGCTCCTGGAGGCCGTCGAGCTGGGCTTCCTGCTCGACCTGGCCGAGTGCCTCGTCGTCTCGGCGAAGGCACGCAACGAGTCGCGCGGCGGTCACTTCCGCGAGGACTACCCGACCCGCGACGACGTCAACTTCATGCGTCACACGATGGCCTACAAGGTGCCCGACGCCGACGGTCTGACGGGCTTCCAGTCCGAGGTCCGCCTGGACTACAAGCCGGTCGTGCAGACCCGCTACGAACCGATGGAGCGCAAGTACTGATGACCGTCGTTACCGAGTCTCCACAGTCGGGAAGGCCGGCCGACATGCAGTCGCCCGTGGCCGACCACCTTCGGGTCGTCACGCTGAAGATCCGCCGCTACGACCCGGAGATCGACTCCGAGGCCAACTGGCAGAGCTTCCAGGTGCCGGTCGAGAAGGGTGACCGGCTGCTCGACGCCCTGCACCAGGTCAAGTGGTACCAGGACGGCTCGCTCACCTTCCGGCGCTCGTGCGCCCACGGGGTGTGCGGTTCGGACGCCATGCGCATCAACGGCGTGAACCGCCTCGCCTGCAAGGTGCTGGTCAAGGACCTCGGCGACGAGATCCTCGTCGAGCCGATCAAGGGGCTCCCGGTCCTCAAGGACCTCTACGTCGACATGGAGCCGTTCTTCGAGGCCTTCCGGGCGGTCAAGCCGTTCCTGATCACCGACGGCCGCGAACCGACCCGTGAGCGCCTGCAGACCTCCGAGCAGCGCGACCGCTTCGACGACACCACCAAGTGCATCATGTGCGCTGCCTGCACGACGTCGTGCCCGGTCTTCTGGAACGACGAGGCCTACTTCGGGCCGCAGGCCATCGTCGCGGCGCACCGGTTCATCTTCGACAGCCGCGACGAGGGCGCCGAGGAGCGGCTCGAGATCCTCAACGACAAGGAGGGGGTCTGGCGCTGCCGGACCACCTTCAACTGCACGGACGCCTGCCCTCGTGGCATCGAGATCACGAAGGCCATCCAGGAGGTCAAGCGCGCGCTGATCTTCCGGCGCGTCTGAGGCCCCGTACCCCCAGCCAGACCAGGGCGGCGCCGAGCGCCATCGAGGTGACCGCGAGTCCCAGGTGGACGAGCAGGTAGGCCGTTGGCCCGTCGTCGAACGCCCGCTCGTCGGTGGCGACCACCCGTACGAAGTTGGGCCACACCAGCAGCGGCCAGAGGCCGGCGACCACCAGGAAGACGGCAAGACGGCGGCTCACGATCTTCTCTCCACGAGGTCAGTGTGGCGGACGGACGACGGGGCGACCTGCCGGGTACCTTCCGCGCACCATGCTCCGATCCCGCCGCGCCGCGCGCCTCCTCCCGTTCCTGGTCATCCCGTGGCTGTTGCTCGGCGCTGCGCCTGCCGCGGCCGAGGATCCGGCTGACCTCCGCTCGGCAGCTGTCCTCACCGCTCCTGGCGCCCCGCCCGTGCCGGAGATCGCCGCCGAGTCCTGGGTGGTCGCCGACCTCGACACCGGCGAGGTTCTCGCAGCGCGGGACGCCCATGCCCGCCTGGCCCCGGCCAGCACGCTCAAGGTGCTGACAGCACTCACCCTGATGCCCCGGATCGAGCCGGGCCGCGTCCTCGTGCCGACCCCTGCCGACGTCGCTGTCGAGGGCAGCAAGGTCGGCCTGGTGGCGGGCCTCGGCTACCCCGCAGCCGAGGTGTTCGGCTCCCTGCTGATGGTCTCCGGGAACGACTCCGCCAACGTCCTCGCCAGTGCCGTAGGTGGACAGGCGGCCGCCGCCGAGCTCATGAACGAGCAGGCGAGGAAGCTGGGCGCCCTGGACACCCACGCCGTGAACCCGCACGGGCTCGACGCCGAGGGGCAGGTCAGCTCTGCCCACGACCTGGCCGTCATCGGCCGGGCAGCCATGGCGGTTCCGGAGTTCGCGACCCACGTCGCCACGCGGCGCAGCAGCATCGGCGGACCGGTCGGCTCCCCGAGGATCGAGATCAACAACAAGAACAAGCTCCTGAAGGACTACCCGGGCGCGCTCGGCATCAAGAACGGTTTCACCAGCTCGGCCCGGGCCAGCTTCGTCGGGGCGGCCGAACGAGACGGCCGCCGCTTGATCGTGACGGTGATGAAGGCCGATCCGAAGGTCTTCGACGAGGCGCAGAAGCTGCTCGACTGGGGGTTCTCGGCGCCGGACGCCCGACCCATCGCCACGCTGGGACGGGGCGACGAGCACGGGGCGGGAGCAGTGGGGACCGTGGTGGGCGGGCTCGACGACCTGGCCACGACCGGCCCGGCGCTCGCGGAGGGCACCGGCCTGCCCGTGACCCTCGCCGGCTTCGGCCTGGCTGCGGCAGCGCTGGTCGCCGTGAGCCCGCGAGGAGCGACACGCCCCCGTCCCCGTCCCCGTCGTCGGCCGCAGGCGTCCCGGACCAGGAGCACGCCGGTCCGGGCTCGCTGATCCCCGAGAGGCACCTGGGACCGTCGCCGCGGCCCGCCACGTCCTGAGGCGGCCCGCGGCACACCGCTCAAGCGGTCGGTACGGAGATGTTCACCATCCACTCCACACCGAACCGGTCGGTGAACATGCCGAAGACGTCGCCCCACGGCGCCGCCACGAGCGGCTCACCGACGGTGCCGCCCGCGCTCAGGCCGTCGAAGCACGAGCGCAGCCTGTCCTCGTCGTCCCCGCTGAGCGACACGCTGTAGCCCCCGGGGGTGACGTCCATGGAGCTGGGGGTGTCGGCCCCCATGAGGACGAGCCCCTCGGGGGTCACCAGCCGACCGTGCATGACCTTGTCCATCTCGGACTCGTCCATGCCCGCCCCGCCCATGTCCCGGAACGTGCTCAGCGTCAGCTCCCCGCCCAGAACGGACTGGTAGTGCTCCATCGCCTCCCGGGCGACGTCCCGGAAGTGGAGGTACGGGCAGAGCTCGATCGTCATGGCTTCTCCTCGGTCCCCGGCCCGCCCGCGGGGCCGCTGCAGGTAGGACGCCACCGTCCGGTCAGAATCATCGGCTCCGGCTGGCCGGGCGGTACCTCGTCCACCAGGCCGCGAGGCAGGTCCGTCCTGGACCCCGCGGGCGGTGCGACCGACCTCCAGGGCACAGTGGGCAGGTGCCGCGCCCCGTCTCCACCGTCCTGCTGCTCGGCGCTCGCAGCGAGATCGGCGGCCTGACCGCAGAGCGGCTGGTGCGCGACGGTGCGCGCACCGTCCTCCTGGCCGCCCGTGGGGAGGGCGGGCTGGAGGAGCAGGTCGCCCGGCTGACCTCACTCGGCGCGACCACCGTCGTCCCGCTCCCCTTCGACGCCGACGACCTCCCGGCGTCCCGGACCTCGCTCGCGCAGGTGGAGGAGCAGTACGGCCCGCTCGACGTCGTCCTCCTGTGCTTCGGCGTCCTGGGCGACCAGGGCCGCGCCGAGCGCGACGCCGCTCACGCCGTCCAGGTCGTGCACACCGACTACGTGGCCCAGGTCAGCGCGCTGACCGTGCTCGCCTCCCGGATGCGAGACCGTGGCCAGGGCGCTCTGGTCGTCTTCTCCTCGGTCGCGGGGGTGCGGGTGCGCAAGGCCAACTACGTGTACGGGTCCGCCAAGGCCGGCCTGGACGGGTTCGCCAGCGGGCTCGGAGACAGCCTCGCCGGAAGCGGCGCGCGGGTGCTCCTCGTGCGCCCCGGCTTCGTGATCGGCAGGATGACCGAGGGCATGTCTCCCGCGCCGTTCGCCAGCACGCCGCAGCAGGTCGCCGATGCGGTCGTCCGCGGCCTGCACAGCGGTGCCGGCGTCGTGTGGGTGCCCGGACGTCTGCGCTGGCTGTTCGCAGGCCTGCGGCTCCTGCCTCAGCCGGTGTGGCGGCGCCTGCCGCGCTGACCGCGCGGGGCGGGTGTCACCATCGCGCTCAGAAGGACACGGGCGGGGCCCCGGCGTCCCGGTGCACTCCCGCCATCAGGCGTCCGACCGACTGGTCCCTGGCGAGTCGGGCGACATCGACGGTGACCTTCCGGATCCCGCCCGGCGACGGGACCGGCAGGCCGAGCAGGCTCGCAGCTCTCCCGATCACGACGATCATCGTGTCCTGCTCGGACGCGGCCGCTCCGACGATCCCGACGACCGGCACGTACGACAGGACGGTGTGCCGCAGCTTCGCCTCGTCGGGTCGCAGCTTCGCGACCCGCCGTACCGACCTGACACCCTGCAGTCCGCGCTGCCAGGGCGCAGGAGAGGCCCCGGGCGGCGCGGCCTCGACGTCACCGCCCGGCTCCGTCTCGTCCACCAGGACCACGACGCCGTCCTCGTCCTCCACGACGGCCGGCGGCTCCCAACCCACCGGCACCTGTCGTCCCGTCAGCGCCGCCGCGACGATGCGGTGCTGCTCCCGCGGATCGCGGACCGCGGCGTACTCGCACACCGCACGGACCGCTGCGACGCTGAACACGGTCCGGACCGCACTCAGAAGGCCCTCTGCTGCCTTGTTGAGCAGCACCTTCGTGACGAACCCCCCGACGCTGACCGGCATCGCCTGCAGCGACGACAGCCCGGTCGCGACCGAGACGGTCCGGTCCACTGCCGCCTGCGGCGTCACGTCGTCGGAGACGAGCAGGGCCTTGCCGTGGTCGCGGGCACGCAGGAGGAGCACCCACAGCTGATCGGCTTCCTCGACGGTCACGTGCGTGGGTGCAGCTCTCCCGAACCTCATGCAGCCAGTATCGGCCCCGGACCGGGAGCTCGAGCTCGAGCGGCTGTCCGCTGCCGGCCTGAGCCAGAGGTACTCCTGCCCGCCGGTCCCGTCCCTCAGCGGCAGCTGGGTCTCGAGGTCCGTCGATGCGCTGCTGCTCGGACCACATGGCCTCAACCTCGCTCGCCAGGCGCGCCTCGGGTTGCTGGCGGACGCGCTCGCCGGTGCGTACCCGTGGCGACCGGCGTCAGCGCCGGACCAGGCCCTTCACGGTCTTCCCGACGTGCAGCAGGACCGCCATGCTGGCCATCCCGAGCGCACCGGCAGTGAACTGCCCCGCCTGCTGGACCCGGGTCCTCGAGCGCTCGGACGGGCCTTCCCTCAGCGCTGCCCCGTTCCGTCCCGACGCTCCCCCCAGCAGGGGAGCGGCCTGACGCGCCGGCGCTCCGGCCTGGGCCGCCGTCGCTCTCCCGGTGCTCTGCCCGGACTGCTGGCCGCGACCCTCGGGCACGTCCTGCGACGGCGTGGCGCCCTGCACCGCAGCGGCGAGCGGCGCAGGCGCGCCGTCCTCCTGCAGGGTGGGGGGCTCGTCGGGGTCGTGGTCGGCGAACTCGACCGGGATCCCCGCCTCCCTGGCCGCGGCCGCGCTCGCCGTCCCGGACGGCTCGACGTCGGAGTCGTAGGGGGCGGTGACGACCCACGCGGCGCAGATCAGCAGCATGCGGGACACGATGTTGATCCAGACGAGCAGGCCCACCACGACGGCGAACGAGCCGTACAGCGGGTTCTCGGTCGTGCGCTCGATGTAGAAGGCGCCGACCCGCTTGAGCGCCTCGAACAGCACGGCTGCGAGCAGCGCTCCCTGGAGCACCCGCCGGAAGGGTGACTGGACCTTGGGCAGGCGCCAGAACAGGAACAGGAACAGGGCACCGCTGGTCAGGACGCCCAGGGCGAGCCCGACGAGCTTCGCCAGCACCTTCGCCGGCTGCGAGTCCTGCTGGCCGATCAGCCCGAGCGCCGAGTCCGTGAACGCGCCGGTCGCCGCCGAGATGCCGATCGACAGGAGCACCGTGACACCGAGACCGGCCAGGATGACGACGTCCTTGACCTTCTTGACCAGGAAGTTGCCCTCCTTGACGTTGTGGTGCCAGACCGCGCGGATCGCCTCGCGGAGGGCGTCGACCCAGCCCAGCCCGGAGTAGAGCAGGCCGACCAGCCCGATCAGGCCGGCCACCCCCGCCTTGCGGTTGTCGTTGAGGATCGTCTCGAGGCCGAGCTGCTCGGCGAGGCCGGGCGCGTAGTTGTTCACCTCCCGCACGACGGTGCCGACGGCCTCGTCGCCGAGCGCGTACGACAGGATCGACGTCGCCAGCGCGATGATCGGGAAGAACGACAGGAACCCGAAGAAGGTGACCGAGGCAGCTTGCCGGTCCCCCGCGTCGGCCTGGTAGCGCCCGAAGGCCCGGATCAGGTGGTCGAGTGCCGGCCGCTTCTCGCGCACGCGCGAGAGCACCGCCTGGGGAGAGGCCATGGCTGGCGCCCTACCCGTCGCACCGGCCGGCACGCACCTGCCCGATGATCTTTCGGATCACCGGTGCCCGTGCGGCTCCAGAGGGCCGGGAAGTCCCGCGGCCCCGAACGGGAAGTCGCGCTGCGGGCGCCAGATGCCGTGCGGGTCCTGCTCGAACAGGGTGAACCCCCACACGGTGAACGTCGCGTCGTAGTGGGCGAGCGCCTCGAGCGCCCGGTCGAGGGCTGGCTCCGGCAGGTCGTGCGCCACCGTCACGTGGGGGTGGTACGGGAACGCCAGGGACTTGGCGAGCGGGCCCGAACGGACCTTGGCCTGCACCCGCTCGCAGTCCTCCGCCCCGCGCACCAGGGGGACGAACACGACGGGCGAGACCGGCCGGAAGGTGCCGGACCCGTGCAGGTGCATCTCGAACGGGCGCTCGGCCGCCGCGACGAGCCGCAGGTGCTCCTCGGCGTCGTGCAGGGCGTCGTCGGTGAGCGCCGTCGGCGGCAGCAGCGTGACGTGCGGCGGGATGCCGGAGGCGTTGGGGTCTCCGAGCCGCTCCCGCCAGCCCTGCAGCTCGCTCGTGACCGGCTCCGGCAGCCCGAACGCGACACCGAAGTCGCGCTTGCTCATGAGTGCGCCATCAGCGGGGGGTGCGCCGCGGGGCCAGCAAGCCGACCCGCTCGCGGACGGCGGTCATCGTCCGCTCCGCCACCTCGCCCGCACGCCCGGCGCCGTCGGCGAGCACGGCGTCGAGGTGCCCGGGATCGGCGAGCAGGGCGTCGTACCGCTCGCGGACCGGTGCGAACAGCTCGACCACCGCCGCCGCGACGTCACCCTTCAGGTCGCCGTAGCCGCGCCCCACATAGGTCTGCTCGAGGTCGGGGATCGACGCGCCGGTGGCCACCGACGCGATGGTGAGCAGGTTCGTCACGCCGGGCTTGTCGTCGGCCGCGCGCACCTCCCGACCGGTGTCCGTGACCGCGCTCTTGATCTTCTTCGTGATGGTCCTGGGGTCGTCGAGCACCCAGACCGTGCCCGCCCCGCCGATGCTCTTGCTCATCTTGCGGGTGGGGTCCTGGAGGTCCTTGATCCGCTCCCCCTGGCGACCGGCGTAGGGCGCGGGAAGGGTGAACGTCTGGCCGTAGCGGCCGTTGAAGCGCTGTGCCAGGTCGCGGGTCAGCTCGAGGTGCTGGCGCTGGTCCTCCCCGATCGGGACGGCGTCCGCCTGGTACATGAGGATGTCGGCTGCCTGCAGCACCGGGTAGTAGAACAACCCGACCGACGACGACGCCCCGGACGCGGTCTTGTCCTGGAACTGCGTCATCCGGCTGGCTTCGCCGAAGCCGGTCAGGCAGGACAGGATCCAGCTGAGCTCGACGTGCTGCGGCAGGTGGCTCTGCGCGAACACGGTGCTCCGGTCGGCGTCGACCCCGAGGGCGAGCAGCTCGGCCACCGCCTCGCGGGTGCGGGTGCGCAGCCGCTCCGGCTCGGGCGTATCGGTCAGCGCGTGCAGGTCGGCGAGGAAGAAGAAGCAGTCGCTCTCGTCCTGCATCGCGGCCCAGTGGCGGACCGCCCCGACGTAGTTGCCGAGCTGGAAGCTGTCACCGGTCGGCCGGATGCCGGACAGGACGCGAGGTCGGGGCGGGCGGGGCGCGGACATGACCGGCATCCTGTCACCGTGGACGAGGCGACCGAGGACCGGCTGTGGGACCTCGCAGTCGTCGGCGCCGGCCCTGCCGGGACGGCTGC
>JAOPWP010000006.1 GCA_025965615.1 Frankiales bacterium
CCTGAACGAGCCACGCGCCGTTCTTCCAGTGCAGTCGGATCTGAGCATTGGTGGGAGGTACAGCGGCTGCACGTTCGACCACTGCCCCATCGCTTCCGACAAACTGACCGGGCGGGCGCTGGTACACCACGTCCACGACGACGTCGCCTTCGACGACCGCCGGAGCCAGAGCGCTGATCACCACGTACTCGCCGCCCACACTTCGTTGCCCGTCTCGGCGGAGCGCCTCAACGGTGGCAATGAGGTCACGGCAGCCGCCACAGTCGGTGGCGCTGACTGCGCGGACGCGGGATGCTTCGGCGCCCGCATACGCCTGGTTCAAGACATCCATGTAGTACCGCGCAAACGCAGCCGCCCCCTGAGCCGTCGCCGCGGAAGCCTCGGCCGGAATGGACGGAGCGGGAGCGGCAGAAGCCGAAGCAGAAGGCGCAGGCACGACCGACGGCAGCACTGTGGGCTTCTTGTCGTCCGAGGTGCACCCGCCCAGGGCAAGCGGCAGCGCGAGGAGGAGCCACAGCGCCTGACGATTCACGCGCGGAGACTAGCGCGCGCCGATCGCGCTCCCGGATGGCGCTGTGGACAACCGCCGGTCCCCCGAACCTGGAACCCGCCCTCAGGCGACCAGGTACTCGTTCAGCTCAGCAGCCAGCTGCGGACCGACGCGAGCCGACAGGCGGGTCCCGTCCTCGAGGTGCTCCTCGGACAGCACCTCGCCCTCGGAGTGGATCCGCGAGACCAGAGCGCCAGAGGCGTACGGCAGCAGCACCGACACCAGGGTGTCTGGGTGCGGGACCTCCTGCTCGAGCACGTCGAGCAGCTCGGGCAGGCCAGCACCGGTCAGCGCTGACACCAGCACCACGTGCTTCTCGCGGCGCTGGATCCGGCCGAGCACGACCGGGTCGGCCAGGTCGCACTTGTTGACGACCACGATCTCGGGGACCGACTGGGCGTCGATGTCGGCGAAGACGCCACGCACAGCGGCGAGCTGGCCCTCGGGGTCGGGGTGGGAGCCGTCGACGACGTGCAGGATCAGGTCGGCGTCCGCGACCTCCTCGAGCGTCGACCGGAAAGCCTCGATCAGCTGGTGCGGCAGCAGGCGCACGAAGCCGACCGTGTCGGTCAGCGTGAAGTCACGGCCCGACGGGGTCGAGGCCTTGCGGACGGTCGGGTCGAGAGTCGCGAACAGCGCGTTCTCGACCAGCACGCCCGCACCGGTCAGGCGGTTCAGCAGCGAGCTCTTGCCGGCGTTGGTGTAACCCGCGATCGCGACCGACGGGACGCGGCCGCGTACCCGCTCCTGGCGCTTGGTGTCGCGCGCGGTCTTCATCAGCTTGATCTCAGCGGCCAGCTTGGACTTGCGGGCCCGGATGCGCCGGCGGTCGGTCTCGATCTTGGTCTCGCCGGGGCCACGCGTGCCGACGCCGCCGCCAGATCCGCCGGCGCCACCACCCTGCCGGGACAGCGACTCACCCCAGCCACGCAACCGCGGCAGCATGTACGTCATCTGGGCCAGCTCGACCTGGGCCTTGCCCTCCCGCGACGTCGCGTGCTGGGCGAAGATGTCGAGGATCAGCCAGGTCCGGTCGATGACCTTGACCTTCACGACCTCCTCGAGCGCCCGCAGCTGGCCCGGGGTCAGCTCGCCGTCGCAGATCACCGTGTCGGCGCCGGACGCGAGCACCACGTCGCGCAGCTCCTTGGCCTTGCCGGAGCCCACGTAGGTCTTCGGGTCGGGCTTCTCGCGCCGCTGCGCGAGGCCCTCGAGCACCTCGCAGCCGGCGGTCTCGGCCAGCGCCTGGAGCTCCTTGAGGGAGTTCTCGGCGCCGATCGCGTCGCCGTAGCCGTAGACGCCGAGCAGCACCACGCGCTCGAGGCGCAGGGCGCGGTACTCGACCTCGGTGATGTCCTCGAGGTCGGTGCGGATCCCGGCGACCCGCCGCATGCCGGCCCGGGCCTCGAGCTCGAAGCCCTCACCCTCGATCTCGTGGAAGTCGAGGAGGCCATCATCAAGGCGGACGTCTGCGCCGAGGCGCACGTCAGCGTCGGAGGAGGACGGGACGGGGGTGGCTGCGGCAGAGGTCATCGCCTGTGCAACGCCCTGCGGGGATCGTGTCATCCCGCTCAGCCTGACACGTCCCGGCGCGTACGCCCAGGAAGTTCTAGCCGACCGCCAGCCGCTCCATCAGCGCGACCAGCTCCCCCCGGTCGTCAGCACTGAGCACGCGGTACGGGACAGCTGCTGCAGCGCTGGTGAGGTCCTCGGCGGCCTCCCACAGTGGCCGGTACGGCGCCGCCTCCGGATACGGCTCGGGCCACTCGAAGAACTTCGCGTTGTCCGGCCCGTACGACCCGGCCACGATCGCCTCCAGCGGGCCGAGCCCGACCGCCGCGACGGCCGCCGCGTGCACCGACCCGCGGTGCTCGCGCAGCACGTTCAGCAGCAGACCCAACCGGCCCGGCGCATCGGCGGGACGGGGCATCAGCCGCCACCCGACGAACAGCGGGAGGCCGGCGCCCTCAGCCGCGTCGACGACCTGCTCGACCAGGACGACCAGCCGCTGCACGTCGTCGCTGTCCGGCCACCGCTCGCGAGCCAGGTCGCTGCAGAAGCCGGAGTAGGCCACCGCGGCGTCGCGGGGCTCGACCTTCTCGCGCCCCTCGGTCCAGTGGGTCTGCACGACCGCCGGCGGGTAGAACGCCTCGACGGCCGTGACCACCTCGACGGGTACGTCACCCAGCACGCCGGCCCGTCCCAGGTGGTACATCGCCCGGCTGCGGATCCCCAGCTCCTGCTTGGCCCGGGCCCGGACGACCGGGGAGGACATCCAGGTGAAGCCGTAGGGGCCGAGCCGGTCCTTGACCGCGGCGGCGGCCTGCTCAGGGGTCATGCGTCGAGCCAACCACGGTCGAGCACGCCCTCAGCCAGCAGGACGGCAGGACCGGTCAGCACCACGTGACCGTCCTCGCGCCAGGTCACGACCAGCGCCCCTCCGGGCACGCGCACGTCGTAGGCGGTGCCCCGGGGCATCCCGGTCCGCAGCGACGTCGCGACCACGGCGGCGCAGGCGCCCGTGCCGCACGACCGCGTCTCCCCCACCCCGCGCTCGTGCACCCGCATGGCGATCGCCGACGGGCCGAGGTCCTCGACGTACTCGACGTTCAGGTCCAACCGGCTGGTCTTGAGCTCACCCAGCCCGTCCACCGAGTCGACGGGGACCACGGCATGGGGGTTGCCCATGTCGACGAAGGTCGCGGAGGTGCCGTCGACGTCGACGGGGTCGCCCACCACAGCAGGGCCCATGTCGACGCTGACCGGCCCGTCGCCAGCTTCCAGGTCGACCTCCTTGATGCCGCCACGGGTCGCGAGCCGCAGGTGCCCCGGGCGGACCAGACCGGAGGCGACCAGGTAGCGGGCGTAGACGCGCACGCCGTTGCCGCACATCTCGGCGATCGAGCCGTCAGCGTTGCGGTAGTCCATGAACCAGCGGGCGTCCTCGGCGTCGGGAGCGGCCTCGGGCTCGAAGACCGAGGGCACCACGCGGAGCACCCCGTCGGCGCCGATCCCGGCGCGGCGGTCGCACAGCCGGCGGACCAGCTCGGGGGTCAGGTCGATCCGGCCCTCGGGGTCGGGCAGCAGGACGAAGTCGTTCTCGGTGCCGTGTCCCTTGAGGAAGCGCAGGCCTGGTCGCACTCCGCCAGCGTAAGCCTCAGCCCTCACCGAACGGTGCGAGCAGCGGCGCGACCTTCGGGGTGGACGGTGAGGACGCCGCGAAGCCGATCTTCTTGATCGGCAGCAGCGGCTCCATCGGCATCGGTACGGGCATCGACGGCGGCGGGAGAGGGATGCTCGCCGTCTGCCAGCCGGTGCCGTGCTCGAGCAGCCAGCGCGCCTTGTCCGCCCGCTGGGCGCTGGCGTAGAGCCACCCGTGGGCCCGGTCGCAACCGAGCTCGGTGAGGCGCACGGCCTCGGCCCACGTCTCGACGCCCTCGGCCACGACGCTCAGGCCGTGCCGGTGCGCCTGCGTGACGATGGTCGAGACGATGCGTCCGCCGTCCTCGTTGGAGATGTTCCGGACGTACTTCTGGCAGAGCTTGACCACGTCGATCGGCAGGGCCTGGATGGCGCCGAGGGTCGCGTACCAGCTGCTGAAGTCGTCGACAGCGATCGCCACTCCAGCGTCCCGCAGGCGGCCCAGCAGGGGGGCGGCGCCGTGGCCGAGGTCGACGATGCACGACTCCGAGACCTCGATGCCGAGCGAGCCGTCACGAAGGCCGCTCTCGTCGATGAGAGTGGCGACCAGCTCGACGAAACCGGGGGCCATCAGCTCGGCGCGGCTGACGTTGAGCCACAGCCGGCGGGTCGGTCCGGGGAGCTTGCTCCAGACCAGCGCCTCACTGATCCCCTCGTAGAGGACCCAGGTGCCGATCCGGCTCATCTCGCCGCTGGACTCCGCGAGCTCGAGGAAGTCCGACGGCTCGAGCAGCCCGCGGGAGGGGTGTCTCCACCGGAGAAGGGCCTCCATCGCGACGATCGTCCCTGTCGGCAGGTCGACCTCCGGCTGGTAGAGCAGCTGCAGAGAGCCGTCTCCCGTGCTCTGGCGGAGCGCGCCCAGGTCGTCGGCGGCGCTGTAGCGGGACATGCATGGTTCTTCGGTCTGATCGGGCTCCGGCTTGACGTCCACGACGAGTGGTCCTGACTGGTCACGACGGGTGGGGCGCGCTGGGCCGAACGGCCCAACCGGCTCCCCGGGCCAGGCTCAGCGCCTGCTCCACCAGGGGCTTGTCCGGGGAGAGCCAGTGCACCCGGGGGTCCCGCCCGAACCAGGCCCGCTGACGACGGGCGAAGCGACGGGTCGCCGTTCTGGTCAGCTCGCGGGCGTGCGCCTCGTCCCAGCGCCCGTCGAGCGCTCCCAGGACCTGGGCGTAGCCGAGGGCCCGACTCGCCGTCACCCCCTCGCGCAGGCCCTCTCCCTCGAGCCGCCGCACCTCGTCGACCAGGCCCTGCTCCCACATGCGGTCCACCCGCGAGGCGATCCGGTCCGCGAGGTCAGGCCGGTCGACGCCGAGGGAGAGGGTCGGGTAGAGCTCCTCGTAGGAGCTGAGCTCCCCCGGCATCGAGCCCGTGAGGGTGACGACCTCCAGCGCGCGGACCACCCGGCGCCCGTTCGTCGGCTCCATGCGGGTCGCCGCGGACGGGTCGAGCGAGGCGAGGCGGGCGTGCAGGGCGAGCGGTCCGTCGCGGTCGAGCTCGGCCTCGAGCGCGGCCCGCAGCACCGGGTCGGTGCCCGGGAAGTCCAGCACGTCGAGGGCCGCGCGCAGGTAGAGGCCTGAACCGCCGACGAGCACGGGCGTACGCCCGCCGGCAAGCAGGTCGTCGATCACCGCGCGGCAGATCACCTGGTAGTCGGCAGCGGTGGCGGTCCGCGTCACCGGCCAGACGTCGAGCAGGTGGTGGGGCACCCCACCCCGCTCGGCGAGGGGGAGCTTGGCGGTCCCGATGTCCATGCCGCGGTAGAGCTGCATCGAGTCGGCGTTGACGACCTCACCGCCGACCGCCCGGGCGAGCGCGATCGCGAGGTCGGACTTGCCGGCTGCCGTCGGGCCGACGACCGCGACGACGAGCGGCCTGGTCACGGCCTCACCCTACGAGCAGGCTGCTACGGACCCTGCGGACCGGCCTGGCCCATGCCCGACTCCACCGCCTGCGCGCTCGGGACGGCCCCGCCGTAGGTCCTGCGCTGACGCCCCTCGAGGTAGCTGGCGAGGCGGGACAGCGACAGGTTGATGAGGATGTAGATGAGCGCGATCAGCAGGTAGACCTGGAGCGGGTTGTTGAGCACCTGGACGATCTGACCACCGGTCCGCAGCAGCTCCTCGAAGCTGATCACGAAGCCCAGCGAGGTGTCCTTGAGCAGGACCACCAGCTGGCTGACCAGTGCCGGCAGCATGATCCGGACCGCCTGAGGGAGCAGCACCTGCATCAGGACCTGGGTCCGGGTCAGCCCGACCGCGAGAGCCGCCTCGGTCTGGCCCCGGGGCAGGGAGTTCACCCCGGCGCGGATGATCTCGGCGATGACCGCCCCGTTGTAGAGGGTCAGGCCGAACACCAGCGCCCACAACGGCGGCAGGTCCACCTTGAAGACGATCGGGAAGGCCAGGAAGAAGAACAGGATCAGCAGCAGCAGGGGGACGCCGCGGAAGAACTCGATGATCGTGCTGGCGATCCAGCGCAGCCACCGGACCGTCGACAGCCGCCCGAAGGCCAGCAGCGTTCCCAGGACGAGCGCCAGCCCGAGGGCGATGACGGCCGCCTTGAGCGTGTTCTGCAGCCCCTCGCCGATCCGCCGCCACAGGTCCGGCTCCTCGAAGAACGGCCGGTAGAGCTCGCCGGCGAACTGGTCGTTGGCGGCCAGCCGGCCCACGACGAGGGCGAGCAGCGCCAGCACCACCAGCGCGCCGACGACGCTCCCGATCAGGACCCGCCGCCTGGCCCGGGGACCCTGCACGTCGTAGAGCACGGACTGCGCCATCAGCTGGCCCTGACCCGTCGCTCGAGCTGGTTGAACAGCGCCGCGAGGCCGAGCGCCAGGCCGAGGTAGCAGATGGCAGCGGTCAGGATGATCGCGATGACGGCACTGCCGTCGTCGTTGATGAGCTGGTTCATCCCCTGGATGCCCTCGAAGACCCCGAAGGCGGAGGCGATCGAGGTGTTCTTCAGCAGGGCGATGAACACGCTGGCGAGCGGCGGAATGATGTTGGCGAACGCCTGCGGGAGGATCACCAGCCGCAGGGTCTGCATGAACGTCATGCCCACCGACCGCGACGCCTCGGCCTGACCCGTCGCCACCGAGTTGATCCCCGAGCGCACCGCCTCGGCGACGAAGGCCGCCGTGTAGAGGGTGAGCGCGAGGACCGCGAACCGGTAGAACGGCAGCTTGACGTCCACCTCGGGCAGGCCGAAGACGACGAAGGTGAACACCACCGTCAGCGGGGTGTTGCGCACCGCCTGCACGTAGAGGGCGCCGAGCCAGCGCAGCGGAGGCACCGGCGAGACGCGCATGGCGGCGATGAGGGTGCCGAGGATCAGCGCCCCCACCGCCGCGAACAGCGTCAGGGAGAGCGTTCGGGCGAAGGCCTCGGCGAAGACGTCGAGGTTGCCGAAGACGGTGTCCACAGCCGAGGCGGCTCCGCTACGCGCCCGTTGCTACTTCGCGCAGCCGCGGGCAGGGCTCGGGAGCTTCGGGGTGTTCTTGATGACCTTGCCTGCGGTGGACTCGAACGCCTTGGCGTACGAACCGTCCTTGTCGGCGTCAGCGAGCACCTTGTTGATGAAGTCGCAGAACGGCTCCTGGCCCTCGGGGAGGCCGATGCCGTAGGGCTCCTGGGTGAAGGGCTTGCCGACCAGCTCGTACTTGTCGGGCGCCTGGTCGACGTAGCCGGACAGGATGACGTTGTCGGTCGTCACGGCGTCGACCTGGCCGTTGCCGAGCGCGTCGCGGCACTTGGTGTAGTTGTCGAACAGGACCAGCTTGGCCTGGGGGTACTTCGTCTGGATCGTCGACGCGGGGGTGGAGCCGCTGACCGAGCAGACGTTGAGACCGGTGAGCGCGTCCGGACCGGTCACCTTCTTCGGGTTGCCCTTGGCGACCAGGATGTCCTGACCGGCGACGAAGTAGGGACCCGCGAAGTCGACGACCTCGTCGCGCTTGTCGTTGATCGTGTAGGTCGCGATGACCATGTCGACCTTCTTCTGCTGCAGGAAGGGCTCGCGGTTCGCCGACACCGTCTCGACGAACTCGATCTTGTCGGGGCTGATGCCGAGCTTGCCGGCGATGAGCTCGGCCATCTTGACGTCGAAGCCCTCCGGCTTGCCCGACAGGCCCTTGAGCCCGAACAGCGGCTGGTCGAACTTGGTGCCGACGATGATCTTGCCGCTGTCGGCGAGCTCCTTCATCCGGCTGCCGGCCGGGAAGGCCTCGGCGGCCTTCTTGTCGACCGGAGCTGCCGCCGTGTCGTCGCCGCCGCTGTCACCGCACGCGACGAGACCCAGGACCATGAACGCCGCTGCTGCGACGGTGGAGAAGCGCTGTGCTCGCACGGGGGGTACCTCTTTCGATCTGGGCGCGGAGGACCGAGCCCTAGTGGGTGAGGATCTTGGACAGGAAGTCTTTGGCCCGATCGCTGCTCGGGGCCGTGAAGAACTGCTCGGGGGTGCTCGACTCGACGATCCGGCCCGCGTCCATGAAGACGACCCGGTTCGCGGCCCGGCGCGCGAAGCCCATCTCGTGGGTCACGACCACCATCGTCATGCCGCCCGTGGCGAGGGAGGTCATCACGTCGAGGACCTCGTTGATCATCTCGGGGTCGAGCGCGGAGGTGGGTTCGTCGAAGAGCATCACCTTGGGGTCCATCGCGAGCGCGCGGGCGATCGCGACCCGCTGCTGCTGACCGCCCGACAGCTGTGCGGGGTACTTGTCGGCCTGGCTGGCGATCCCGACCCGCTCGAGCAGCTCCTTGCCGCGCGCGTCAGCGTCGGCCTTCTTGGCGCCGAGGACCTTGATCGGCCCGAGGGTGACGTTCTGCAGCACGGTCTTGTGCGCGAACAGGTTGAACGACTGGAACACCATGCCGACCTGCGCGCGCAGCTGGGCGAGCTCCTTGCCCTCCTCGGGCAGGGGCTTGCCGTCGATCGAGATGCGACCGGAGTCGATGGTCTCGAGCCGGTTGATGGTGCGGCACAGGGTCGACTTGCCGGAGCCGGAGGGGCCGATGACGACGACCACCTCGCCGCGCTCGACGGTGAGGTCGATGTCCTTCAGGACGTGCAGGTCCCCGAAGTGCTTGTTGACGCCCTCGAGGACGACGAGCGGGTCGCTCAACTTCCCGCTCCTGACGTGGTTCGGGGGTGCGGTCGAGCGGACACTAGCCCGGTGGCACGGTCAGGTGAGTCACAGATTCACGCGGCGTGCGGGATCGTGACCCTTCCGTTGCCGGGCATGCGATCCTGCGGTCCCGCACCCGTACGAGCGAGCGACCCCGGAGGTCACCATGAGCGATCACGTCTACCGCATCACCGAGGTCGTCGGCACGTCGTCGGAGTCGGTGCAGCAAGCGATCCAGAACGGCATCGACCGCGTGTCCCGCACGGTGCGCAACGTCGAGTGGTTCGAGGCGAGCGAGATCCGCGGCCGGGTCACCGAGGGCCAGATCGAGGCCTACCAGGTGTCACTGAAGGTGGGCTTCCGGCTCGAGGGCTGAGCCAGGAGCCCGGCCCGCGCCGGGCGTACGCGCTGCCGCTCAGCCCTTGCGGCGCCCGATCGTCCGGCCGAGCCAGGTGCTCGGGACGTACTTCCGGTCGACGACGCGCTCCTTCATCGGGATGAGCGCGTTGTCGGTGATCTTGATCCCCTCGGGGCACACCTCGCTGCAGCACTTGGTGATGTTGCACATGCCGAGGCCGTGCTCCTCCTGCGCCACGTCCTTGCGGTCGAGCTGGTCGAGGGGGTGCATGTCGAGCTCGGCGATGCGCATGAGGAAGCGCGGGCCGGCGAAGGACTTCTTGTTGTCCTCGTGGTCGCGCACGACGTGGCAGACGTCCTGGCACAGGAAGCACTCGATGCACTTGCGGAACTCCTGCGGGCGCTCCACGTCGATCTGCTGCATGCGGTGGCTGCCGTCGGCCTCACGCGGCCTCGGACTGAAAGCCGGTATCTGGGCCGCCTTCTCGTAGTTGAACGACACGTCGGTGACGAGGTCGCGCATCACCGGGAAGGCCCGCAGCGGGGTCACGGTGATGACCTCGTCCTCGGTGAAGGTGCCCATGCGGGTGAGGCAGAGCAGCCGCGGCCGGCCGTTGATCTCGGCGCTGCACGAGCCGCACTTGCCCGCCTTGCAGTTCCAGCGCACCGCGAGGTCGGGGGTCTGGGTGGCCTGCAGCCGGTGCAGGATGTCCAGGACGACCTCGCCCTCGTTGACGGTCACGGTGAAGTCCTGCAACCCCCCGCCGGCCGCGTCGCCCCGCCAGACCCTCAGGTTGGCCTCGTAGCTCATGCGCTCTCCTCGAAGATCTCGGCCAGCTCGGGCGGCATGACGGGGAGCGGCTTGCGAGACAGCGCGATGCCGTCGCCGTCCTGGGTGCAGATGACGTTGATCTTGGCCCACTCGTCGGACGGGCCGGGGAAGTCGTCACGGGTGTGCCCCCCGCGGCTCTCCTGCCGTTCGAGGGCGGCGCGGGCGATGGCCTCCGAGACGCGGAGCATGTTGGGCAGGTCGAGCGCGAGGTGCCACCCCGGGTTGTAGCGCCGCTCCCCCTGCACGGTCAGCGCCTTGGCCCGCACCTTGAGCTCCTCGATCTGCTTGAGCGCCTGGCTCACCTCGGACTCGGTCCGGATGATGCCGACCAGCTCGTTCATCGTCTCCTGCAGCTCGGCGTGGATCGTGTACGGGTTCTCGCCGCCTCCGCGCTGGAACGGCGCGAGCGCCGCGGCCTCGGCCTCCTGGAGCGCGGCCTCAGGCAGGGCTGCCGCCGAGGTGGTCGCTGCGTGCGCGGCGGCAGCCGTACCTGCTCGTCGGCCGAAGACCAGAAGGTCGGACAGGGAGTTGCCGCCCAGGCGGTTCGAGCCGTGCATGCCGCCTGCGACCTCGCCAGCGGCGTAGAGGCCGGGCACGGCGGCGGCGGCGGTCTCGGGGTCGACCTCGACCCCACCCATGACGTAATGGCAGGTCGGGCCGACCTCCATGGCCTCCGCGGTGATGTCGACCTCGGCCAGCTCCTTGAACTGGTGGTACATCGACGGCAGCCGCTTCCTGATGTAGTCGGCGTCGCGCCGGGAGGCGATGTCGAGGAAGACGCCGCCGTGCGGCGATCCGCGACCGGCCTTGACCTCGCTGTTGATCGCGCGGGCGACCTCGTCACGCGGCAGCAGCTCAGGGGGCCGGCGGTTGTTGGTCTTGTCGGTGTACCAGCGGTCCGCCTCCTCCTCGGTCTCGGCGGTCTCCTTGCGGAAGTAGTCGGGGATGTAGTCGAACATGAAGCGGTTGCCGCTGGAGTTCTTGAGCACTCCGCCGTCGCCGCGCACCGACTCGGTCACGAGGATGCCGCGCACCGAGGGCGGCCAGACCATGCCGGTCGGGTGGAACTGCACGAACTCCATGTTGACCAGCGTCGCGCCGGCCGCGAGGGCCAGGGAGTGCCCGTCGCCGGTGTACTCCCACGAGTTGGACGTGACCTTGTAGGACTTGCCGATCCCGCCGGTGGCGAGCACGACGGACGGCGCCTGGAGCGCGAGAAACCTGCCCGACTCGCGGAAGTAGCCGAACGCACCGCTGATGCTGCCGTCGGCGGCGGTCAGCAGCTTGGTGACCGTGCACTCCATGTAGACGTCGATGCCGAGGGCCACCGTCTGCTGCTGCAGGGTGCGGATGAGCTCGAGGCCGGTGCGGTCGCCGACGTGGGCGAGGCGGGCGAAGCGGTGGCCGCCGAAGTCGCGCTGCGAGATGAGGCCGTCGGGGGTGCGGTCGAACAGCGCGCCCCAGTCCTCGAGCTCGCGGACCCGGTCCGGTGCCTCCTGTGCGTGCAGCTGCGCCATGCGCCAGTGGTTGAGCATCTTGCCGCCGCGCATGGTGTCCCGGAAGTGGACCTTCCAGCCGTCCTCCTTGTAGACGTTGCCCATCGCAGCGGCGATGCCGCCCTCGGCCATGACGGTGTGCGCCTTGCCGAGCAGCGACTTGCAGACGACGGCCGTGCGCGCGCCCTGCTCGTGCGCCTCGATCGCGGCGCGCAGGCCGGCACCTCCGGCGCCGATGACGACGACGTCGTAGTCGTGGCGCTCCAGGTCAGTCATGCGGGTCCTTCGTTCGGCATCAGGGCGTTCGGCATCAGAAGAAACGGGGGTCGTCGAAGGCACCGGTCGCGAGCAACCGGACGTAGAAGTCGGTGAAGGCCACGAACACCAGGCTGATCCAGGCGTACTTCATGTGGCTGGTGTTGAGCCGGGAGACCGCCGTCCACGCCTTGTAGCGGACGGGGTGCTTGGAGAAGTGCTTGAGCCGCCCGCCGACGACGTGCCGGCAGGAGTGGCACGACAGCGAGTAGAGCCACAGCAGGGTCGCGTTCGTCAGCAGGATGACGGTGCCGAGGCCCATGTGGAACCACTCGCCGTCCTCGTTGCGGAACGACATCAACGCCTCGTAGGTGAGGAAGACGTTGAACACCAGGCCGGCGTAGAAGAAGTAGCGGTGCAGGTTCTGGAAGATCAGCGGGAAGCGGGTCTCCCCGGTGTAGCTGCCGTGCGGCTCGGCGACTGCGCAGGCCGGCGGCGACATCCAGAACGACCGGTAGTAGGCCTTGCGGTAGTAGTAGCAGGTCAGCCGGAACCCCAGCGGCACGATCAGGATGTAGAGCGCCGGCGAGATGAAGGCCGGCCCGCTGAACAGCTCGGGGAACGTGCTCCCCTCGCACTGCGTGGTGATGCAGGGGGCGTAGAACGGCGAGATGTACGGCTCGGCGTAGTAGTTCGCGTTCTCGAACGCCCTGACCGTCGAGTAGACGATGAAGGCGACGAGCGCGAGCACGGTGAGCAGCGGCTGCAGCCACCACCGGTCGGTGCGCAGGGTGCGTACGTCGAGCCGTGCGCGGCCGGGCGCGCCGGTCCCGCTCGGGGCCACGGTGGTCATCGGTGCAGAGCTCCTGTCGTCGTACGAGCGGTCGGCTAGTGGGAGCTCTGGGGGCCTCGTCCGAGCCCTTCGTCCTCGGCGTCCATCCAGAAGTCGTGGGTGTACGCGGTGTCTTCGATGACCCTGCGCGGCGGCGGTTGAGCGGCCGGAGCCGCAGGCGTGGCGGCCCCGCAGAGCAGGGCCAGGTCGTCCCGGACGCGACTGGAGTCGGCGCGCAGGCGCTGCACGTCCACGGACTCCGGGTAGTGGCGGGTGACCGCGGAGACGGCCTTCTCGAGCTCGCGCGCGGCCTTCCACGCCGCCGCAACGTCCTCCTGCTTGGCCATGGTGCGCCTCCGAACCTCCGGTCCCCGCCGCTCGGGGGGAACGGGCGCAGTCAACACCGCCGAGTGCCGTCGAGGGAAGCGCCGCGCCGGGACCGCCGCCGGCGCGGGCCCGTCGCGTGCCCGCGCCCACCCAGCTCCCGGCCCGTCGACTGGGTGCTCCTCGACCTGGGGCGAGACCCCGGTCGACCAGACCGCCCCGCTCGCTCACTTCTCTTGCGGCTGACCCTCGGGTTCAGGCTGGGACGAACGTGGCCCGGAACCTCCCGACGAGGGGCTCGGCGAAGCGCCACGCGGTGGCCTTCGACTCGACCGTGAGCCAGTGGACCCGGTCTCCGACGAGCACGCCGAGGGTGCTGCCGCGCTGTTGGGTCGCGCCTGCGCCGTTGCGGTAGTCGACGGTCCTGGCCGGGAAGCCCCGGTGCTCCGAGGTCCCTGCCTGCAGGCGCGTGTAGCTGCGACTGCGCGCTGCGAGCTCGGTCTCGTCGGTCTCGAGGACGGCGGGGCCCGCTGCGGCATCAGCCCCGGCGGTGCGCACCGAGACGGTGGTGAGCCCGGAGGGGCTGATGAAGCGCTGCTCGGCGGGTTCCCCGACGGGCTTCCAGCCAGGGGGCAGCCCGAGGGTGAACGAGCCGTCCGGCGCCCGGTAGGTGGACCATCCCGCCGGCACAGGCGCGTCGGCCGCAGGCGCCCGGGGCGCAGGAGGGGCCGGCTGGCTGGGCCGGGCCGCCGCCTCC
>JAOPWP010000014.1 GCA_025965615.1 Frankiales bacterium
GCGCGAGGGGAACGTCAGCTCGGCGATCTCGCCGGGGAAGGCCCGGCGGAACTCCTGGCGGCTGAACAGCCGCTCCAGCCCCCGCTGCCGCTGCGGCCCGAGGTCGGCCCCCTGGGCGTCGAGGAACACGATGTCCAGCGACTGCGGATCCCCGGGTGTGGTCCGCAGGAGGACACCGCCGGTCGCGTCGCTCTCGCGCGTGGTGAACCGGGTGATCGGCTGCGGGGCGACCTCGAGGTCGCGGACGTCGATCGCCGTCGCGGTCAGGGCGGAGATCAGCGCCCGCTTCAGGGCCCTCGCGGCCCGCGACCCGTCGCGGGACGTGACCACCGTGCTCCCCTTCGGCAGGGTCGTGGCGAACGCGGACGCCAGTCGCACCACGAAGCCCGGTGTCATCTCCACGTTCACCAGGCCGGTCACGGCGCCGTCCGGTCCGAACAGCGACGACGACGCGCGGCTCTCCCAGATCACGCTGGTACGCACCACGGCGCCTGCCTCGATGGTCTTGAAGGGGTAGACCTGCACGCCGTCGGCCAGGTAGGCCTCCTCCTCCACGACGCACTCGTCGCCGACGACGGCACCCTCCTCGACGCGAGCGGCCCGCATCACGTCACTGCTCTTGCCGATCACGCACCCGCGCAGCCCCACCTGCGGACCGATGAAGGCGTTGCTGTGCACGACGGCCCGCTCGAGCACGGCCCCGCTCTTGACCACGACGTTGTCACCCAGGACCGTCAGCGGCCGCAGCTGGGCGCCCCCCTCGACCTTGACGTGGTTGCCCAGGCACAGCGGGCCGGTCAGCTCGGCTCCCGGGTCGAGGTCGACGCCCTCCCCGACCCAGATGCCCGGCGCGATCTCGAAGCCCGGCATCTCGACGTCGACTCGACGGTGAAGCACATCCGCGTTCGCGCGGATGTAGGAATCCAGGCTGCCCACGTCCTCCCAGTAGCCGTCCGCGACGTGCCCGTAGACCGGGGCTCCCATCGCGAGCAGCGCCGGGAAGACCTCGCTCGACCAGTCGACCGCCCGGTCGGCCGCCACGTGCTCGAAGACCTCGGGCTCCATGACGTAGATGCCGGTGTTCACGGTGTCGCTGAAGACCTGGCCCCAGGTGGGCTTCTCGAGCAGGCGCTCGATCCGCCCGTCCTCCCCCTGGATGACGATGCCGAACTCGAGCGGATCGGGCACCCGGGCGAGGCACACCGTGACGAGGGCGCCCGTACGCCGGTGGGCCGCGACGAGCTCGCCGAGGTCCACGTCGGTCAGCGCGTCACCTGACATCACCAGGAAGGCGTCGTCGCGCAGCGCCTCCCTCGCGTTGAGCACCGAGCCGGCCGTGCCGAGCGGGGTGGCCTCCGTGGCGTACGTCAGGTGCATGCCCAGGTCGTCTCCGTCACCGAAGTACGTGCGCACGAGGCTGGCCAGGAACTGCACGGTCACGACGGTCTCGTCGAAGCCGTGGCGCCGGAGCAGGCGCAGGACGTGCTCCATGATCGGACGGTTGGCGACCGGGAGCAGCGGTTTGGGCTGGTTGGCCGTCATGGGACGCAGGCGGCTCCCCTCGCCGCCGGCCATCACGACCGCCTTCATCGCCCGGAGTCCTCCGAGGCGTCGGCCTGGACCGTCACGTGGCTCCGGCGCGCAGCAGCCTGCGGACCTGCACCAGGTAGAGCACGCCGGCCCACATGTAGAGCAGGCTCCCCCAGGTGGCGAACGCCCAGCCGAGAGGGCGGAAGACCTCGGCGAGCAGGCCGTCGTTCTCAGGGAGCGCCGCCAGCAGCATGGGGAAGGCGTACAGCAGGTTGAAGGTCGCCGCCTTGCCCAGGTAGTTGACCGGGAGCGGGCCGTGGCCGGCCCGGCGGAGCAGGGGCAGGCTCGCGGTGAGCGCGACGTCCCGGCCGATCAGCGCCAGCGCCCACCACAGGGGCAGCCCGTCTCGCGCCACGAGGGCGAGCACCGTGGCGAAGATGTAGAGGCGGTCGGCCAGCGGGTCCAGCAGCTTGCCGAGACGGGAGAAGCTGTCGAAGCGGCGGGCGATGAGGCCGTCGAAGTAGTCGCTGGCCCCAGCAGCCATGAGGAGCAGGATCGCCCGACCGTCCTGCTGGGTCTCGAGCGTCCAGTAGAGGAAGACGGGCACGCCCGCCAGACGCAGCAGCGACAGGATGTTCGGGATCGTCCAGACACGCCAGGCCAGGTCCTCCTGGGGCACGGCCGCAGAGGCGGAGCCCCGCCCTCCGGAGGTCGGCTGGGACGTCGGTGCCACCTGCTCCGCCATGCCACCTCCCCGTCGCCCGGGCAGCCTATCGGGAATCAGAGGCGCCCTGCGGCTGACGACAGGGCGGGTGCGCGAGCAGGAGCCGGGAGGTCGTACGGTGGACCGGCACCCGAGGGGGGTGCTTCAGCGTCCGGGCCCCGTGCCCGAGAGGGAGTAACCGTGAGCGAGCAGTCAGGAGCAGGCACCGACGGCCCGATCACGGGCGGGGCGCTGGCCATGACGCTGTACGGGCTCCTGGCCATCGTGGCCGGCGCGGCCCTCGACATCGAGTTCGTGCCGCACGCCACCTGGCAGGTGGCCGTGCTGATGGTGTCCCTGCTGGCTGCCGGAGCTCTCGTCGGCGCGGCGATCGACCGCGCCCGCGCCCGCTAGGCACGACGGAGGCGGTGCCTCCCCGGAGGGCTGCACCGCCTCTGACCTGCACCTTCGTCTGTCGGGCTGACAGGATTTGAACCTGCGACCCCTTGACCCCCAGTCAAGTGCGCTACCAAGCTGCGCTACAGCCCGCCGCCGCCACGACCTCGGGGCGACAACGCACGAACACTAGCAGCGGCTCGCAGGCGGCCCCTCTCGCTGCGCTCGCGGCTGGCATCGGTCACCGCCGCCAGCGGCCTCCCGTGCCGGACGCGGTGCTATCAGTGCGGTGGCGCGGGGTAGGGCCCCTCACCAGCCGTCGGGAGCATC
The DNA here is from genome assembly GCA_025965615.1 of Frankiales bacterium. Classification (GTDB taxonomy): domain Bacteria; phylum Actinomycetota; class Actinomycetes; order Mycobacteriales; family SCTD01; genus SCTD01. Next base: position 2,960 of record JAOPWP010000014.1, read on the forward strand.
CAGCACCGAGGCGACGACGGGAGTGTTCATGGAGCTGCCAGAGCAGGCTGAGGCGAAGCACTGGGAGGGTGCGTCGGTGGTCGACCCCGACGGCGCGCCGCTGGGACGATGCACCGGCGTGTTCGCCGACGTCGACACCGGTGCGACCGAGTGGGTCACCGTGGCGGTCGACGAGCACCGCCGGCTGTTCGTCCCGGCGCTCGGAGCGAGCGCGACGGGCGGCACGCTGAAGCTCCGGTTCTCACGGGCCGACGTGCTCGCGGCGCCACGCGTGGGTGACGACCAGGAGCTCAGCAAGGGTGACGAGGTGCGCCTCTACGAGCACTACCGCGTGGAGCACACCTCAGCGTCGTCGGGGAGCGTCCTGCCCACCGCGGCCGCCTCCGGATCGCCGACCGGCGTCTCACCGGTGGTGGACGACGACCAGGCCGACGTCCCTCCGTCGTCCCAGCGGATCGACGACCTGGACGACGAGGCCACGCCGGCGACGGTCGGCCTCGCCCTTCCGGAGGAGTCGCTTCCGGAGGAGTCGCTGCCGGAAGAGCCCCTGCCTGCCACGGAAGCGCCTGCGACCCCCGCGCCGTCGGCGCCTCCGGTTGAGGCGCTCATCGTCCCGACCGCTCCGGTGGTGCCGGACCGACCCCAGGCCCCGGTGGCTGCGCCGGCCCCCGCGCAGCCCTCCGCCCCGCCCGAACCGCCTCGCCCTGCCGGGCGCCCGGCCCTGGTGCCGTCCAGCCCCGCGGCGTCGACCGGGTCCTCCGCCGCGCCGCTCGCGGTCGTCGCCGGGATCGTGGCCGCCGCCGGCATCGCGCTGCAGGTGTGGGAGCTGAGGGCGCGTCGCCGTCGGCGTCCCGCGGCGCGAGCCGCTCGCGCCCGCAAGCAGGCCAAGCTCGGTTCTGCCGCCGCGGTCTCCTCGGCCGCGCGCCACCTCACGGAGGTGGCCTCGGTCGCGACCGACACGGCCTCGCGCACCACCCGCCAGCTCTCCGACGCGGCCTCGGCAGCGAGTGCGACGGCCGCCAAGTCGAGCGCGTCGGTCACCTCGACGGTGACGGCGATCCCGCCTGCGGTGGCTCGACGAGGGCGTAAGGCGCGCCGGTCCGTCGCGAGGACCCTGTGGGACGCCGCGACGGTCGGCACCGCTGGTACCGGCTACGTGCTGGGCGCCAAGGCGGGCCGTGGGCGGTACGAGCAGATCAACCAGCAGGCGCAGGAGCTCGCCAGCTCCCCGCAGGTGAAGGCGCTGACCGACGCCGTCAAGGACACGGCCGGCGGCCGGTCGTCACGACGCTGAGGCCGGTCACGGCAGGGGGCAGCAGGCGCGTCGGGCGACGAGGTGACCCCCTCGGGAGTCTGCTCGCCGCTCAGCTCTTGCGGTTCTTCTCCCGCACCTTGACGCTGACCTCGATGGGGCTCCCCGAGAAGCCGAAGTCCTCGCGCAGCCGCCGTTCGATGAAGCGCCGGTAGCCCGCCTCGAGGAAGCCGCTGGTGAACAGCACGAACCGGGGCGGGCGCGTGCCGGCCTGGGTGGCGAACAGGATCTTGGGCTGCTTGCCGCTGCGGACGGGCGGCGGGGTCTTCGCCACCAGCTCGCCGACCCAGGCGTTCAGCTTTCCGGTGGGGATGCGGGTCTCCCAGCCGTCCAGCGCCTCGTGCAGGGCGGGGGCGAGCCGGTCGACGGCTCGCCCGGTCAGGGCCGACACGTTGAGCCGGGGGGCCCACTGCACCCGAGCGAGCTCCCGCTCGATCTCCTTGGCCAGCTGCGGCCGTCGGTCCTCGTCGACCAGGTCCCACTTGTTGAACGCGATGACGAGTGCTCGCCCGGCCTCGACGGCCATGCCGATCACCCGCTGGTCCTGCTCGCTGATCGGCTCGCTCGCATCGAGCAGGACCACGGCGACCTCGGCAGCGTCGATGGCAGCGGCCGTGCGGAGAGACGAGTAGTACTCCGCGCCGGAGGCATGGGCGACCCGGCGGCGCAGCCCTGCGGTGTCGACGAACTTCCAGACTTCCCCGCCCACCTCCACGAAGGAGTCCACCGGGTCACGGGTCGTGCCCGCGACGCTGTCGACGACGACCCGCTGCTCGCCGGCCAGTCTGTTGAGCAGCGACGACTTGCCGACGTTCGGCCGCCCGACGAGGGCGACCCGGCGAGGACCGGCCTCGGCGTCGAAACGTTCGGCTGGCGTCTCCGGGAGGGCCTCGAGGATGACGTCCAGCAGGTCCCCGCTGCCGCGCCCGTGAAGCGCCGAGACGGCGTAGGGCTCACCCAGGCCCAGCGACCACAGCATGGCCGCATCGGCCTCGGCGCGTTCGTCGTCGACCTTGTTCGCGACGAGGACCACCGGCTTCTTGGCCTTGCGCAGGACGCGTACGACCGCCTCGTCGCTGTCGGTCGCCCCCACCGTGGCGTCCACCACGAACAGCACCGCATCGGCGGCGGCCACCGCGACCTCGGCCTGGGCGGCGACCGCCTTCTGCAGGCCCACCGCGTCCGGGTCCCAGCCGCCGGTGTCGACGACGGTGAAGCGGCGGCCCCGCCACTGCGCGTCGTAGGCGACCCGGTCCCGCGTCACGCCGGGGACGTCCTCCACAACGGCTTCTCGCCGGCCCAGGATGCGGTTCACCAGCGTGGACTTGCCGACGTTCGGCCGGCCCACGACCGCCAGCACAGGCTGGTCGGCGCGGTCGTCGACGTTCTCGAAGTCTTCTTCTGACATCAGGCGTGCTCCGTGGTCTGCATCAGGTGGGCCACGAGGCCCAGGCGGAGCTGCTCGGCAGCCGAGCGGACAGTGCTGCGGGCGCGGGGGTCCCCGACCCGGTCGAGCTGGAGGGGGGCGCCGAAGACGATGTGGACCGGCGCGCGCCACCTCGGCAAGGAGCGTCCACGTGGCAGCGCTGCTGCCGTCCCGTGGACCGCGACGGGGATGACCGGCGCTCCGCTGCGCAAGGCGAGGTAGGCGAGCCCGTCGGCCACCTGCTCCAGGTTGCCCGTCCCACGCGTGCCCTCGGGGAAGACCCCCAGGGCCCCGCCACCGGCCAGGCACGACAGGCCCGCCTGCAGCGCCGCCCGGTCCGCCCGGCCGCGGTGGACCGGGATCAGACCGAGCCACCCGCAGGCCCGGGCCCAGTGCCCCACGAACACCTCGGACTTGGTCAGCAGGCGACAGGGACGCGGGCTGGTGAAGAACACGAGCGGGCCGTCGAGGATCCCCGAGTGGTTGCCGGCGAGCAGCACCGGTCCACTCCGGGGCACGTGGTGGGCCCCATCGACCCGCAGGCGCAGCACGGTCCGGGACAGGCCCCGACCCGCGAGACGGACGCTGCGCACGACGGGCGGCTTCAGCGTGCCCGTGGCGCGCCGGCGCGGCAGGGGCAGCGCAACCGCGACCTCCTGCGAGGCCGCGGTCACGAGACCAGTCCCGCGTCGCGGGCGAGGTCGAGGACGAGGTCGACCACGGCAGCGGCGTCCAGCTGGCTGCTGTCCAGGTGCACGGCATCGGGCGAGGGCCGCAGGGGGTCTGCCGCTCGGCTGCTGTCGAGGCGGTCCCGGCGGGCGAGGTCCTCAGCCACGGTCGACACCAGGCTCGCTGGGCTGCCTCCGGGAGTCACACCGGCGTGTTGCTCGGCGGCCCTGCGGCTGGCCCGGACCTGCGGCGAGGCATCCAGGTAGACCTTGACCTGGGCGTCGGGCATGACCGCCGTGGCGATGTCGCGCCCTTCGAGGACGGCACCGTCCCTGCCCGCCAGCACGCGCTGCAGCTCCACCAAGTGGGCACGCACGGCCGGGACCGCGCTCACGGCGCTGACCGCGGACGTCACCTCGGGCCCGCGGATGGCGTCGCTGATGTCCTCGCCGTCGAGCCAGGTTCCCGGCTGCTCAGGGTCGGTGGACAGCTCGATCCGGGCTGTGCGGACCGAGGCGAGGACGGCGTCGGCATCGTCGAGGTCCACGCCGGCCCGCAGCGCAGCGAGGGTCGCGGCCCGGTACGACGCGCCGGTGTCGACGTAGCGCCACCCGAGGCGTGCCGCGACCTTCCGGGCGACCGTGCTCTTGCCGGACCCGGAGGGCCCGTCGAGCGCGACGATCCTGGTCGCTCCTGTAGACACGTGTCTCCTGATCAGCGCTGGATGATGGTCCAGCCTACGTCTCAGCCGACGACGTCCCAGCCTGCGGCGGTGAGCGCCGCCGCCGCCTGCCGGGACTCCGACGGCGGGACCAGCAGCTCGATGACCCCGCGAGGACGTCCCGCGAGGTGCTCCACCCGGACGTCCTCCACGTTGATGCCGGCCTCGGCTGCCGCGACGAAGACCCCCGCCAGCTGGCCGGGGCGGTCGGGCACCGCCACTCGGACCACCGCGAAGGCGCTGTCGTGCTCACCGTGCTTGACCGGTACCAGACGCCGACCCTCGTTGCCGCTGACGAGCAGGGCGCGCAGGCCCGAGGTGAGTGCCTCGGCCGTCCCCGCCGCTGCGGGGGTGCCTGCGGCCAGGCCGTCGAGGACCCCCGCGGCCCGATGCAGCTCGTCGGCGAGGGCTCGTACGAGCGGGGCGACGGCGCGGGCGTTGTGCCCGAGGATCTCGGTCCACAAGGCAGGGTCGCTGGCCGCGATCCGGGTCGAGTCCTGCAGCCCCGGCCCGGACAGGTCCAGGGAGGCAGGGTTCTTGCGGCCTTCGGCCAGGACGACCGCGGCCAGGGCGCTGGCCGCCACCTGCGGGAGGTGGCTGACGAGGGCGACGGCGAGGTCGTGCTGCGCTGCCGGCAGCTCGACGGGGTCGGCCCCGGCGAGCTTTGCCAACCGCCGGGTCGCTCGCAGGGCCGACGCCGACGTCGTCGGGCTGGGGCAGAGCACCCAGGGGCGCCCCGCGAACAGGGTGGCGCTGGCCGCGTCCGGCCCGTTCCGCTCGCTCCCTGCCATGGGGTGACTGCCACACAGAACGCTAGCGTCCCCCGCGCAAGTCTCGATGTCACGTTGAACAGCAGACTGCGTGGAGGCGACATGGCTCCATGTCTCAGCCACACCACGCTCGTGGAGGACCACGAAGGTCGGCGCTATCGCACTCAGCGGCAGAGCCAGCACCGCGTGCCGCGCGGGTTCGTGCTGATCCCACGCACGCCCTGCTCCCCTCCCGAGAGCGACAGCGAGAGCACCCGGGTCCCGGTCGTGCAGGGCGACGTCGACCTGGCCCTCGAGGGCCAGAGCGAGCGACGTCCCGATCAGGCCCGTGCCGACGATCAGCACGTCGGCCGTCACGAGGCCGGCTCCCGGAGGTCGGAGGGCCAGAACCCATGGGTACGGCTCGACGGGGCCGTACGGACCCGTCGCCTGGGCGACCCGGGCCGCCCGGGGTCCCTGCTGCTCATTGCGGCAGGTCCGTGCGCAGGGCCGCCGCGCCATGCAGGTAGACGTGCTTGATCTCGGCCCGGCTGGCCGTCGTCTCGACGTGGGCCAGCAGGCGCAGCACCCGGGGCATCGCTCCGGGCACATCGATCTCGGAAGCACACATCAGGGGCACGTCCTGCAGTCCGAGCTGCCGTGCCGCGTAGGCAGGGAACTCCGACGTGAGGTCGGGCGTGCTGGTGAACAGCACGCTGATCAGGTCCTCCGAGGTGAGCCCGTTGCGCTCCAGCACGGCGAGCAGGACCTCAGCGGTGGCGGCCAGCACGTGCTCGCGCTCGTCCCGGTCCACCTGCGTCGCGCCGCGGACGGCTCGCACTGCCATGCCTGCTCCCCGATCCGTCGAAGGTCGACCCTATCCAGCAGTGATGGCGCGGCCAGGTGCGCGGGGTCGAGGTGATGCCATGGGGTCGAGGTCACACCCGGATTCAGGCTGCCTCCCGGGGCCCTCAGCGTCCTCTCGGCCCTGTGGATACCGGTGCGTGGACTGTCCCTGTGCCGAGACAGTGATGTACTGCTTCAACGTTTCAGCCATGGAGCACTACATCGCTGTAACAACATGTCTAGCAAGCAGCTTGTCGACATAGCGCTCCCGCGTCACATCCCGACGAGCGCGAACAAGCCCGCAAGCTCCTCCCGGCTCAAGGCGCGGATCTTGCCGGACTTCTGGTTCTGCAACTGAACCGGGCCCACGGACGTGCGGACGAGCTGCTGGACGGGATGCCCCATGGCCTCCAAGGCCCGCCGGACGATGCGGTTGCGTCCCTCGTGCAGAACGATCTCGAGAAGCACCCGGTTGGCGTTCGAGTCGACCAGCTTGAACGAGTCGACCTTGACGATCCCGTCGTCGAGCTCGATGCCCTCCCGCAACCGCTTGCCGACGTCGCGCGCCACCGGGCCGAGGACCTGCGCCAGGTAGGTCTTCGACACCTCGTAGGACGGGTGCGACAACCGGTGTGCCAGTTCACCGTCGTTGGTGAGCAGCAGCAGGCCCTCGGTCTCGGCGTCCAGCCGGCCGACGTGGAACAGGCGTTCGGTCCGGGCAGCGACGAGGTCGCCCACCGTGGGTCGCCCGTCCGGGTCACTCATCGTCGTGACGTAGCCGCGGGGCTTGTTCAGCGCCAGGTACACGAGCCCGGGCGCGGTGTTGATCCGCATGGTGTCCACGCGGATCACGTCGGTCGCCGGGTCGACCCGGCGACCCTGCTCGAGGACCGGCTCTCCGTTCACCGACACGCGCCCGGCCTCGATCATCTGCTCACAGGCGCGTCGCGACCCCAATCCCGCGGCGGCCATGACCTTCTGCAACCGGATGCCCTCGGTGCCTTGAGGGTCGGTACTGGTTCCTGTCACGCGAGCCTCCATCTTGTTCTCATGTTGACGTTGAGGCTTCTTCGAGTTCGTTCAGCTCGGGCAGGAGGGGAGCGAGAGCTGGAAGGTCGTCCAGACTGGCGAGACCGAGTCGTTCCAGGAACAGCGGCGTCGTCCGGAACAGCGTCCCTGCGCTGTCGGCGTCCTGCCCTGCCTCGCAGATCAGGCCCCGCGCCTGGAGCGTACGGACCACTCCGTCCACGTTGACCCCACGGACGGCGCTCACCCTTCCCCGGGTGACCGGCTGTCGGTAGGCGATGACGGCCAGGGTCTCGAGTGCTGCCTGGGTGAGCCGCGCGGACTGCCCGTCCAGCAGGAAGCGCTCGACGTGGGCAGCGCAGTCGCTGCGGGTGTACATCCGCCACCCGCCGGACACGGAACGCAGCTCGAAGCCGCGCCCTTGCTCCTGGTAGTCCGAGGCGAGTTCCAGGAGGGTCTGCTCGACCACGATCGGGTCCGAGCCTGTGACCTCCGCGAGTGCGAGCACCGTCACCGGCTCGTCGGTGACCAGCAACAGGGCCTCCAGCAGGGCCGGCAACGGCGGGCTGGCGGCTGGTACGTCCGCCTCCTGCCCCGGCGCCTGACCGGGATCGGGACGGTCGATCAGGGCAGGAGGCAGCGAACGGCCCTCTGTGCCGGACGCCCCGGACCCGCCAGCGTCCGGGCCGGGAGGCTGGTCGGCGTCCCGAGCGGGCGAGTCGGTCAGGTCGGACGTCATGGGCCACTCCCTGCTCGGTCCGGGATCGCACTGTCGGGGGTCGCACTGTCGGGGCTCGCACCGTCGGGGGTCGCAACGTCCCCTGTTCCAGTGTCGGTGTTCGCCTGGCCGGGGCCCGCCTGGGCAGGGGTCGCCTGGGCAGGAGTCGCCTGGGCCGGGGAAGCCTGATCGGGCTCCGCAGGGCTCTCGTCTGCCTCGTCCGACCCGGTCCAGCGCACGTGCAGGTCCCCGAGCGCCTCCAGCTGCTCGAAGCTGACGACGCCCTCGCGGAAGAGCTCGAGCAGGCCGAGGAACCGGGCGACCACCTCCAGCGTGCCGGCGCAGTCCGCCGTGAGCGTCCGGAAGGAGGCGGCCCCCGCTCGTCGCAGGTGGTCGCGGAGCAGGGCGGTCTGCTCGCGCACGCTGACCGCACCACCGTGGACGTGGCTGATCTCGACCTCCACCTGAGGTCGGGGCGTCAGCGCCCGCGCTGCCAGGCGGGCGAACTGGTCGGGACCGAGCCCGAGCAGGACCTCCGGAAGCAGTCCGGCGAACCGCGGCTCGAGCGAGACCCGCCTCGGAAAGCGCTGGGCCTGGTCGGCGAACAGCTCCTCCAGCTGCGCGGCGGCCTGCTTGTAGGCGCGGTACTGGAGCAGCCGCGCGAACAGCAGGTCCCGGGCCTCGAGCAGAGCGAGGTCCTCCTCGTCCTCCACCTCAGCGGCCGGTAGCAGCCGCGCCGCCTTGAGGTCGAGCAGGGTCGCTGCGACGACCAGGAAGTCGGTGACCTGCTCGAGGTCCCAGCTGGCTCCGAGCGCGCGGGTGTGGGCGAGGAACTCATCCGTGACCTGGGACAGGGCGACCGACGTGACGTCCAGCTGGTGCTTGGAGATGAGCGCCAGGAGCAGGTCGAAGGGTCCCTCGAAGACGTCGAGGTGCACCGAGAACACGGCGTCCGGCGGCCCGTCGAGCGCCTCACCTGTGGGTCGGAGTCCCCTGGCGCCCGTCGCACCCGGGGCGGAGACAGGGCCCGGGTCGGGCCGCTGAGTGTCCGCGGAGCCCTCGGGGGCCTGGCTCCTAGCCACCGATGACCGCCGTCGCGATCGGGCTGACGACGATGTCGAGCAGCGTCGGCACGAGCGCGGTGCGTCCGGCCAGGGGGATCAGCAGCAGGGCGAGCAGCACAGCGACCCCGATGTTGCGCTCGACCAGCTGGTACTCCGCCTTGCGCCAGCCGGGCGTGCCGGGGGCCAAGCCGAACAGCAGCTGACCGCCGTTCAGCGGAGGGAGCGGCACGAGGCTCAGCACCCCGACGAACAGGCAGGACAGCCCCAGCAGGAACAGGGCACGCAGGCCCAGGTCGCCCGACACCCCCGACTGCAGCGCGGTGAACAGCCCGCCGCGAAGCGGTGCGCCACCTGCTGCCCGGTAGCCGCCGAGCGCGGCCAGGCCGACGAGCAGCGTCGCGACTGGCCCGGCGAGCAGGGACGCGACCCACGGCCCCCGCCGGCCGCGGCGGAGCGGGACGACCACCGGCTTGGCCCATCCCACGCCGGCGATGGCTGCCCCGAGGGCCCCGAAGGGGTCGACGTGCCGGTCGGGGCGCAGGGACCGGCGTCCTTCCGCTGCGGGAGCCCGCTCACCCACCCGCGCCGCGGCCACGGCCGAGGCCGCCCCGTGCACGGTGACAGCGACCAGGAAGCTGACCAGGAGCAGGACCAGGGAGATCGGGTCGCCGAGGGCGTAGAGCACCTCAGCGGCTCCGGAGGCGCTGGACCAGCGTGCTCGCGTCGCCCTGGGCCTCGAGGTCCGCAAGGACCACCGCAAGCGCCTCCCGGACGATCCGCCCCCTGTCCACAGCCAGACCGTGGTCGGCGCGCAGGCTGAGCCGCGCCCGCTCGAGGTCGAGCAGCTCCTCGACGGACACGTAGACGGTGATCTTCTCGTCGTGGCGCTCACGACCCGTGGGGCCCGACCTCGTGGACCGCGACGCCCTGGCCCCGGGGCGCCCGCGCTCGCCGCCCACCCCGGGGGCCGCGGCCGGCGGGTCGACGGGCGCGGTACCGCGC
>JAOPWP010000068.1 GCA_025965615.1 Frankiales bacterium
CCGCCGGCGCAGCTCGGCGATCTGCTCCGGCCAGCTGCGCAGGTCGTGGTGGGCGGGCAGGTGCGCCGAGGTGAGGTCGAGCAGGACGGCGTCGTACGCCCGCCCGCTGGCCAGGCCGAGGGCCTGCTCGGACATCGCTCCGGTGTCGGTCGCCCACAGCAGCCGGCTGCCGTCGGGGCCGGTGACGTCGTAGAGCAGGGCAGGGCCGGCCTCCGCTCCGGAGTGCGTCGCCGGCAGTGCCACGACCTCGTAGCCCGCGACGGCCCGCCGGTCACCGGGCCTGAGAGCCACAGCGGTGACGGAGGGGTCCAGGTGCGGCTGGGCGGCTGTCACGACCGCCTGCGGGCCCAGCAGGGTCAGGGCAGACGGGCCCTGCACCCACCCGCGCCACATCCAGGCCGGAGCGGCGTGGTGGTCGGGGTGGGCGTGGGTGACGAGGACGACGTCCAGGCGCGACAGGTCCACGCCGAGGCGCACCGCCGCCCGCAGGCCGTCGTGGCCGAGCTCGATCAGCAGCCGGTCGTCCAGCAGGGCGCTGGTCTGACCACGGAGCACCCCGGCGGCTGCGGCGGCCGAGCACGAGGCGCAGCGGCACCACGGGTTCGGCCACCCGTCCGCCGATCCCGTCCCCAGCATTCGCACCCGCACGGCGACAGCCAACCGCATCCCCCGCCCGACGGGTCGAGGCGTCGCTGTGGTCGAGTCGGACCATGACGCTGCTCGACGAGACCCTCGCCGCCCTCCGCCCCCTGGACCCTGAGGCCGTGCGCGCCGCGCAGGAGCACCAGGCGCGGCTGACCAAGCCGAGCGGTTCGCTGGGCGAGCTCGAGGCCATCGCCGTCCAGCTCGCCGGCCTCGCCGGGATCGACCCCCCGCCGCTGCCCGAGCCGGCAGCGGTCGCCGTCTTCGCCGCCGACCACGGGGTGCACGCCCAGGGCGTGACCGCGTGGCCGCAGGAGGTCACGGCGCAGATGGTCGGCAACTTCCTCGCGGGTGGAGCGGTCGTGAACGCCCTCGCCGCCCAGGCGGGCGCCACGGTCGTGGTCGTCGACGTGGGCATCGCCAGCGAGCTGGGTCCTGCCGCGGGGCTGCGGCAGCACAAGGTGCGGCCCGGCACGGCGGACATGACGGTCGGGCCGGCCATGACCCGGGACGAGGCGCTCGCCGCGATCGAGGTCGGCATCGCCGTCGCGAACGACCTCGTGGCGTCGGGCTCGCGGTGCCTGCTCACCGGCGACATGGGGATCGCGAACACCACCGCGTCGGCCGCGTTGATCGCCGCGATGCTCACCACCGACGCTGGCCAGGTGACCGGACGCGGGACCGGCATCGACGACGCCCTGCTGCGGCACAAGGTCGACGTCGTGCGCCGTGCGCTCGCCCTGCACTCGCCCGACCCCACCGACCCGGTCGGGGTCCTGTCGGCGGTGGGCGGTCTCGAGCACGCGGCGCTCGTGGGGTTCATCGTCGCGGCGGGCGCCCTGCGGGTCCCCGTCATCCTCGACGGCGTGATCGCGGGGTCGGCGGCCCTGGTCGCGGCGGCCCTGCACCCGGACGCCCTGGTGGCGTGCGTCGCCGGCCACCGCTCGGCGGAGCCGGGTCATGCCCGCGCCCTGGCCGCCCTGCGCATGCGGCCCCTGATCGACCTCGACCTCCGGTTGGGGGAGGGCTCCGGCGCCCTGCTCGCCCTGCCGCTGGTGCAGGCCGCGGTGCGGGTCCTGCGCGACGTCGCCACCTTCGACAGCGCGGGCGTGACCGACAAGGCCTGAGCGGGGAGCGCCAGCCGGGGCGTGCGCGAGACTGGAGCCCGTGACCCTGCTCCTGATGTCCACCGCCGACACCGACCTGCTCGCGGCCCGCACCGTCGTCGAGCCCGCCCTGCCGCTCCGGCTGGCGAACCCGGCCCGGGTGGACGACCCGACGGCCCTGCTCGACGGCGTGCAGATCGCCGTCGTCCGGCTGCTCGGGGGCCGTCGTGCCTGGGACGGGTTCGACGCGCTGCGCGACGCGTGCGCCGCCCGCAGGATCCCCCTCGTCGCCGTCGGCGGGGAGGGCGCGCTCGACGCGGAGCTCGCTGACGCCTCGACCGTGCCGGCCGGAGTGGTGAACGACGCCGCGGGCTACCTGCAGGAGGGCGGCCCCGAGAACCTGGGCTCGCTCGTCGCGTTCCTGTCCGACACCCTGCTGCTCACCGGAGTCGGCTTCGCCGCCCCGACGGCGCTCCCTGCGTACGGCGTGCACGGCACCCGCGCGGTCGACCCTGCCCGGCCGACGGTCGGGGTCGTCTTCTACCGGGCGCACCAGCTGTCCGGGAACACCGCCTTCGTCGAGGTGCTCTGCGACGCGCTGGAGGCGCGCGGGGTGAACGCCCGCCCGGTCTACGTGGGCTCGTTGCGCCCGGCCGACGACGGCCGCCTGCCCGTCGTCGACGAGCTGCTCAGCGACGTCGACGCCCTGGTCGTGACGGTGCTGGCGAGCGGTGGCTCCAACGCGAGCGACGCCGAGGGCTGGGACGCGACCGCCCTCGCGCGCCTCGACGTCCCCGTGCTGCAGGCTCTGTGCCTCACGAGCAGCCGGGCCGACTGGGACGCCTCCGACGCCGGCGCCGCCCCGATCGACGCGGCGATGCAGGTGGCGATCCCCGAGTTCGACGGCCGGCTCATCACGGTCCCCTTCTCCTTCAAGGAGACCGGCGAGGATGGCGTGCCCACCTACGTCGCCGACCCCGAGCGGGCCGCGCGGGTCGCGGGCATCGCGGCCTCGCACGCCCGGCTGCGCCACGTGCCCAACGCCGACAAGCGGGTGGCCGTCGTGCTGTCGTCCTACCCGACCAAGCACTCCCGCGTGGGCAACGCGGTGGGCCTCGACACCCCGGCGAGCGCGGTCTTCCTGCTGCAGGCGATGCGCGAGGCCGGTTACGAGGTGGGCGAGTTCCCCGAGGACGGCGACACTCTCGTCCACACGCTGATCGCGGCCGGGGGCCACGACGTCGAGTGGCTGACCGAGGACCAGCTTCGTTCGGCCGTGGCGCGCGTCCCGCTCGCCGACTACACCGCCTGGTTCGACACGCTCCCCGAGTCACTGCGCGCGGGGATGCTCGAGCACTGGGGGCCCCCGCCCGGCTCGCTCTACGTCGACGGCGACGAGATCGTCCTGGCCGCCCTGCAGTACGGCAACGTCGTGCTCGCGATCCAGCCGCCGCGCGGCTTCGGCGAGAACCCGATCGCGATCTACCACGACCCCGACCTGCCGCCGAGCCACCACTACCTCGCCGCCTACCGGTGGCTCGCAGCCCCGGTCGCGGAGGGCGGCTTCGGCGCCGACGCGGTGATCCACCTCGGCAAGCACGGCACGCTGGAGTGGCTGCCCGGCAAGGGGCTCGGGCTGTCGGCGGGGTGCGCACCCGACGCGGTCCTCGGCGACCTGCCGCTGTTCTACCCGTTCATCGTCAACGACCCCGGTGAGGGCACGCAGGCCAAGCGCCGCGCCCACGCCACCGTCGTCGACCACCTGGTTCCGCCCATGGCGCGGGCCGAGTCCTACGACGAGATGGCCCAGCTGGAGCAGCTGCTCGACGAGTACGCCCAGGTCCAGGCCATGGACCCGGCGAAGCTGCCGACGATCCGCGCCCAGATCTGGGAGCTGGTCGAGGCCGCGCAGCTGCACCACGACCTGCACGTGTCGGAGTCACCGAGCGACGAGGAGTTCGACGACTTCCTGCTCCACGTCGACGGATACCTGTGCGAGGTCAAGGACGTCCTGATCCGCGACGGCCTGCACGTGCTCGGCCAGGCGCCGGTCGAGCTGCCCCGGGTCGACCTGGTGCTCGGCATCCTGCGGGCGCAGCAGACCTGGGGCGGCGATGCGGGGTCCCTGCCCGGGTTGCGGCGGGCCCTCGGCGCGGCGTACGACCTCGTCGAGGACGACCGGGTCCAGGCCGACCGGCTCGAGGAGATGGCGCGCGAGCTGGTCCTCGCGGTCGACGCCAACGACTGGTCCTCAGAGGCCGTCCACGGCGTGGTCGCGTCCCTGCACGACCGTCCGCTGCCCGAGGTCGAGCGGGTCCTGCGCTTCGCCTGCGACGAGGTCGTGCCCCGGCTCGCCCGGACCACGGACGAGCTGGACCACCTGCTCCACGGGCTGTCCGGGGGGTTCGTCCCCGCCGGTCCCTCCGGGTCTCCCACCCGAGGGCTCGTGGGCGTGCTGCCGACCGGCCGCAACTTCTACTCCGTGGACCCCAAGGCGATCCCGTCCCGGAACGCCTGGGCGGTGGGCGTCGCGCTCGGCGACTCGCTGCTCACCCGCTACCTGGCCGACCACGGGGAGTACCCCGCGTCGGTCGGGCTCGTCGTGTGGGGCACGTCGGCGATGCGCACCTCCGGTGACGACATCGCGGAAGTGCTGTGGCTGCTGGGGATCCGGCCTGTCTGGGACCAGGCGTCGCGCCGGGTCACCGGCCTCGAGGTGGTGCCCCTGGAGGAACTGGGCCGTCCCCGCGTCGACGTGACCCTGCGGATCAGCGGGTTCTTCCGGGACGCCTTTCCCCACGTCGTCGAGATGCTCGACGAGGCGGTCCGCATGGTCGCGGACCTCGACGAGCCGGCGGAGCAGAACTTCCTGCGGGCGCACGTGCAGGCCGACCTGGCCCTCGGCACCGACGAGCGACGCGCGACCGCACGCATCTTCGGCAGCAAGCCCGGGGCTTACGGGGCCGGCCTGCTCCCGCTGATCGACTCGCGGGACTGGAAGACCGACGCCGACCTGGCGGAGGTCTACGCGGTCTGGGGCGGCTACGCGTACGGCAAGGACCTGCCGGGGGTGCCGGCCCGTCGCGACATGGAGCGGGTCTACACGCGCATGCGGGTCGCGGCCAAGAACCAGGACACCCGCGAGCACGACATCGTCGACAGCGACGACTACTTCCAGTACCACGGCGGCATGGTCGCGGCGGTGCGCGCGCTGACCGGCGAGTCCCCGGAGGCCTACGTCGGCGACAGCGCCGTGCCCGACACCGTCAAGACCCGGACCCTGCAGGAGGAGACGCACCGCGTCTTCCGCGCCCGCGTCGTGAACCCCAAGTGGATCGCGGCGATGCAGCGCCACGGCTACAAGGGTGCTTTCGAGCTGGCCGCGACCGTGGACTACCTGTTCGGCTACGACGCGACGGCCGGGGTCGTCGACGACTGGATGTACGAGAAGCTCGCCAGCGCCTACGTGTTCGACGAGACCAACCGGGCGTTCATGCAGAAGAGCAACCCGTGGGCGCTGCGCGGGATCAGCGAGCGGCTGCTCGAGGCGGCCGACCGCGGCCTGTGGGAGTCGCCCGAGCAGGCGACGCTCGACGGGCTGAAGCGCACCTACCTCGAGCTCGAGGGAGACCTCGAGGGCGGCCCGGAGGCCTGAGCGGGAGGCGCCGGCTCAGCGGCCGGGGTAGCGCCCGGTGAGCACCCGGCTCGTGAGCCAGTCGTCGAAGGCCGCCGGCGGCATGGGGCGGCTGATCAGGTAGCCCTGTGCGACGTCGCACCCCAGCGTCCTGAGCAGGTCCCGGCTGCCGACGTCCTCGAGCCCCTCCGCGACCACCAGGAGGCCGAGACTGTGCCCGAGGTTGCAGATCGCCGCCACGATCGCGGTGTTGCCCGCGTTGCTCGTCAACGACATGACGAACCCCTTGTCGATCTTGACCTCGTCGACGGGCAGCCGTTGGAGGTAGGCGAGCGACGAGTAGCCCGTCCCGAAGTCGTCGACCGACAGCTTCACCCCGACGTCGTGGAGGCTCTGCAGGACGGCGATCGCCGCGTCGGGGTCGGTCATGACGCTGTTCTCCGTCACCTCCAGCGTCAGCATGGGGGCGGGGACGCCGTGCAGGGCCAGGCTGGCGCGCACCTCGTCGACGAACCCGGGAGCGAGCAGCGCGCGCGGTGAGACGTTGACGGCGACGCCGAGGCCCCACTCGTCGGCCCAGGCGCTGCACTGCGCGAGGGCCGTGTCGAGCACGACGCGGGTCAGGTCCACGATCAGGCCGGTGTGCTCGGCGATCTGCACGAAGTCGTCCGGTGGGATGAGTCCGAGCACCGGGTGCGGCCAGCGCACGAGGGCCTCGGCCCCGGTCACCCGTTCGTCCCTCAGCCTGACCTTGGGCTGGTAGTGGACCAGCAGGCCGTCGTGCTCGATGGCGGTGCGGAGCTCGCCGACCAGGGCCAGCTTGCGGGGGCTCGCGTGGTCGGCGGCAGGGTCGTAGACGCGGGTGGGCACCCGGGCGCTCTTCGCGGCGTACATGGCGACGTCTGCGCGCTGCAGCAGCTCCGCGCTGTGCTGGCCGTGCTCGGGGAACAGCGCGATGCCGAGCGAGGCGCGTACGTCCACCTGTACGCCGTCGAGGGTGCAGGGCACGCGCAGGGCCAGCTGCAGCGCCTCGGCGAACGTCAGCGGGTCCTCGTCGCTGACGCTCGAGGGGACCAGCAGGGTGAACTCGTCCCCACCGAGCCGCGCCACCGTCACCTCCGGCGGCACCGCCCCGGTGAGCCGTCGTGCCACCTCCCGGAGCAGCTCGTCGCCGTTGTGGTGCCCGAGGGTGTCGTTCACCTCCTTGAAGCCGTCGAGGTCGAGCAGCAGCACGGCGCACCGCTCGCCGGGGTGCCGCTTGGTGAGGCCCTCGAGCCGCTCGTGGAACAGGGCGCGGTTCGGGAGGCCGGTGAGCAGGTCGTGCGTGGCGTCCTGGCGCAGCCGGGCCAGCAGGCTGCTGTTCTGCAACGCCACGTTGAGCTGGGTCGCGACGACCGTCAGCAGCCGGAGGTCGGCGTCGTTCAGCGACGACATCGACCCGAGCCGGTTGGCCACGAGCAGGAACCCCTGCTCGCCGCGGTCCGACGGCAGCGGGAGGCCGACGGCGTCGTGCAGCCCCGCTTCAGGGGCCAGGCCGGACCGCCGGTGCCGGGCGGGCGTCGTCGGGCGCAGGATCTCGACCGCGTGGAGCGCCGCCGAGCGCATCAGCTCGGCCTGGATCGGCGGTGCTCGGCGGACGGTTTCGTCCTCCCGCAGCACGTAGACGTCACCGGACCCGACCACGCGGGCCCCCGGCAGGATCAGCAGGGCCGTCTCGGCGGAGAGCAGGTCGCGGCTGTGGTGGAGCACGGTCTGCACCAGCTCCTGCGTGCTGCGACTGCCGGCCGCGGCGACCATGAAGTCGTGGACCTGCTCGAGTGAGCGGTGGCGCCGCAGCAGGACCGAGTAGGCCCGGTAGGCGCCGCCGAGGGAGAAGGCGACGACGAGCAGCAGCCCAGCCGCCTCGGGCTCACGATCGAGCAGGACAACGACGATCAGCGCGAGGCTCGTGTTGAGGGCAGCCGAGAACAGCAGCGGTACGACGGTCAGCGGGATGTCCCCGGCCTTCGGGGGACCGTGCAGCAGGCGGACCGCCAGGAGCAGCAGGAGTCCGCTCAGGGTCGTCACGACCATGACCGCGCCGAAGGCGCGCAGCCACGCCATGGCGCCCCCGCCGGCATCGAGCTCGCCGGCCACGGTCACGAGGACCGCGACCTCGAGGCCGTACAGGGCTGCGTTGAACGTCGCCTTGTGCGCCACCGTGCGCCGCACGAAGGCGACGAGCAGGGCTCCGGCGAGCCGGCCCACCAGCAGCGGCAGCGGCGCGGCCAGGAACAGCCCGACGACCATGGGGAACTCGCTCAGGGACAACGAGACCGTCTGGCGGTTGAGCTCGACGTGGATCTGCGTCGTCTCGGCGAGCGCGAAGGCGATGGTGAGCAGGCCCACTGCCACCCAGAAGCCGTCGAGGTCGTCGAGGGCGCGGGGGGCCAGGAACGCCCACAGGGCAGCGGCGCAGACCGCCACGGCGACGGTCAGCGGCGCCAGCTGACGCCCCGGGGAGCGGACCTGAGGGGAGGGCGGCGGGATCATGCAGCCTCCACCCCGAGCCACTCGCGCCGCCGTCGCGAGCCCCTTGCTCAGCGTGGGCGGCAGGAGATCAGGCTAGTTCAGCGATCCGCCGTTGAGCGATCCGCCGTTGAGGGACCCGCCGTTGAGCGATCCGCCGTTGAGCGACCCGCCGTTGAGCGACCCGCCGTTGAGGGACCCGCCGTCGACCGTCACCACCGGGGTCTTGGCCTTGCCGCCCGCGGCGCTGTCGAGGCCGAAGGTGGCGCCCTGGAACGCCAGGCAGATGCTCGCCACAGCGACGGAGAGGGCGAGGGCGATCGTGCGGGCCGGCGTGGTGACGCGGGTCATGTCTGCTCCTTGGTGGCTGCGGCTTGCGCGGGTTCGCGCTGGGTTGCGTGCCTTGCGTATCGGCCGCTGGGACAGGCATCTTGACGATGCAGAGCACCCAGTGCGTCACAACCGCTCCGCCTACCCGGGCCCCTTACGGTCCGTCGGAACCGGCTTCCGCCTCGGCGGGCGCGAGGACCACGTGCACCCTGAGGTCCTCGCTCGCGCCGACGAACCGGTGTGGGACACCGGAGCAGCTCCCGGTAGGCCCTGCTCCCGTGCGCCTGCAGGGAGTGGCGATCGGTCACTGCCCGTTCTCGCTGAAGTGCATGTAGTCCTTGTGGCTGCGCCAGGTGCCGCCCCACTCCCATCCGATGCCGGCGAAGGCCCGCACCGCTGGGCCCCCCGCTGCGTGCATGCCAGGCCGGGTCGGGGAGCGGTCGGCGTAGGAGCTGGCGAGCTCGGGGAGGACGAGGTCCGGCTTCACCAGCGGGTTGTGGAAGGGGTTGACGTCCACCGCTGTGCCGTGGGCGTGCTGCGACCAGCGCGTCTGGCCGCGCGCCGGACGGCAGAGGAAGGCCGCGGTGTTGTTGCCGTCCCCCGTGGCCGCGGCATCCAGGTCGGCGTCGGTGACCAGGCGCATCTGCTCGATCGGGAAGTCGGCCGCGAACAGTTGCTCGAAGACCCCGACGACGTCGACGGCGAAGCTCGCAGCCACCACGAGCTCCCCGGTGTGCGCCCCGCTGTCGAAGCCGCGGAAGGACACGGTCACGTAGCGCAGGTCGGCCAGGGCCACGGGGCACTCCGGCGACCAGGTGCGCCCCATCCTCGCCCGGACCTCGGGGCCGATCGGTCCGACGGTCGAGCGGAACACGCCTCCCGGCGGCGGCGGCAGCGCGCTTCCAGCCGTCATCGCCCGCTCGCGAAGCACCTCGGGAGTCGGGAGCACCTGACCGAAGCCGTCCGGTCGCAGTGGCAGGGGCGAGGCCCCGACGACCCAGCCGGGGGTCTGGGCGGGCGCGGCGACCGGCGCGCCCGGGACCGGCAGCGGCGCAGACGGCGAGGCTGCGGGCATCGAGGCTGCGGGCACCGAGGGGGGCACCGAGGGGGGTGAGGAGGGGGGCGCGGCGCCGGGCGAGGCACCGGTCGGTCCGCACGCACCCAGCAGGAGGGCGGCGACAGGGAGCAGGAGTCGACGCACCGGACGATCCTCCCACCTGGGCCGGCGGCGCCCTACCCTCGTCGCCATGCCCGCAGCCGCACTCCTCGGGCTCCGGTGCGCGCAGCGGTGGCCCACCGCGACCGGGCTCGGCGCCGGCCTGCTCGCGGACGCCGTGCTGGGAGACCCCCGGCGCGGTCACCCGGTCGCCGGGTTCGGCTCCCTCGCCGCCGCCGTCGAGCGGCGGGTCCACCACGACTCGCGTGGAGCAGGAGCGGCGTACGCCGGAGGTCTCACCACGGCGACGGCTCTCGTCGGAGTCGCCGCCGTCGCCGTGACGCGAGGGCGGCCCGGGGCCCGCGCGACGCTGACCGCCCTCGCCACCTGGACCGTCGTCGGGGGAACCAGCCTGAGGAGGGAAGCAGCTGCGATGTCCGCGCTGCTGGAGGGAGGGGACGTCGACGGGGCACGCGACCGGCTGAGCCACCTCTGCGGTCGCGACCCGGCAGCCCTCGACACGGCCGGCCTCGCCCGGGCCACCGTCGAGTCCGTCGCCGAGAACACCTCTGACGCCGTGGTGGGCCCGCTCGTGTGGGGGGCGCTCGCCGGCGTCCCCGGCCTGCTGGCCTACCGGGCGGCCAACACCCTCGATGCGATGGTCGGCCACCGTTCGCCCCGCTACGCGCGCTTCGGCTGGGCCGCGGCGCGTACGGACGACGTCCTCAACCTGCTCCCGTCGCGTCTGTGCGCCGCGTCGGCCGTCGTCTGCGCCCCGCTCGTCGGCGGGCGCCGCTCCACGGCCCGCACCGCGTGGCGCCGGGACGGTCGCAAGCACCCCAGCCCCAACGCCGGCCCGGTCGAAGCGGCGTTCGCCGGGGCCCTCGGTCGCACCCTCGGCGGCCGCCTCAGCTACGCGGGGCGGGTCGAGGACCGGCCGCTGCTGGGCGACGGGCCGGCCCCGGGGGTCTCCGACATCGCGCGTGCCGCCCGCCTGTCGGGCGCCGTCTCCGTCGTCGCGGGGATCGTGGCGGTCGGAGCTCGGGCAGCCCTCGACTCCAGGTCGATCGACGCGGGGAGCGCCCGATGACCCGCGGGGCGCTGCTCGTCGCGGGGACCACGTCCGACGCCGGGAAGTCCGTGGTCACCGCGGGGCTGTGCCGCTGGCTCGCCCGCCGGGGGGTGAGGGTCGCGCCGTTCAAGGCGCAGAACATGTCCCTGAACTCAGCGGTGACCCTCGACGGGGCGGAGATCGGACGGGCCCAGGCGATGCAGGCGGCTGCTGCCGGCGTCGAGCCGGAGGCAGCGATGAACCCGGTCCTGCTCAAGCCAGGGAGCGACCACAGCTCGCAGGTGGTCGTGCTCGGGCGGCCGTGGGCCGAGGTCGACGCCGTCACCTACCGGACCCACAAGTCGGCGCTGCTCGACATCTCGCTGGAGTCCCTCGCCGACCTGCGACGCCGCTACGACGTGGTGATCTGCGAAGGCGCTGGCTCGCCCGCCGAGATCAACCTCCGGGCCACGGACATCGCGAACATGGGCCTGGCCCGCGCGGCCGAGCTCCCGGTCCTGGTGGTCGGTGACATCAACCCGGGCGGCGTGTTCGCCGGCCTGTTCGGCACGGTCGCGCTGCTGTCCCGCGAGGACCAGGCGCTGGTGGCCGGGTTCGTCATCAACAAGTTCCGGGGCGACCTGAGCCTGCTGCAGCCGGGGCTGGAGATGCTGCAGCAGCTGACGGGTCGCCCCACGTACGGCGTCCTGCCCTGGACCGAGGGGCTCGAGCTCGACGTCGAGGACTCGCTCGGCCTGTCCGTCCCGATCGCCCCCGTTCCGCCGCTCGGCGCCGATGTGCTGCGGGTGTCGGTCGTCCGACTGCCTCGCCTGTCGAACTGGACCGACGTCGACGCGCTGCGCAGCGAGCCCGGTGTGCTGGTGCGCTTCGCGACGACTTCCGAGGAGTTGGCCGACGCCGACCTCGTCGTCCTGCCCGGCACCCGCGCGACGGTGGCCGACCTCGCCTGGCTCCGGGAGCGCGGCCTGGACGTGGTGCTCGCCCGCCGGGCTGCCGAGGGCCGGCCCGTCCTGGGGATCTGCGGCGGCTACCAGATGCTCGGGCGCAGCATCCTCGACGACGTCGAGTCGGGCCGCGGCTCGGTGCGGGGGCTCGGGCTGCTGCCCGTGCGCACCCACTTCCGGCACCGCAAGGTCCTCGCGCGCCCGGCCGGCTCCTTCGGTGAGCACCCGGTCACGACGGCGTACGAGATCCACCACGGCGTGGTCGAGGTCGACGGTGGCGCGCCGATGTTCGAGCCCGGAGAGGGGTGCCGGTCCGGCGCCGTCTCGGGAACCGTCTGGCACGGGGCGCTGGAGAGCGACGGGGTGCGCAGGGCCCTGCTCGCGGAGGTCGCCGAGGCGTGCGGCCGCCAGTGGGTGCCCGGGACGGTGGCGTTCGAGGACGTCCGCCAGCGGCGGCTCGACGTGCTGGGCGATCTCGTCGCCGACCACCTCGACACCGCCGCCGTGCTCGCGCTGCTCGACGGGGGCGCTCCGCAGGGGCTGCCGTTCGTCCCCCCCGGAGCGCCGTAGCGGGTCGGCTCAGCCGACCGCGGCGGGCTCCTTGAGCGCCTGTGCGGCGTCCTCCTTGGAGACCCGCACCAGCGCGAACATCAGCACGCCGGCGAGGTAGAGGAAGCCGGCAGCCACCAGGAAGCCCGCCGACCAGCCCGAGACGAGGGCGTCGAGGAAGGCCGGGGCCTGGACCGGGTCAGCCGGGTTGCCGGAGAACAGGTCCTTCGTGCGGTTGGTGCTGACGGCGGTGAGGATCGCGAGCCCGAGCGCCCCACCGACCTGCTGCCCGGCGTTCAGCAGCGCCGAGGCGATGCCGGCGTCGGCCTTGCCGACCCCCGCGACCGCAGCGCTGGTCAGCGCCACGAAGGCCAGACCCATGCCGAGGGCGACGAGGCCGAGGGACGGCAGGATCACGCCGACGTAGCTCGAGCCGGGCTCCAGCCGCAGCCCCAGGATGAGCATCCCGGTCCCGGCGAGGGCCATGCCGGTGACGAGCAGCGGACGGGGCCCGACCCTTCCGAGGAGCTTGGCGGAGATCCCTGCGGCCACGCCGATCAGGACGGTCATGGGCAGGAACGCGAACCCGGCCTTGATCGGGCTGTAGCCGTTGACGACCTGCATCCACAGCGTGACGAAGAAGAACATCGCGAAGACGCCGGCGCCGACGAGCAGCGCTCCGAGGTCGGCACCCAGCAGGGACCGGGAGCGGAACAGCCGGAAGGGGAGCAGCGGGGTGCGGCTGCGCCGCTGCACGACGACGAAGGCTGCCAGCAGCAGGACGGCCAGGACGAAGACCGCGGTCTTGGTCGACGTGGCGTAGGCGTCGTCGTTGAGCTTGACCAGCCCGAACACGAGCGCCATGAGGCCCCCGGTCACCAGCACCGCGCCCGGCACGTCGAAGCCCTGGGCGTCCTCGTCCTTGCTCTCCGGCAGGTAGCGCAGGGCGCCGACGATCGAACCCAGGGCGATCGGGACGTTGACGAACAGGACGAGCCGCCAGGAGGCGTACTCGGTGAGCACGCCGCCGAGCAGAAGGCCGATGGCGGCACCTCCGGCGGTGATCGCGGAGAAGACCCCCAGCGCCTTGTTGCGCTCGGGCCCCTCCTCGAACACCACGGTCAGCAGCGACAGGGCCGCAGGGGACATCAAGGCGCCGCCGAGTCCCTGCAGCAGCCGGGCCGCGATCAGCAGCTCCTGGTTCTGCGCCATGCCGCCGAGGACCGACGCGACGGCGAACAGCACGGCCCCCGCGATGAAGACGCTCCGGCGGCCCAGCCGGTCGGCGAGCTTGCCGCCGAGGAGCAGGAAGCCACCGAAGGTCAGCGTGTAGCCGGTCACCACCCAGGACAGGTCGCTGTCGGAGGTGAACCCGAGCGAGGTGCGGATGTCGTTCAGCGCGACGTTCACGATCGTCGCGTCGAGCACGACCATGAGCTGGCTCATCGCGATGACGACGAGCGCCATGCGCTTGTTCAGCTGGCGGTGCACAGCTGGTGCGGTTCCGGTCCGTGCCACGTCTTCTCCCCCTGGGGTGTTCGCTCAACGTCTGTGGAGTCGTCGGCTCAACGACCGTGGATCCTCGCCTCTTCCCGGTCAACGAGCGTAGAGTGAACGGGTGGCGGCGGACCAGGAGCACGTGAGCCGGGTCGAGAAGCGCCGCCGGACCGAGGCGGCGATCTCCGACGCGGCGCGCACCCAGTTCGCCGAGGTGGGCTTCGAGCGCACCACGATCCGCAGCGTCGCCTCGGCGGCCGGAGTCGACCCTGCGCTGGTGATGCAGTACTTCGGGAGCAAGGACGGGCTGTTCGCCGCCGTCGCTCGGCAGCAGAAGCCGCACCGCCGGCTGCTGGACGCCACCCGTGAGGGGACGCCCCAGGCCGCGCTGGACGACCTGTTCGAGGACCTCGAGGACCCGGTGTCGCGCGACGCGCTGCTGGCCCTGATGCGCAACTGCCTCACCCACGAGCAGGCGGCGACCGTGCTGCGCGACGACGTGATGCGCCACGTCCACGAGGCGGTCGCGAGCCGCATCGCGACCCCCGACGCCGAGCTGCGGGCCGCCCTGCTCGGCGCCACCCTGGTCGGGCTGTCCATCGGGCGCTACATGCTGAGGATCCCCGGCCTGGCTGAGGCCTCGCGCGAGGACGTCGAACGGCTGCTGCTGCCGGTGCTCGCGCTCCTGGTCGAACCGGCTCCGCAGGCCTGAGGCCGCTGCCCTGCGCCTGGCCCCCTACACGAAGGCGCTGTGGCCGGTGATCCCGCGGCCGACGATCAGGGTGTTCATCTCGCGGGTGCCCTCGTAGGAGTAGAGCGCCTCGGCGTCGTTGAAGAACCGGGTCACGTCGTGGTCCAGCAGGATGCCGTTGCCGCCCAGGACCTCACGGGCGTACGACACGCTCTCGCGCATCCGGCTGGTGCAGTAGCCCTTGGCGAGCGCGGCCTGCTCGTCGGTGCAGACGCCGGCCTCCTGCAGCTCGGCGACGCGCACCGTCATGCCGAGGGACGCCGTGATGTTGCCGAGCATCTTCACCAGGTGGTCCTGGACCAGCTGGAACGACCCGATGGGCTTGCCGAACTGGACCCGCTCCTCGGCGTAGCGGACCGCCGCCTCGTAGGCCCCCATCTGGCAGCCCACCGAGCTCCAGGCCACCCCGCCCCGGGTCATGGCGAGCACCTTGCCGGTGTCGGCGAAGGAGTTCGCGCCCTGGAGGCGGTCGGCCTCGGGCACCCGGCAGCCCTCGAGCACGATGTCGGCGTTCTGCACCGTGCGCAGCGCGAGCTTGTTCTCCATCTTGGTCGCCGTGAAGCCGGGGTTCTCCTGGTGCACCACGAAGCCCTTGACGCTGTCGTCCTCGACGTCGCGTGCCCAGACCACGATCAGGTCGGCGAACGTGGCGTTGCCGATCCACCGCTTGGCGCCGTCGATCACCCACTCGTCGCCCTCGCGCCGCGCGGTGGTGTCGAGCCCCCCGGCCACGTCGGACCCGCCGTTCGGCTCGGTGAGGGCGAACGCCCCGATCGTGCGCAGGGCGAACATGTCCGGCATCCACCGCTCGCGCTGCTCGTCGGACCCGAGCAGGGAGATGCTCCCCATGGCCAGGCCGCTGTGCACGCCGTAGAAGGTCGCCATCGAGGTGTCGACGCGGGACAGCTCGAGCGTGACGAAGCCGCTGAGCAACCGGCTCGCCCTGGTGTGCCCCTCCCGCTCGTAGGCCATCCCGACGATGCCGAGCTCGGCCATCAGCGGGATGACGTGGCGCGGGAACTCCGCCTTCGCCCAGTATTCGTTCGCGATCGGCTTGATCTCCCGGTGCAGCCACTCCCGCAACCGCATCAGGACCTGCTGGTCCCCGGCGGGCAGCATGTGCTCGTAGCCGTAGAGGTCGCCGGGCAGCTGCTCCAGGACGTCCGACCCGGGGGCGTCCACCGTGCGGGGCGCGGAGTCGGGAGACGTGTCGGCGGCAGTCATGGCACCTCGCAGGCGTGGCGGACCCCGGCTGGCGTCCGTGCGCGGGCATGGTCCCACGCGCCGCCGGTTACGCTGGCGGCTGCAAGCGACAGCAGGAGAAGGAAGCCGGTGCGACTCCGGCGCGGTCCCGCCACTGTGACCACGTCCTCCCGGACGTGGAAGTCAGACACTTCGGCTGTCGATCCGTCCACCCGGGGCGCGGACCCCGAGGAAGGCGTTCCCCGTGAGTGCCCCTGCACGGCCCGACGCCGTCCGGACAGCCGCGTGAGCTACCCGTTCTCGGCCGTCGTCGGGCTCGACGACCTGCGGCTCGCCCTGATCGTCAACGCGGTGTCCCCGGCCGTCGGCGGGGTGCTGGTCCGCGGCGAGAAGGGGACGGCCAAGTCCACCGTCGTCCGCGCTCTCGCCTCGCTCCTCCCGCCCCTGCGCGTCGTCCCGTCCTGCCGCTTCTCCTGCGACCCGGCCGAGCCCGACCCGGGGTGCCCGGACGGGCCGCACGACGCCGCCTCCGAAGGCGCAGGGACCGGCGCGACCCGGCCTGCCCGGCTGGTCGAGCTGCCGGTCGGCGCGTCCGAGGACCGGCTCGTCGGGTCCCTCGACCTCGAGCGCGCCCTGACGACGGGCGTCTCGGCGTACGAGCCCGGGCTCCTGGCCGGTGCCCACCGGGGGGTGCTCTACGTCGACGAGGTCAACCTGCTGCACGACCACCTGGTCGACCTGCTGCTCGACGCCGCCGCCCTCGGCACGTCGTACGTCGAGCGTGAGGGCGTGTCCGTGCGGCACGCCGCGCGCTTCCTGCTGGTCGGGACGATGAACCCCGAGGAGGGCGAGCTGCGCCCGCAGCTGCTCGACCGGTTCGGCCTGACCGTCGAGGTCACCGCCACCCGCGACCCCGTCGAGCGGGCCGAGGTCGTGCGGCGGCGCCTCGCGTACGAGGCTGACCCGTCCGGGTTCGCGGCCCGGTACGCCGCCGCCGACGCCGAGCTCGCCGGGCAGATCGCCACGGCGCGGGCCTGCCTGCCGAAGGTCGTGCTGTCCGACCACGCGCTGCAGGAGGTGACGACCGTCTGCGCCGCCTTCGACGTGGACGGCCTGCGCGCCGACCTGGTCACCGCCAAGGCGGCGATGGCCCTCGCCGCGTGGGCCGGACGCGACGAGGTCACGACCGACGACGTACGCACCGCCGCCCGGCTCGCCCTGCCGCACCGCCGCCGGCGCACCCCGTTCGAGGCCCCTGGCCTCGACGAGCAGCGGCTCGACGACGCGCTCGACTCGGTGCCGCCGGAGCAGCCCTCTCCCGAGCAGGGGCCGCCGGACGACGACGGCAGCGACCCCTCGGGCGGGGCGCCGCCGCCGCAGGCGACCGACTCCGAGGACGACCAGGGACAGACCTCTGACGAGGGCCGCCCGGCCGATGCGGACGCCCCGGTGGCCACCCTGCCGGCCCCCGACGCACCCCCGGCCGCTGCTGGGGAGACCTTCGCTCCCGTCGCCCTCTCGGTCCCGGGCGTCAACCGCCGCGCCGGCGCTGCCGGCCGTCGCTCGCGCACCGAGGGCGGCTCCGGGCGGCTCACCGGCGCCCGGCTGCCGGCCGGGCGCCTGCGCTCGCTCCACCTGACCGCCACGCTGCGTGCCGCGGCTCCGCACCAGCTCGCCCGCGGCCGCCGTGGCACCGGCGTCGTCGTACGCACTCCGGACCTGCGCGAGGCCGTGCGCGAGGGGCGGGAGGGCAACCTCGTCCTGTTCGTCGTCGACGCCTCCGGATCGATGGCCGCCCGCCAGCGCATGAGCGCCGTCAAGGGCGCCGTGCTCTCGCTGCTCACCGACGCCTACCAGCGTCGCGACAAGGTCGCCCTCATCAGCTTCCGCGGCGCCACAGCCGATCTCGTGCTCCCGCCGACCAGCAGCGTCGAGGCGGCAGCCGTGCGCCTGGCCGACCTGCCGACCGGCGGCCGCACCCCCTTGTCGGCCGGCTTGATGCGCGCCGCCCAGGTGCTCGACGTCGAGGCCGTCCGCGACCGGGCCCGTCGGGCGCTGGTCGTCGTGGTCACCGACGGAAGGCACACGAGCGGCCCCGACCCCGAGCTCGCCGCGGCGCACCTGCTCCGCACCGGAGCGGCCTTCGTCGTCGTCGACTGCGAGAGCGGCCCGGTGCGGCTCGGCCTCGGTGAGCGGCTCGGTGAGCAGCTCGGCGGCGTGGCGCTCCGGCTCGAGGAGCTGTCCGCCGACGCGCTCACCCGCGTCGTGAAGGCGGCCTGATGCCTCCCCAGGGCCAGCCGGAGTCGGTGCCCGACGACGGGCTCACCACCCGTCAGCGCCGCAACCGGGCACTGCTCGTCGTGCACACCGGCGAGATGAAGGGCAAGTCGACCGCTGCCTTCGGGCTCGCCCTGCGCGCCTGGAACCAGGGCTGGCCGATCGGGGTCTTCCAGTTCGTCAAGAGCGCCAAGTGGAAGGTCGGCGAGGAGCACGCGCTCAAGGTGCTCGGGGCGAGCGACGAGGGTGGCACCGTCGTGTGGCACAAGATGGGCGAGGGCTGGTCGTGGACCCGCAAGCAGGGCAGCGACGACGACCACGCCGCCAACGCCCGAGAGGGGTGGGAGCAGGTCAAGCGCGACCTCGCCGCCTCGACCTACCGGTTCTACGTGCTCGACGAGTTCACCTACCCGATGAAGTGGGGGTGGGTCGACGTCGACGAGGTGGTCGCCGTGCTGCGCGACCGTCCCGAGGGGCAGCACGTCGTCATCACCGGGCGCGACGCGCACCCGACGCTGGTCGCTGCTGCCGACCTCGTCATGGAGACGACGAAGGTCAAGCACCCGATGGACGCCGGCCAGAAGGGCCAGCGGGGGATCGAGTGGTAGCGCGGCTGGTCGTCGCCGCGCCCTCCTCCGGCGCCGGCAAGACGACGGTGGCGACGGGTCTGATGGCGGCGCTGACGGCGCGCGGGATGACGGTGAGCCCGCACAAGGTCGGGCCCGACTACATCGACCCCGGCTACCACGCGCTCGCCACCGGTCGCCCCGGCCGCAACCTCGACCCGGTGATGGTGGGGGAGGAGCGGGTCGTCCCGCTGTTCCTGCACGGCGCGGACGGCAGTCACCTCGCCGTCGTCGAGGGGGTCATGGGGCTGTTCGACGGTCGGGGCTCGACGGAGGACGGCTCCACCGCCCACGTCGCCCGGCTGCTCCAGGCGCCCGTCGTCCTCGTGGTCGACGCGTCCTCGCAGTCCCGCTCGGTGGCAGCGCTGGTCCACGGCTTCGCGTCGTACGACAGCAGGGTCCGCCTCGGCGGGGTCATCCTCAACCGGGTCGCCAGCGACCGGCACGAGCAGGTCCTCCGCGAGGCGCTCGAGGGGCGGGTCCCCGTCCTCGGGGTGCTGCGCCGGGACGTCGACGTCACCACCCCGAGCCGCCACCTCGGGCTGGTCCCGGTGGCCGAGCGCACGCCGGAGGCGGTGTCGACCGTCGACCGGCTGGCCGCGGCCGTCCGTGACGGGTGCGAGCTCGATGCCCTGGTCGCGCTCGCGCGCAGCGCCCCCGACCTCCACGAGAATGCCTGGGCCACAGGCACTCCCGCGATGCCGGCAGACGGGAGGCCCGTCGTCGCGCTCGCCGGTGGGCCCGCGTTCACCTTCTCCTACGCCGAGACGGCCGAGCTGCTGACCGCGGCCGGCGCCGACGTGCTCCTGGTCGATCCGCTGCGCGACGAGTCCCTGCCGGAGGGGACGCGTGGCCTCGTCCTCGGCGGCGGCTTCCCCGAGGTCTACGCCGAGCAGCTGTCGGCCAACGTCGGCCTGCGCGGGGACGTGGCCCGGCTCGCCGCGACCGGTGCGCCCGTCTCGGCCGAGTGCGCGGGGCTGCTCTACCTGTGTGAGGAGCTCGACGGGATGCCCATGTGCGGCGTGCTCCCCGCCAGCGGCTCGATGACGGCCCGGTTGACCCTGGGCTACCGGACCGCCCGACCCGCCTCGGCGAGCTGGGCGACGCCGGTCGAGGCAGGCGATCCGGTCCTGACCGGTCACGAGTTCCACCGCACTGTCGTCTCGCCGCGCGCGGGCGATGCGCCCGCCTGGTGGATCGACGGCGCACCCGAGGGGTGGGTCCAGGGGGGCGTGCACGCCTCCTATCTGCACACCCACTGGGCCGGCCAGCCGGGCATCGCCGATCGCTTCGTCGCCACCGCTCGCTCGTCGGCTCCGCTCGAGCTGACCGGGAGCGCGCGATGAGGCTCGTCGGGGTGGGCGTCGGACCCGGGGACCCGGAGCTGGTGACCGTGAAGGGCGTGCGCGTCCTCCGCGAGGCCGACCTCGTCGTCGTGCCGGTCATGGACCCGTCCGAGCGGGGCCGGGCCGAGGCGACCGTACGAGCGCACCTGGACCCGGACGCAGCAGAGCGGATCTCCCGACTGGTCTTCGCGCTCGACGACCGTGGCGGCGCCACTGCTGAGCGGCTCTCGGCGTGGGAGGCGGCCGCCGACGCCGTGGCTGCCCACCTGCGGGCCCGGGGCGGCACGGTGGCCTTCGCGACGATCGGCGACCCCAACATCTACAGCACCTTCACCTACCTGGCCGACGCGGTTCGCGAGCGGGTCCCCGGCGTCGAGGTCTCGACGGTCCCGGGCATCACCGCCATGCAGGACCTCGCCGCGAGGTCGGGAACCGTGCTCTGCGAGGGGACCGAGTCGCTGGCCCTGCTCCCCCTGACCGCCGGCGTCGAGGCCTTCGAACGGGCGCTCTCCGGCTTCGACTCCGTCGTGGCCTACAAGGGCGGACGTCAGATGCCCGCCCTGCAGGAGGTCCTCGCCCGCCACGGTCGCCTCGAGGACGCCGTCTACGGCGCGGCTCTCGGCCTGCCGGACGAGCAGGTCGGGCCGGCAGCCGGCGCGCCGGACAACGCGCCCTACCTCTCGACCGTCCTCGTACCCGCTCGACGCACCGAACGTGGAGGCAAGCTGTGACGCAGGGCCGGGTGAGTTTCGTCGGAGCCGGTCCTGGGGCTGCCGATCTGATCACGTTGCGCGGGGCCCAGCGCATCGCCGAGGCCGACATCGTCATCTGGGCTGCGTCGCTCGTGCACGAGGACGTCCTGCAGCACGCCCGGGCCGACGCGGTGATCGTCAACTCGGCTGAGCACTCGATGGAGGGCATCACCCACCACTACGAGCGGGCTGCGCGAGAAGACCTGCTGGTGGCTCGGATCCACTCCGGTGACCCCGCGCTGTGGGGTGGTACGCAGGAGCAGTGGGAGCTGTGCACCCGGCTGGGGCTCGCGACCGAGGTCATTCCCGGGGTCAGCAGCTTCACCGCGGTCGCCGCGATCGTGCAGCGGGAGCTCACCATCCCGGAGGTCGCGCAGTCGGTCGTCCTGACCCGGCTCGAGGGCGGCAAGACCCCCATGCCGTCCGGTGAGACGGTCCGTGGCTTCGCGGCGCACGGCACGACGATGGCGCTGTTCCTGTCGGCTGCACGGACCAAGCAGCTGCAGGACGAGCTGCTCGCGGCAGGCCCCTACGACGAGTCCACGCCCTGTGTCGTCGCCTACGCCGCGACCTGGCCGGACGAGCTGGTCTTCGAGTGCGTGCTGGGTGAGCTCGCCGAGAAGGTCCGGGAGCACAAGCTCTACAAGCACACGATGGTCCTCGTCGGGCCTGCGCTGGCATCGGGAGGGACCCGGTCGCACCTCTACGACCCGGGCCACTTCCACGAGCACCGCAAGGTCGAGGACCCCGAGCGACGCGCGGCGATGAAGGCGCGCGACCGGCTGCTGCGCTCGGCCGGTGCGCCGCAGGCTGCCCCCTCGTGACCGGCCCCGAGCTGCGCGAGCCCGACCTGCCGCGCACCGCGAAGGTGCGCACGGGACCGCTGCGGAGCGGCTGGACGACCGGCACCTGCAGCGCCGCCGCGGCCAAGGCCGCCACGACGGCGCTGCTCGAGCAGCAGCCGCAGTCGGCCGTCGAGGTCGTGCTCCCCGACGACCGACGGGTGTCCTTCCCCGTCGAGCGCTGCGACGTCACGACCGACGCGGCTGAGGCCGTCGTCGTCAAGGACGCCGGTGACGACCCCGACGTCACGCACGGGGCGCACCTCACCGCGACCGTCCGCTGGCGCGCCTCTCCCGGGCTCGAGCTCGAAGGCGGTGTCGGGGTCGGTGTCGTCACCAAGCCGGGGCTCGGCCTCGAGGTCGGCGGGCCGGCGATCAACCCCGTGCCGCGACAGATGATCCGCGAGAACGTCGGTGCAGTCGTCGATCTCGCTGTTCGCGGGGTGCGCGTCACGATCAGCGTCCCCGACGGCGAGAAGCGGGCGAAGAAGACCACCAACGCCCGGCTCGGGATCCTCGGTGGCATCAGCATCCTCGGCACGACCGGCGTCGTCCGCCCGTTCTCGACCGAGTCGTGGCGGGCCTCGGTCGTGCAGGCCGTGTCGGTCATGGCCGCACAGGGCGAACCGACACTGGTGCTCGCCACCGGCGGCCGCACCGAGAAGGCCGCCATCCGCATGCTGCCGGACCTGCCCGAGGTGTGCTTCGTCGAGGTGGGTGACTTCACGGGCGCGGCGCTGCGCGAGGCGGTCGACAGGGGTCTGACCGACGTCGTGTTCGTCGGGATGGCCGGCAAGCTCACCAAGCTGGCCAGCGGTGTCCTGATGACGCACTACACGAAGAGCAAGGTGGACCCGCAGGTGCTCGTGGAGGTGACGCGGTCGGTCACCGACGACGCCGCACTGCTCGAAGGCGTAGCCGGCGCGAACACCGCCCGCCACGCCTACGAGCAGTGGGAGGCGGCGGGGGTCCTGAGGTCGGCCGGTGACGTGCTGTGCGCCCGGGTCGCCGAAGTGCTGCACCGGTTCAGCGGGCTGACCGCCCGGGTGGCCATGGTCGACCCGGCTGGGCGCGCCGTCGTCGCCGCGACCGAGCCTGACTGGGTCACCGCGTGATCACCGTCGTCGGCTGTGACGGAGGGCCGTTCCCGCAGCTCGCCGTGGAGCGCCTGCGCACAGCCACGCTCGTGATGGGCGGATGGCGCCACCTCCAGGACGTGGCCCTGCCCGAGGGGGTCCGCACGATCGCCCTGCGCGACGACCCGGCGGCGGCGCTCCAGGCCGTGGCCGCCGAGGAGGGCGACGTCGTGGTGCTGGCCTCGGGCGACCCCGGGTTCTTCGGGGTCGTGCGCGCCCTGCGCAGGGCCGTCCTGCCGCGCCCGGTCGAGGTGGTGCCGGCGCTGTCGAGCATCTCGCTCGCCTTCGCCCGGGCCGGGGTGGAGTGGGACGACGCCGTCGTCGTCTCCGCGCACGGCAGGGACCCTCGCGAGGCCCTCGCCATCGCCCGCTCCCAGCCCAAGGTCGCCGTCCTCACCGACGAGCGGTGCGGTCCGGCCCAGATCGGCGCAGCCCTCGCCGGCCGGACCGACCGGGTCCTCGTCGTCGCCGAGCGCCTCGGCGCCGAGCAGGAGCGGGTCGTCGAGGTGACGCCCGACGAGGCCGCGGCGCAGGCGTGGTCCGACCCCAACCTCGTGCTGGTCCTGCCGCTCGGGCGCTCGGCTCAGGTGCCTGCCCCCCGGTCGGTGGTCGCTGGGCACCGCAGCCCTCGCGGATGGGCGCTGCCCGTGGGCCAGTTCGCCCACCGCGACTCGATGATCACCAAGCCGGAGGTGCGTGCCCTGGTCCTCGCCCGGCTCGGGCCGCGGCTCGGCGACGTCGTGTGGGACATCGGCGCCGGGAGCGGCTCCGTGGGCGTCGAGTGCGCCCGGTTCGGTGCCGATGTCCACGCCGTCGAGCGCGACGCGGCCGGAGCCGAGCTGGTCCGGGCCAATGCGGCACGGCACGGCGTGTCCGTGCACGTCGTACGCCGCTCGGCCCCCGACGCCCTGAGGGCGCTCCCGGACCCCGACTCGGTGTTCGTCGGCGGCGGCGGACCCGCCGTCGTCGCGGCCTGTGCCGAGCGCCGGCCCCGCCAGCTCGTGGCCGCGCTCGCGACGGTCGAGCAGGTCGGCCCGACCGCCGCGGCGATGCACGGCTACGAGGTCGACTCGGTGCTGCTGCAGGCGAGCGGGCTGCAGCCGCTCGGGAACGGCTCGCGCCTCGTGCCGTCGAACCCGGTCTTCGTCCTGTCAGGGCGTCGCGCATGAGCATCGCCCTCGTCACCGCGACCGCGGCCGGAGCGCGCGCCGCCGAGCGGCTTGCCTCCGTCCTGCCCGGGACGCGGACGTACGACGTCCGCGACGTGGCCACGGCCTTCGCCGAGTGCGACGCCCTCGTCTGCTTCCTCGCCACGGGTGCCACGGTCCGCCTGCTGGCGCCGCTGCTCGCGGACAAGGCGACCGACCCTGCTGTCGTCGTCGTCGACGAGGGGCGGCGCTTCGCCGTCGCCCTGCTGGGTGGACACAGCGGGCGCGTGGACGGTGGCGCGAACGGTCTCGCGACCCGTGTCGCGGACGCCCTGGGTGCGACACCGGTCGTGACCACCGCGACCGACGCGACCGACCTGCCCGGACTCGACACCCTGGGCTGGCCGGTCGAGGGCGCCGTGGCCGCGGTCAGCCGAGCCATGCTCGACGGCGAGGCCGTACGCCTGGAGGCCGACGCCCGGTGGCCGCTGCCGCCCTTGCCCGTGGACGAGGCAGCCCCCGCGGGCGCGCCCGTGCTGAGGGTCACCGACCGCGTGGTCCCCGTCGACGAGCGCACGGTCGTGCTGCGTCCGCCCTCGCTCGTGCTCGGGATCGGGGCGTCCCGGGGGGTGCCGGTCGAGGAGGTGCTGGACCTGGTCGACCGGACGCTCGCCGCCGCCGGCCTGGCACCCGGTTCGGTGGCCGGCGTGGGCAGCGTCGACGAGAAGGCCGATGAGGCGGGGATCGTCGAGGCGTGCGCCCGTCGCGGCTGGCCCCTGACGACGTTTCCGGCCGCGGTCCTCGCCGACGTCCCGGTCCCGAACCCCAGCGAGGAGCCCCGCAAGGTCCTCGGCACGCCCAGCGTCGCCGAGGCGTCGGCGCTCAGCCTGTCCGGCGGCGGCGAGCTGGTCGTCGAGAAGACCAAGTCCGCCGCTGCGACCGTGGCGGTGGCCCGGCGTCGACCGCGGGGCCGTCTCGCCCTGGTCGGCCTGGGCCCGGGCGCGCGGGACCTGCTCACCCCCCGGGCGCGCGAGGAGCTGCGGCGCGCGTCGGTCTGGGTGGGGCTCGACCAGTACGTCGCCCAGGTGCGCGACCTCGCCCGGCCCGGCACGCGCATGCTCATCACCGGGCTCGGCAAGGAGGAGGAGCGGGCGCACAGCGCTGTCGCGGAGGCTGAGAAGGGTTATGCCGTCGCCCTTCTGGGGTCGGGCGATGCCGGTGTCTACGCCATGGCCAGCCCCGCGCTCGAGGTCGCGGGCACCGACATCGACGTCGTCGGGGTGCCCGGCGTGACGGCGGCGCTGGCGGCCAGCAGCCTGCTCGGCGCGCCGCTCGGTCACGACCACGCCAGCATCAGCCTGTCGGACCTGCACACCCCGTGGCCGGCGATCGAGGCCCGCGTCCGGGCGGTCGCCGAGGCTGACCTCGTCGTGACCTTCTACAACCCGCGAAGTCGCGGCCGGGACTGGCAGCTGCCCAAGGCGCTCTCCATGCTGCTCGAGCACCGGCCCTCGACGACCCCGGTCGGGATCGTCACCGACGCGTCTCGTCCGAGCGAGCACGTGCTGCTCACCACGCTGGGTGCTCTCGACCCGACCTCGGTCACGATGTTCGCGTGCGTCGTCGTCGGCTCCTCCCAGAGCACCGTCGTCGCGGGGCGCATGGTCACGCCGCGGGGCTACCGGTGGTCCGGCCCGTGACGCTCGCCGCCCCGTACGTCGTCAGCGACGCCTGCACCGCCTGCGGCGCCTGCCTGCTGACCTGCCCGGAGCACGCCATCGTGGTCGGGCTGCCGCTGACCGTGCGCGCCGACCGCTGCACCTCGTGTGGGGAGTGCGTCGAGGTCTGCCCCGCGGACGCCCTGCTCGAGGTCGAACCGGCGAGGACCTGGTGAGGCCGGGCACCGTCGCGCTGGTCGGCGCGGGACCTGGCGACCCGGGGCTGCTGACGCTGCGCGCAGCCGAGCTGCTGGGCGAGGCCGACGTCGTGCTGGTCGACCGGCTCGTCCACCCCGACGTGCTCAAGCACTGCCGCGACGACGCGCAGGTGGTGGACGTGGGGAAGACGTCCTGGACCGGCACGGCTCCCCGGCAGGAGGAGATCAACGGCCAGCTCGTCGAGCATGCGCACGCCGGTCGGCGGGTGGTGCGCCTCAAGGGCGGTGACCCGTTCGTCTTCGGGCGGGGTTCTGAGGAGGCGCAGGCGCTCGTCGACGCCGGCATCGACTTCGAGGTCGTCCCGGGCATCTCGTCCGCGCTCGCCGCCCCGGCCTATGCGGGCATCCCGGTGACCGCGCGGGGCTACACCCAGGACGTCTGCGTGGTCACCGGGCACCTCGACCCGGACGACCCGTCGAGCCGGGTGCGCTGGCAGGCGCTCGCCCAGGGCCCGGGCACCCTGGTGATCCTCATGGGCCACGACCGGCTGCCGCTGCTCACCGCCTCCCTGATCCGCTGGGGGCGGGCGGCGGACACCCCTGCTGCCAGCGTCCAGGAGGGCACGACGTCTGACCAGCGGGTCGTCGTCAGCACCCTCGAGCGCCTCGCGGAAGACGTCCGCGCAGCCGACCTGCGGGCCCCCATGACGACGGTGATCGGTGAGGTCGTCCGGCTCCGAGAGACCCTGAGGTGGTTCGACCGATGACCCGCACCTCCGTGCACCCGATCGAGCAGGAGTCCTTCGAGATCCTGCGCCGTCGCGTGGATCTCTCCCACCTCCGGCCGCTCAGCCGCGCCGTGGTGGAGCGGGTCGTGCACTCGAGCGCCGACCTGTCCTACGTCGACGACCTCGTGCTCGACGAGGCGTCACTGCGTCGCGGGCGGGCGGCCCTCGCCGCCGGCGCGCCGGTGGTGGCCGACGTCCAGATGGTCGCGGCGGGCATCACGACGGTGGACGCGCTCTGCCGGGTCCGGGAGGCGCAGGGCTCCGGTGAGCTCACCCGCAGCGCTGCGGCCGTGCGCCTCGCCTTCGCCGAGGTCGGCCCGGGCGCGGTGTGGGTGGTGGGGTGTGCCCCGACCGCGCTGTACGAGATCCTCGCCCTGCACGTCGAACCCGCGCTGGTGATCGGCCTGCCCGTCGGGTTCGTCGGCGCCGCCGAGTCGAAGCAGGCACTGCGCGAGAGCGGCCTTCCCGCCGTGTCGAACGTCAGTGAGAAGGGCGGATCCGCCGTCGCCGCCGCCGCGCTCAACGCCCTGCTGTACTTCCCGGAGGAACCGTGAGACCTGCACTGCTGGTCATCGGGCACGGCACCAAGAGCGAGGCGGGCTGCGCCGAGTTCGCCGAGCTGGTCGACCGGGTGCAGCTGCGCGCGCCCCACGTCGACGTCGCGGGCGGCTTCCTGGAGCTCGCCCCTCCACCCATCCAGGACGCGGTCAGCCGGCTCGTCTCAGCAGGCCACCTCACGATCGACGTCGTGCCCCTGGTGCTCGTCGCGGCCGGGCACAGCAAGGGCGACATCCCGGCGGCCCTCGAGCGGGAGAAGCTCCGCCACCCGGGGCTGTCCTTCCGCTACGGCCGGCCCCTCGGGCCGCACCCTGACCTGCTCGCGGTCGCCGAGGCCCGCCTCGCCGCGGCCGTCCCTCGCGAGCAGTGGGGCGACACGGCGGTCGTGCTGGTCGGACGCGGTGCGACCGACCCCGACGCCAACTCCGAGGTGGCCAAGACGGCCCGCCTGCTGCAGGAGGGCCGCGGCATCGGCACCGTCGAGACGGCCTTCGTCTCGCTGGCCGAGCCGAGCGTGGCGCAGGGACTCGACCGGGCCGAGCGGCTCGGCTACACCCGCGTCGTCGTGCTGCCCTGGTTCCTGTTCGCGGGGGTGCTCCCCGACCGGATCACCGACCAGACCCGCGCCTGGGCCGCGGAGCACCCCGCGCTCGAGGTGCACGCGGCCGGGCTGCTCGGACCCTGCGACCAGCTCGCCGGTGTGGTCCTCGAGCGCTGGGCGGAGATCGGCGGCGGTGACCTCAGGATGAACTGCGACACCTGCGCCTACCGGGTCGCCCTGCCGGGGTTCGAGGACAAGGTGGGCGCTGCTCAGACGCCGCACGACCACCCCGACGACCCGGCCTCCCCGCACTCGCACGACCACCCGCACTGACGACGGCGATGGCGATGGCGTACGACCTCGGCCACCACGGCGACGCCGAGACGGCTCCGGGGCTGCTCGACCTGGCCGTCAACGTGCGCGGGTCGGCCCCCCCGGCCTGGCTCCGGGGACGGCTCGAGCGCGGCCTCGACCGGCTCGGCAGCTACCCCGACCAGACGGCGGCCGTGCGTGCGGTCGCGAGGCGACACGACCGCGACCCGGCCGAGGTCCTGCTGACGGCCGGCGGCGCCGAGGCCTTCGTCCTGGTCGCCCGCGCACTGAGGCCGGACAGGGCGATGTGCGTGCACCCCAGCTTCACCGAGCCCGAGTCGGCACTGCTGGCCGCCGGCCACCCCGTCGACCGCCTCGTGCTCGAGCCGCCGTACGTCCTCGACCCGGCGCAGGTCCCCGACGACGTCGACCTCGTCGTGCTCGGCAACCCGACCAACCCCACAGGAGTCGTCCACGAGCGGGTGGACCGCCTCTGCCGCCCGGGGCGCGTCGTGGTGGTGGACGAGGCCTTCGCCGACGCCGTGCCCGGGGAGCCCCACTCGCTGGCCGGCCGCGGTGACCTGCCGGGTCTCGTCGTCGTCCGCAGCCTGACCAAGACCTGGGCCCTGCCGGGTCTGCGGGTCGGCTACCTGCTGGCGCCGCCCGGGCTGGTCGAGCAGCTCCGGTCGGCCCAGCCGCTCTGGCCGGTCTCCACGCTGGCGCTCATCGCGCTCGAGACGTGCCTCGCGCGGGGGCCGGTGGCGAGCGCGGACAAGGACGCGCGGGTCCTCGAGCGGGAGCGCGACCTGCTCGCAGCGGCCTTGGCCGACCTCGGTGTCGAGGTGAGCCCCGGCTCGCGGGCCCCGTACCTGCTCTGCCGGGTGGCCGGCCGCGAGGACGTACGGGAGCGCCTGCGCGACCAGGGGATAGCCGTCCGGCGGGGGGACACCTTCCCTGGCCTGAGTCCGGAGCACTGGCGGGTCGCCGTCCGGGGCCCGGCCGAGAGGGACCTGCTGGTGCAGGCGCTGGGAGCGGTGCTGTGAGCTCTCAGGGGACAGGGCCGGTCAGGTAGCGCTGCAGGGTCGGACCGAGCAGGGGTGCCAGCTCCTCGACCGGGGCCGAGGCGAGAGGCTCGACCCGCAGGACGTAGCGCACCACCGCGAGTCCGAGCAGCTGCGAGGCCAGCAGGGCCGCGCGGCGGTCCGGGTCACCGGCGCCGGCACCGACCGCGACGGGCCGCAGGATCACGCGCAGCAGCAGCTCGCGGAGCTTGTCGGCCGAGTCCTCGTGCGACACGGCCCCGCGCAGCATCGCCAGCATCGGCCCCTGGCCGGGCGTCGCGTCCCAGACCCCGAGGAAGGTGCGCACGAGCGTCTCGCCGAGCCCGTCGCGCGGGGTGGCGAGCAGGCCCTGCACGAGGACCGCCGGGTCCATCGGGAGCTCGAGGGCCGCCTCGAACAGGCCGTCCTTGCTGCCGAAGAAGTGCAGGACCAGCGACGGGTCGACCGCGGCTGCCCGCGCCACTGCGCGTACCGACGTCGCGGCGTAGCCGGAGGCTGCGAAGGCCTCCTTGGCCGCGGCGAGGATCGCGGCCCGGGTGCCGCTGTCGCCAGGACGTCGACCGGGTGTCGTCACGCGCTGCGGCGGCGCCGGGAGATCCGGCCCCGCTCTTCGCCGGACAGGCTCGACGAGTGCCCGCATCGCCGTCGTCTTCCCGCACCCGCTGGGCGCGAGCAGCCCGGTGATCTGCCCTGCGGTGGGGCGAACTCGATGCCGTGCACCGCCTCGCGCCCACCTCGCACGACCCGCAGGTCCCGTGCCTCGGGGGAGTTCATCATGCGTTGAGTTCTACAGCCGTTGAATCTTCCCAGTCAAGGCTGCGGCGTCGCCGAGCCGGCCGTCGAGTAGGTTCGCCTCGACCCCCTCCGCTGGGGAAGTCCGGTGAGAGCCCGGTGCAGGTGCGCTACTGACGTCTGACCTCGAGTCAGCGAGCCAGATCGCCGGCGGAGGTGGCCGACTCGTTCCACACCTCCGCCTACGGGGAAGAGCCGGTTCTCTCCATGCTCGACGTCCTCTCCTTCGACGCGCTGCCGACGGCGCTGGCCGCCACGAGCTTCGCGCTCGGAGCCCGGCACGGTCTCGACTGGGACCACATCGCCGCGATCACCGACCTGACCGCCCCGCGCAAGGGCGACGACGGCAGCACCGCGCGCCACGGTCGCCGCGGCCTCGGGCTCTCCTTCTGGTACTGCACCGGCCACGGGCTGATCCTCGCGGTCTTCGGCGCCCTCGTGCTGCTTCTGGGGATCGGGCTCCCGCCCGGCATGGACGTCG
Source organism: Frankiales bacterium (assembly GCA_025965615.1). Taxonomy (GTDB): domain Bacteria; phylum Actinomycetota; class Actinomycetes; order Mycobacteriales; family SCTD01; genus SCTD01. The sequence goes on from JAOPWP010000068.1 coordinate 29,929, forward strand.
CCTTCGAGTACGTCGTCGGCCTCACCCTCGTCACCCTCGGCGGCGTCGTGCTCTACCAGCTCGGCCGCTACCGCACCGACTACCGCTACACGGGCCGGATCAGCCTGGTCGTGGGAGCGCTGCGCCGTGGCTGGGCCCGGGCCAGGCGCCGTGAGGTGCCCGTCGACGTGCTCGACGTCGACCGGCGGGGCGCGTTCCTGGTCGGTTTGCTGCACGGCACGGGTGCCGAGACGCCGACCCAGGTGGTGCTGTTCGCCAGCGCCGGGGCCGCCGGCTCGACCGGGTCGGCAGCGCTCATCCTGGCGGCGTTCGTCGCGGGCCTGGTCCTGGCCGACCTGGGCATCGCTGCTGCCTGGCTCTCCGGCCTGCTCGGCACGCGCCGCGCCCCGACGGTGCAGATCGCGTTCGGGGTCGTCACCGGCGTCGCGTCCCTCGTCCTCGGCCTGCTGATCCTGACCGGCCACAGCGGCGTGGTCCCGCCGCTCGTGACGGAGTAGCGCCCGGCGCAGCCCACGGTCAGGGACGCCCCTCCAGCACGAGGTTGAAGGGCGTCTCGGCCACCCTGCGCAGCGAGCTGAAGCCCGCTCCGACCACGACCTCTCGCAGTGCCGCCTCACCCGCCTGCGCCCCGAGGGAGGCGCCGCCGTCCTGGGCCAGTGCGTTGGGCGTGCACAGGAAGGTCGAGAAGGCGTAGTACGCCGCCCCGACGGGGTTCAGGTTCTCCTCCACCGAGTCGCCCGCGAACGGCTCGACGAGCAGGAGCGAACCCCGCGGGTCGAGCGCCTGTCGTACGTGCGTGCAGGCACCGGCCGGGTCGCCCATGTCGTGGAGGCAGTCGAGCATCGTCACGAGGTCGTACGTGCCGGGGAAGGACTGGGCTGCTCCGACCTCGAACCGGACCCGCTCGGTCAGCCCGGCGTCCGCGGCCCGCTTGCAGGCGACGTCGACGGACTCCGCGTGCCCGTCGAACCCCACGAACGTCGAAGCCGGGTACGCCTGCGCCATCAGCAGGGTGCTCGCGCCGTGCCCGCACCCCACGTCGGCCACCCGGGCCCCTGCGTGCAGTCGCGCCTCGATGCCGTCCAGGGCAGGGATCCACGTGCTGGTCAGTCCGTCGAGGTAGCCGGGCCGGAAGAACCGCTCGCACCCCTCGTGCACGTCGCCGTGATGGTCTCCCCAGGCCAGGCCCCCGCCGGTGCGGAAGGCCTCGGTGAGCCGGTCCGTGGCCTGCACCGATCCGAGTGCCAGCTCGAACGCGCCGATGACGCAGGCAGGGCTCGTCTCGTCGGTCAGCGGCAGGGCGTGCTCGTCGGGCAGCTCGTAGCGGTCCCCGGCCGCCAGGTGCACGTAGCCACTGGCCGACTGGGCCCGCAACCACTCCCGGACGTACCGCTCGCAGGTCCCGGTGCGCTCCGCGAGCTCGGTCGAGGTGAGCGGCCCGGCTCCCGCCATCGCCCGGTAGAGGCCCAACCGGTCACCGACGACGACGAGCGCCCCGTTCACGGCGGCCCCCACGTCCGCGACAGCTTTGCCCACGAAGCTTCTCAGCACGTTCTCGTCCATGGCTCCCCCTGTTGTTCGGTCGTCCGACCGAACCGACGATGAGGCCCGGGCCTCCTCCCGTCAAGGCCGAGATCCCCTGCGCGGCAACGGCTTGCTTGACATCGCGCGCGCCGACGCACAGTCTCAGGGCTCACCTACTCGATCGTCCGACCGAACGGAGCTGGTCCAGGTGAGCGAGCTCCCGGCCCCCCGATCCACGGCTGCGGTACTGCTCGACGCAGCGCGCGTCCAGCTGATGGAGGACGGGTTCGCCGGCCTGTCGACCCGCAAGGTGGCGGACCGTGCGCGTGTGCCGCTCAGCCAGGTGCACTACCACTTCGGCTCGAAGAGCGGCCTGGTGCTCGCGCTGCTCCACTCCGAGGACGCCCGTCGCCTCGCGCGTCAGACCGAGATGTACGCCGCCGACGTCCCGCTCTGGCGTCGCTACGAGCAGGCCTGCGACTTCCTGGACGAGGACCTCGAGTCCGGCTACGTCCGCGTCCTGCACGAGATGGTGGCGGCCGGGTGGTCCGACCCGGCCCTGGCCCAGGCGGCACGTGAGGTGCTGCTGGGGTGGCACGCCCTGCTCGTGTCGGTGGCGCACGAGGCAGCCGAGCAGCTCGGTGGCCTCGGACCCTTCACCCCCGAGGAGGTGGCGTCGCTGATCGGCAACGCCTTCCTGGGCTCGGAGGCGCTCCTGCTGCTGGGGGTCACCCGCCAGCAGCAACCGGTGCGCTCCTCGCTGCGCCGCATCGGCCAGGCCCTTCGGGCTGCGGAGGAAGCGGCTTCCGGCCCACCGCGCCTCCGGCCGTCGACCCGCCAGGCCGGTTAGGGGACAGGCCGTGAGGGCCCGGGAGCCGGACCTCGTCGCAGATGTGCAGCGCGACGGCGTCCGCCTGCACTACGAGGTGCACGGGGACGGGCCCACCACGGTCCTGCTGCTGCCCACGTGGTCGATCATGCCCAGCCGCTTCTGGAAGGCACAGGTCCCCTACCTCGCACGGCACGCCCGGGTGGTCGTCTTCGACGGCAGAGGCACAGGGCGGTCTTCCCGGCCGGTCGACCCGGCCGCCTACGCGCCCGAGGAGTTCGCCGGCGACGCGCTTGCCGTCCTCGACGCCACCGGTACCGGCAGCGCTGTGCTGGTGGGCCTCTCGCTCGGCGCCCAGTGGGGGCTGATCCTCGCCGCCGGCTCCCCGCACCGGGTGCTCGGCCTCGTCGCCATCGCGCCCGCTGTCCCCCTGGTCCCGCCGCTGCCCGACAGAGCGGTCTACGGCTTCGAGGACGACCTCGGGGTCGACGAGGGCTGGGCCCGCTACAACCGGAACTCGTGGGTGCGCGACTTCGAGGGCTTCCTGCAGTTCTTCTTCCGGCAGATGTTCCCCGAGCCCCACTCGACGAAGCAGATCGAGGACTGCGTGGGGTGGGGGCTCGAGACGGGGGCTCAGGCGCTCGCCCGGACCGTGTCCCCGTCCACCCGGGTGTCCCGGGAGGACGTCCTGGAGCGGTGCTCCCGAGTCACCTGCCCCGTGCTCGTCGTCCACGGTGATGCGGACCGGATCTCCTCCCACGGTCAGGGCGTGGCCCTCGCCGCGGCGACCGGCGGGACCTTGCTGACCATCGTCGGGGGCGGTCACGGGCCGCACGCCCGTGACCCGGTCGCGGTCAACCAGGCCCTGCGCCGCTTCGTCCAGTCGGTGGCGCCGCCCGAACCCGTCGCCCGCAGCTGGACCCGGGCCCCACGGCGGGACAGGCGCGTCCTCTACCTCTCGTCGCCGATCGGCCTCGGTCACACCCTCCGTGACATCGCGATCGTGGACGAGCTGCGCAAGGTGCATCCCGGCGTGCAGGTCGACTGGCTGGCGCAGCACCCGGTGACGGCGGTGCTGGAGCAGCGGGGGGAGCGGGTCCACCCCGCGTCCGCGTTCCTGTCGTCGGAGGCAGCGCACGTCGAGTCCGAGTCCGGGGAGCACGACCTGCACGCCTTCCAGGCCATTCGGCGCATGGACGAGGTGCTGGTCGCGAACTTCATGGTCTTCGCCGATCTCGTGGAGGAGCAGCGGTACGACCTGTGGGTCGGTGACGAGGCGTGGGACCTCGACCACTTCCTGCACGAGAACCCGGAGCTCAAGACCGCCGCGTACGCGTGGATGACCGACTTCGTCGGCTGGCTCCCGATGCCCTCAGGCGGCCCCGAGGAGGCTCTGCTCACCGCCGACTACAACGCCGAGATGATCCAGCAGCGCTCCCGCCACCGTCACGTGCGTGACCGGTCGATCTTCGTCGGCAATCCCGACGACGTCGTCCCGGACGCCTTCGGCCCGCACCTGCCGGGCATCCGCGAGTGGACCGAGCAGGAGTTCGACTTCTCGGGCTACGTGACGGGCTTCGACCCGGGCGAGGTGGCCGACAGGGCCGCTCTGCGCGAGGAGCTCGGCTACGGCCCGGACGAGCGGGTGTGCGTGGTGACGGTCGGGGGTTCAGGGGTCGGCGCCCCGCTCCTGCGCCGGATCCTCGCGTGCGTCCCCGAGGCGCGCGAGCGCGTGCCGGGCCTGCGCACCGTCGTCGTCACGGGACCTCGCATCGACCCGGGCTCGCTCCCGCAGGTCGAGGGGGTGGAGGTGCACGGCCACGTGCCCCGGCTCTACCGGCACCTCGCGGCGTGCGACCTGGCGGTCGTCCAAGGTGGCCTGACGACCTGCATGGAGCTGACCGCTCAGAGGCGGCCCTTCCTCTACGTCCCGCTGCGCAACCACTTCGAGCAGAACGTGCACGTACGGCACCGGCTCGACCGCTACCGGGCCGGAAGGTGCCTGGACTACGCAGAGACGCTGCCCGGGCCGCTGGCGGAAGCGATCGCGGCGACGATCGGCGCCTCGGTGGACTACCGGCCGGTCGAGACCGACGGCGCCGAGCGTGCAGCGGCGATGCTCGCCGGACTGCTCTGACGGCGCGGCGACCGGCAGAAGGCCCGTGCCTGGCACGACGTGGCCTGGGGGTGGCGGGCGCGCGTGCCGGGCGACGCGCCGCCGGTCGGGACGAGCACCGGCGGCGGCGCCTGACGCCCACCG
>JAOPWP010000036.1 GCA_025965615.1 Frankiales bacterium
TACTCACCCAGCGCCTCGTGGTCCTTGGCGATGGTCACGCCGTCGGCGTAGAGGTCGATGATCCGCGGGTCGATGTAGCTCGCCCGGCAGACCGCCGGGGTGTTGCCCAGCTGCCCGGCGACCTCGGCGATCACCCGGCTGACGGCCCGCTTGCGTGCGGTGGGGCTCTCGGCGTGGGTGGAGACCGCGAGGCCGACCGCGGCCATCACGGTGGCCGACCAGGTGCGGAAGTCCTTGGCGGTGTCCTCGCCCCCGGTCGTCCTGCGCAGGTAGGCGTTGATGTCGGAGCTCTTCACGTCGACCCAGGACGCGGAGCGGCCGGGCCCGCTGCGGTAGGCCAGGAGCTCCGGGCCACCCGAACGCCGCTTCTTGAGCTGGCGCACGACCGTGCCCACCTCGGGCTCGACGATCGACTTGTGCCAGGTCTTGCCGCTCTTGCCCAGGTAGTCGAAGACGACCGTGGGCTCGCCGGTGGCGCTGGTCGTGACGGTGACGTGGTCCTTGCGCAGGGTCGCCAGGCCGTACGACTGGTTCTCCGTGGCGTACTGCTCACCGCCGATCCGGAAGAACCCCAGATCCAGCAGCCGGACGGCGCAGGCGAGCACCCGCTCCCGGGGGAGACCGTCGAGGGCGAGGTCGGCCCGCATGCGCTCACGGGCGGCCGGCAGGCGCGCGGCGAAGTCGAGGATGCGGTCGTGCTTGGCGAGGTCGCGCTGCAGCCGCCACGCGTCGTGGTAGCGGTACTGGCGGCGACCCTTGACGTCGACTCCCGTCGCCTGGATGTGACCCGTGGCCACCGAGCAGATCCACACGTCCTGCCAGGCGGGCGGGATGACGAGGTCGTTGATCCGCTGCACCACGGCGGGGTCGCGCACCGGCTGGCCGGCCGCGTCGATGTAGCGGAACCCCTTGCCCGTGCGGACACGGCGGATCCCCGGACCCGAGCAGGAGACGCGCCGTAGACGGACCACGACGTTCGCCTACCCAGGCCCGGGGTTCGTCAGACCTCGGGTACGACGTGCATGGCGGACTCCTCGGCGGAGTAGCCGCCGAGGTCGGTGCCCACGTCCGACGCCACCATGTCGGGCTCGGTGTCGCCTCGGGCGCCCTCGTCGGGCTCCACCAGCCGTCCCACTCCCTGACCGGCCCGCTCGTCGAACGGCGTGTCCGCGCCCTCGGACTCGTCGGCCGGGAGCTCGACGTCGGCAAGGACGTCGGGGACCTCCCGGTCGAGCCGCCCGGTCAGGGACTCGCCGTCGCGCTGCTCCGCGGCGGTCGTCCCGAACTCGTCGACCGCCAGGGCGGTGTCGTGAGGCGGCTCGATGACGGCCTCGCTGTCGCCGCTCTCGAGCTGACCCGGCCCGGCGAAGCCAGGGTCGGGGATGCCCTCGGCCTCGGCCTCGGACGCGTGCTCTGGGACCCGACCGCTCACAGGCGGCCGCTGTCGGACGCCGTGTCGCTGGCCGCGGCACCCGTCATCGGCTTCGGGGTGACGACGGGAGTGGCGGAGGTCGTCGGAGCACCGAGGGTCGAGGAGGGGGAGGAGACGGGCGGCGGGACCGTGGTGGACGGGCCCAGGTCGACGACGACGTCGGGGGTGGACTCGCTCTTGCCGCCCTTGTCCGACAGGGTCTCGACCTTCTCGTTGATGGTCTGCTTCGCGGTGCCGGCGACACCGGTGGCGGTGTCCTTGACGGTGGAGGTCGCGTTCTGCACCGCGGGCTTGCCGGCGAACTCGTTGAACTTCTGCTGGATCTGGTTGTAGCGCTCCGTGCCAGCCTTGGCGCCGAGGACGTAGCCGGCACCGAAGCCGGCGAACAGGGTGAGCTTCTTGAACATGTTGGCCTCCACGGGCGCGTCGAACGGATGTCTAGCCCGGCCCCTACCCAGCCGCGCGCGGTCCACCACCTGGCTCGACGATCTAGGGAGGGGCACCTTCCAGGGGTAGTCCGCCAAGGCATCCCACTGCTCGTCGCGAACCTTCTCGAGGGTCCACGGGTGCGCGCCGACCGCGCCGTCCGGCTCCGCCGCGTCCAGGTAGCGCCAGGTCCCGGCCCGGGTCGGCAGGCCGCTGCGACCGCCCCCGCTGCCCATGTCGTACGCCCGGCCCGGCGCCACGGGCAGCCTGCGGCCGAGCTCTGCCAGCGACTGCTCGACCAGGGCCGGTCACCGTCGTACGCCCGGACGTGGGACAGGTCGAGCTCGATGCGCTGCGGTCGCGTAGGTCCTCTCGGCCGTCGTCTCGACGTCAGGCGCGAACCCGTCGACCCCCGCCTCCAGGGCTGTCCGGGCCCGGGGCCGCATCGGCGGGCGGGTCGGACAGGAAAGGAAAGTCCCAGGCGACGACCTGCAGGAGGTCCGGATGCCGTCCACCGTGACCGTGCTCGAGGCGGTAGCCCCCACAATCGGCACGGCTACGGCCGCCAGGAGGCGTTCGTGGCGGCGCGGCACAGGCTCCGTGCCCACCTTCCTGGCGGTCTTGTCGCCGAGATCCAGGACGGACGTCCGGTGCGCTAGCCTTGGCCCCCGTTGCCGGCCAGCCGGCGCGATCCCCCGTAGCTCAATTGGCAGAGCATGCGACTGTTAATCGCAGGGTTTCTGGTTCAAGTCCAGACGGGGGAGCAACGAATCGCCAGGTCAGGGGCCTAGAGAGGCCAACCTGGCAGCGACGGCAGGGGCGGTTCGACCACACGTCCGACCACAACGGCCCCGGTGGGGCCGACCACAACGGACCGCGTCCATCCGGGCC
>JAOPWP010000045.1 GCA_025965615.1 Frankiales bacterium
TCGGTGGGCCTCGCCTCGACGTTCGTGCCCTGGTTCCCCGAGGGTCCGATCGCGCCGAGCCGCCTCGCCTGGCTCGTCCCGCTCGTGGACCAGCCCCGCGCGGACCCCGACGGGGCGCTGCTCGACGGCGCCCTCGAGGGGCTGCTCACCAGCGACCCGGCACGACCGGGCCGGCTCTCCCGCACGCTCGAGGCGGCGCGCACGGGAGCCATGGGCGGCTGTGACGTCCCGCTCGCGGCAGCGGCCCCGACGGTCCCTGCCACGGCGGCACCCCCCACGGCGGAGCCCCCCGCGACGACCCAGCCCTGCCGCGGTGAGCCGGTCCCCGTCACGTACGCCGTGGAGCCCGACCTGCTCGCGACCGTCGAGACGATGACCCGCCCTCACGCGGCGCTGGAACGGGGGCAGCCGGTCGGGCATCCCGCATCGGCGGCGGCGGCGTCGTGGTTGATGCGCGTGCGCGCCGCAGCCGCCGTCGGGAGCGTGCTGGCGCTGCCCTACGGGGATCCCGACGTCGTCGCGCTGAGCCGGGCCGAGTCGGGTGTGCGCGACGACGTGGAGCTCCTGCGCCGGCTGGGCCTGAGCGAGGCGCGCCGGATCCTCGGCGTGGAGGAGCTGCTGACGTCGGTCTCCTGGGCCCCGCCGGGGCCGATCGGCGGAGCCCTCGACGCGCTCGCCGCCGGCGGGCAGGGCAGCGAGCCGCCGACTGTCGTCCTGGGTGACGAGCTCCTCCCCGAGGTCCCCGAGCGGCTCGGCCGCACGCCGGGCGCCCGCAGCACGCTGTCCTCCACGACCGGTCCGGTCACCGCCCTGACCGTCGACGCCGGCCTGTCCCTGTTGGCCGAGGCGGACCCGTCGGACCCGACGTGGCAGGGTCCGCGCCTGGCCGAGCAGCGGTGGATCGCCGAGACGGCCGTCCTCGCCGCCGAGCGCCCCGGTGAGTCCCGGACGTTCCTGGTGGCGCCGCGGCGCCACGCCCACCTCCAGTCCGACCTGGCCGGCGAGGTGATCGCCGACACCGGGCGGCTGCCCTGGCTGTGCCCGGTCTCCCTCGCCAGCGCCGCCGCCGGCACCGAGCGCTGCGCGCAGCTGCCCGACACCCAGGGCCCGGCGCAGCCCGAGGCGCGTCCTGCTCCGGGCCGGGTGGACCGGAGCGCGGCGGCCCTGCCCGCGTCCTTTGTCGAGCAGCTCTCGGAGGTCCGCCGGCGCTCCGACCAGCTCACCGACGAGGTGCTCCTCGCTGGCAGCGAGCAGGCCAAGGCGACCAAGGCCGCCCTGCTGCGCGCGCGGGGGCGGGCGGCGAGCAGCGCCTGGCGCGACGACCCGGCGGGAGGGCGGCGCATGCTGTCGATGCTGCGCGAGGAGGTCGACGGGCTGCGCGGCCAGGTACGGCTCATCAGCGGTCCGGTCACGCTCACCGGGAGCACCGGGACCATGCGGTTGGACGTGGTGAACACCCTGAACCAGCCGGTGTCCGTCGGGGTGCGCCTCGACGACACCACCGAGGCCCGGTTGTCCTCGAGCGACACCGAGGTGCGCGAGATCCCGGGCAACCAGAGGATCCAGGTCGCCGTGGAGGTCGAGGTCCAGACCTCCGGGCGCTTCGTCGCGAGGGCCCAGCTGATCGACGCCGGCGGCGACTCCTTCGGACCGCCGGTGGACCTCGCGGTCCGCAGCACGCAGTACGGCCGGGTCGCGCTCGGCATCACCGGCGTGGCGGCCGCCGTGCTCCTGGTCGCGGCGGGCGTCCGGATCACCGGCCGGGCCCTGCGGCGCCCGGACGGCGCGTCGACGTGAGCTCCCTCGGCGGCTCGGCCCGCTCGATGGCCGTGGGCACCGTCGCCTCGCGGGCCACGGGGTTCCTGCGCACGGTCGTGATCGCCGGTGTGCTCGGCGTCGCCGCGGTCGGTGACGCCTTCAGCCTGGCCAACACCGCGCCCAACATCGTCTACGAGCTGCTGCTCGGCGGAGTGCTGACGAGCGTCGTCGTACCGCTCCTGGTACGGGCGGCGAAGCAGGACGGTGACGAGGGAGCGGCCTACGCGCAGCGGCTGCTCACCCTGACGGTGCTCGCCCTCGGCGTGGCGTCGCTGCTCCTGGTCCTCGCCGCACCGCTGATCGTCGACCTCTACGGCGACCGCCTGGACCCCGAGGCACGCGACCTGGCCGTGGTGCTGGCCCGGTTCCTGCTGCCGCAGGTGCTGTTCTACGGGGTCGGCGCCGTGCTCGGGGCCTACCTCAACACGCGCGGCCGCTTCGGGCCGCCGATGTGGGCGCCGGTCCTCAACAACCTGGTCGTCGTCCTCACCGGCGTGGTGTTCCTGCTCATGCCAGGGCCCGACCGGGTCGAGCCGGGCACGATCACCGACGCGCAGGTGACGGTCCTGGGCATCGGGGTGACCCTCGGGATCGTCGCGCAGACCCTCGCCCTGGTCCCCGCCCTGCGCAGCGTGGGCTTCCGGTTCGTCCCGCGTCTCGACCTGCGCGGGGCCGGTCTGGGTCACGCCGCCCGCCTCGCGAAGTGGGTCTTCCTGTCGGTGGTGATCAGCCAGGCCGCGTACGTCGTCGTGGTGAAGCTCGCGATCGGCGCGGGAGCACTCGCGCCCGGGCGCGGCTACGCCTCCTACACCTACGCGTACGTGCTGTGGCAGCTGCCGCACGCCGTCGTCGCGGTCAGCGTCATCACGGCGCTGCTGCCGCGGATGAGCCGGGCCGCCGGCGACGGGCGCACCGACGACCTGCGCCGGTCGCTGAACCACGGGCTGCGGCTGACCGTCGCGGTCCTGGTGCCGGCGGCCGTCGCCTTCCTGGTGCTGGGACGGGTCCTCGCCGTCTCGGTCTTCACCCTCGTCCCCGCCAGCCAGGTGTCGGCGGGTGACGCCCGCTTCATCGGGGTGCTGCTCGCCGTCTTCGCCATCGGGCTCGTCCCCTACAGCACCTACCAGGTCCAGCTCCGCTCGTTCTACGCCATGCAGGACACGCGTACGCCGATGCTGATCAACCTCGGCGTGAGCGCCACGGTCGTGGTCGTGGACCTGGTGCTCTACGCGCTCCTGCCTGACGACCTCAAGGTGGTCGGCCTGGCCGCCGGGCACGCGGCCTCCTTCGCGGCCGGTCTGGTCCTGTGCTCGACGGTGCTGTCCCGGCGGATCGGCGGGCTCGAGGGGGGCGCCGTCCTGCAGACGGCCGCCCGGTGCCTGCTGGCGGCGTTCGCGGCCGCGCTGCCCACGGCGCTCGTGGTGGTGGTGCTGCCGCGGCTCGTCGGAGACAGCGCACTCGGCTCGCTGGTCACCCTGGTCGTCGGCGGGCTGGTCCTCGCCGCCGGTTACGTGCTGGTCGCCAGGCGGCTCCGGGTGCGTGAGGTCGACGAGGTCGCGGGGCCCGTGCTGCGACGCCTCCGGCTCGGCTGACCTGCCGCCCGGGCTGAACCCCCTGACGGGTGGTGCTCAAGCGGACCCGCTGCCGCGCCGATCCTGTCGGCATGTCCCCCCTCCGCACCCGCCCGCACCGACGGCTGCCAGAGGGGGACGCGGGGGAGATCATCCTCGGCTGGTTCACCAAGGTGGTCGGCCTGCTCGCCGTCCTGGGGGTCATGGCCTTCGACGCGATCTCGATCGGCGCAGCCACCTTCCAGGCAGAGGAGCAGGCGCAGCAGGCGGCCCGGCGCGCCGCCGAGAGCTACAGCACCGCGAAGGACATCCAGGTCGCCTACGAGGCTGCGCTCGCCGGCGCCGCCGCCGGGGACACGATCGACCCGGCGTCCTTCACGGTCGACCCCGCCGGGACCGTCCGCCTGAGCCTGCAGCGGAGCACGCCGACCCTGCTGGTCGAGAAGATCCCGCCACTGCGCGAGTACGCGACGGCCTCCAGGACCGTCTCGGTCGCTCCGCCGCGCTGAGCGAGCCGTGGGGGCGCCGCAGGGCCGCCCGCCTAGACTCCTGGTGTGGCAGACGCGTCCTCCGGGCTGTCGCCCGCAGCACCGGGAGGCCCCGTCCTGACGCCCTCCGGTCCGGCCTCCGCTGCCCCGCTTTCCGCGGGTGACCGCATCGCGGGCCGCTACCGGCTGATCCGGTCGGTGGGGGCCGCCCGGGCCGACGTCCCCGGGGCCGGCCCAGCGGAGCCCGTCCTGTGGCTCGCCCACGACGAGGTGCTCGCGCGGCCGGTCGCCGCCAAGCTCCTGCCGACCACCGGCCGTGACGAGGCCAGCGTGCGGGCCTTCCTGACCGCGGCCGGGGCCGCCGGAGCGGTCACGCACCCGGTGCTCGTGCGGGTCTACGACGCCGCGGTCCAGTCGCCCCCCTCTGCGGACGGGCGGCCGGGAGCCGGCACGGCGTACGTCATCAGCGAGTGGGTCGACGGTCCGAGCCTGGCCGAGGCCCTGCTCGCGGACGGCCCGTGGGAGCCGGACGAGGCGCGAGCCCTGGTCACCCAGCTGCTCGACGCCCTGACCGCGCTGCACGACGCGGGGCTCACGCACGGTCGGCTCCACCCGGGCAACCTGCTCCTCGCTCCCGACGGGTCCGTGCGCCTGACCGACGTCGGCATGTCCAGGGCGCTGCCCGAGCGGGCCGTCCCGGCCGAGCGGGCCGACGATCCCGACCCCGCGTCCGCGGACGTGCGCGACCTGACGGCGCTCCTCTACGCGCTGCTCACGGCTCGTTGGCCGACGAGCGGCACGCCCCAGCCGTCGGCGGGGCTCCCCGCCGCGCCGGTCGGCCGGGACGGGCCGTCCCGAGGGCGTCTGACCGGACCCAGCCAGATCCGGGCAGGCGTCCCCCGCTCCCTCGATGCCGTCGTCGTGCGTGCCCTCGACCCGAGCCGGGCCACGTCGAGCCCCGACCTCACGACGCCGGGGGGTCTGTGCGACGCGCTGGGCGGGACGCCCGCCCCGCCGCCCCGGAGCAAGCCGCAGCGCACGCCCCGGCCCCGCCGTCGGCGGCGCGGCTTCGCGG
>JAOPWP010000069.1 GCA_025965615.1 Frankiales bacterium
TCGCGGGCCGTGCCGGCGACCGGGCCTGGACCGAGCGACTGGCACCCCGGCTCGTCGAGGGGCTGCCGGACGACCTGCCGGCCCGTACGGTCGTCGTGCTCGGGGACGGACCGGCGTGTGCGGCCGCCCAGGCTGTCGCCCTGGCCCGGGAGCGCGGCTGGCCCGTGGTCGCCGAGCCCTCGTCGGGCGCCCACCCGTGCCCGGAGCTGCTGCTCGTGCCCGAGCTGGTCCTGGGCGCGCCGGGCTGGCTGGACGGGCACCGGCCCGACCGGGTGCTGGTGGTGGGGCGGCCGACGCTGTCGCGGGCGGTCGGCCGGCTGATCGCCTCGAGCCCGTCCGACGTGGCGGCCGTGTCCGGGTGGTGGCCGGACGCCTCCCGCTCGGCGTCGCGCGTGCTGCCCGCGGTCCCGGTGGCATCCGGCGGAGCCGTCGACCCGTCGTGGCTGTCCGCCTGGCAGGAAGCCGGAGCGGCCGCCGCCGCCGCCGTGCAGGAGACGCTGTCCGGGTCGGCCGGGCTCGCGGAGCCGGCGGTGGCAGCCGAGGTCGCGGGCAGCGTCCCGGTCGGCGGTCTGCTCGTGGTCGGGAGCTCCAAGCCCGTGCGCGACCTGTTCCTCACCGCGCCGCAGGCGGGCACGCGGGTGCTGGCCAACCGGGGCGCGGCCGGGATCGACGGCGTGGTCTCCACGGCGATCGGGGCGGCGCTCGCGCACCAGGCGGCCGGCGGCGGCCCTGCGTACGCCCTGCTGGGCGACCTGACCTTCCTGCACGACGCGAACGGCCTGGTGCTCGGCCCCGACGAGCCGCGCCCCGACCTCACGATCGTCGTGGTCAACAACGACGGCGGGGCGATCTTCGGGACCTTGGAGCAGGGCGCGGCCTCCCACGGGGACGCCTTCGAGCGCGTGTTCGGCACCTCCCACGCAGTGGACCTGGCGGCCCTGTGCGCGGCCACGGCCACTCCGCACCTGCGCGTCGACGACCCGGCTGCCCTGCGCGACGCGCTGGCGCCCGCCGGGTCGGTCCGCGTCGTCGAAGTGCGTACGGACAGGTCAGCCTCCGTCGCGCTGGCCCGGGCGCTGGGGGGTGCCGTGGCGGACGCCGTCGGTGCGCGAGGTAGACAGGCGCAGTGACCTCTTCGAGCAACACGGGTAGCGCGTACATCAGCTCCGGCTCCGGTGCCTGGACCGAACCTGGCGCCTACGAGGTGGCTCCCGGCGTGCACCGCGTGCCGCTGCCCCTGCCCAACGACGGGCTGCGAGCCGTGAACGTCTACGTGGTCAGCACCGACGACGGCCTCGTCCTGGTCGACGCCGGCTGGTCCATCCCCGAGTCGAGGACCCTGCTCGTCTCGGCGCTGGAGCAGATCGGCGCCTCGCTGTCCGACGTGCGCCGGTTCCTCGTCACGCACGTCCACCGGGACCACTACACGCAGGCCGTGGCCGTACGCCGGGACTTCGGCACCTCCGTCGGCCTCGGCATCGGTGAGCGCCCGTCGCTCGAGCTGATCCACGCGGACGGCCGGGGTCCGATGGAGGGGCAGGTCGGGCAGCTGCGCTCCCTCGGTGCGGGGCCGCTCGCGGCCGAGCTCACGGCCCTTGCCGCCGGGCACGTCCTGGACCGGACCGACTGGGAGCTTCCCGACGAGTGGCTGGCGGAGGGGCCGCTGCACCTGCCGGGCGGCCGGACCCTCGAGGCCGTCGCGACGCCGGGGCACACGGTCGGGCACCTGGTGTTCCACGACCTCGCCGGCGGGCTGCTGTTCGCGGGTGACCACGTCCTGCCGACCATCACGCCGTCGATCGGCTTCGAGGGCGTCCTGTCCGCCAACCCGCTCGGCGCCTTCCTGCACTCGCTGGCGGTCGTCCGGGCCCGCCCGGACGCGCTGCTGCTCCCGGCCCACGGCGCCGTGGCCCCGAGCGTCCACGCCCGCGTGGACGAGCTGGTCGACTTCCACGGCCGGCGCCTCGACCAGACCGAAGCTGCGGTCGTCGCAGGCGCCGTGACCCCCGCGGAGGTCGCCGCGCAGCTGACGTGGACGCGGCGCGAGCACCGGCTCGCGGACCTCGACGTCTTCAACGCGATGCTCGCCGTGTTCGAGACGGGCGCCCACCTCGTCCTGCTCGCAGCGCAGGGCCGGCTGGTCCGCGGCAGCGTCGACGGCGTCGACGCCTACCGTCCCGCGTGAGCGGCGCCCCGGTCCTCACGATGACCATCCAGGTGCGGTTCGCCGACCTGGACCCCCTCGGTCACGTCAACCACGTGCAGTTCCTGGCCTTCATGGAGACCGCCAGGGTCGCCTTCATGCACGAGCACGGCGGCACCCTGCGCGGCGGCGTGCTCGTCGCCCGGGCCGAGTGCGACTACCGCCGCGAGATCTCCGGTTCCACCCGGTCCGTCGAGGTCGCGATCAGCGTCGAGAGCGTGGGGCGCACGTCGTTCGTCGTGCGGCACGTCATCACCGATGGCGGCGCCGAGTCCGGCGTCGGGCGGGTCGTCCTCGTGGCGATCGGTGATGACCGCCGGCCCCGCCCGCTCAGCGACGAGGAGCGGACGAAGCTGCTCGGCGCGCCCTCCTGAGCCGGCGCACCGTCCGCACCACCGGGACGACGTGCACGCGGTGACCAGCAGGGAGTGCTAGCCCGGCTCACCGACAGTTCGGAGGCGCGAGACCGCCTGTGCACCAGCAGGCTTCGCGACGAAGCCCTTCAGCCAGCGACCACCGGCGCCTCGAGCAGGAGCAGCGGGATCCGCCGCCGCGTACGGCTCTGATAGGTCGCGTAGGACGGGAACACGGTGCAGGCGCGCGACCACCAACGGGCCCGCTCCGGACCGTCCACCTCTCGCGCCACGAGGGGCAGGACGACAGCGCCGTCCCTCAGCTCGACCTGGGGACGGGCCAGCACGTTCGCGTACCAGGCAGGGTGGTGATCAGCCCCTGCCATCGAGGCGACGACGGCGTAGGTGCCGCGGTGCTCCACCCGCATCAAGGGCGTCTTGCGCCGGAGGCCGGTCCGTACGCCCACCGTGGTCAGCACGACGAGCGGGCGACCGTCACGCGCGACCCCGGAGCTGGCCTCGAGGTGCTCGACCTCTTCCCTCACCCAGTCGACGCTGCTGGGCCCGTAGGCACCGGGCGCGGGCACTCAGGCCTGCAGGGCGTCGCGCATCGGGACGAGCTTGGCCGAGCTCTCAGCCAGCTCCTGCTCGGGCCGCGAGCCGGCGACGATGCCGCAGCCGGCGAACAGGCGCAGGCGCCGGGCATCGGACGGGTCGACCTCGGCGCAGCGCAGGGCGATGCCCCACTCGCCGTCACCTGAGGTGTCCATCCAGCCGACCGGCCCGGCGTAGCGGCCGCGGTCCATGCCCTCGACCTCGCGGATGACCTCCATCGCGGCGTCGGTCGGCGTGCCGCAGACGGCCGCCGAGGGGTGGAGCGAGGCCAGAAGGCCCAAGGAGGTGGAGGAGTCCGCGACGACGCCGCTGACCATGCTGGCCAGGTGCATGACGTTCTGGAGCTGCAGGACGAACGGGCGCGCAGGGACCTCGACGGACGCGCAGTGCTCCGACAGAGCCTCCGAGACGGAGGTCACGGCGTACGCGTGCTCTTGCAGGTCCTTGCTGGACGACGCCAGGTCGGCCGCCTGCGCGCTGTCGAGGCTCGGGTCGCCGCTGCGGCGGATCGTGCCGGCCAGCACGCGGGAGGTGGCCAGTCCCTCCTCGAGGCGGACGAGCAGCTCGGGGGTGGCACCGATCAGCCCGTCCACGGCGAACGTCCAGCAACCTGGATAGCCGGCCGCCAGGCGCCGAAGCGGCCAGCGCACGTCGAGCGGCTCGTCGAGCTGCGCTTCGAGGTCGCGGGCGAGCACGACCTTCTCGACCGCACCGCTCGCGATCCGGTCGACGACCCCGGCGACCATCTGGGTCCATGCCGTGCTGGTCCGAGCTCCGTCGGAGAAGTGGACGGCCCCGGGCGCCACGGGCTCGCCGTGTCCAGAGAGCCCGGCGTCGACGGGGGCCTCGGTGCTGGACTGCACGGTGGTCAGCCACCAGCAACCGCCCCGGTGTCCGACGACCACGGACGGGACGACGAGCGTGGAGGAGGCCGATCGCGGGTCGAAGGCGAAGGACCCGAACGCCACGAGGCCGCACCCCGGCAGGCCCACCTCGTCGTCGACGACGGCTGCCGCACCCAGGTCGCGCCACCAGCGGTCGGCGTCGGCGAAGCGGTCCGGACCGGAGACCTCCAGCCGGGTCGCCTCGCCCCAGCCGACCAGCCCCTCGTCCCCGCTGACCCACGCGAGCGCACCCTCGGCGGGCAGCAGGTCCAGCAGATGTCCAGGGTCGTCCACGCGCACAGTGGTGACCGTCAGCAGCGCGAGTGCCGGCGCGAGGGTCACACCACAGGGTAGAAGAGCGCGGCCGAGTCGGCGCGCCGGTCGAGGCGTGTCCTCGACCACAGCTCGGGTGTGACGAGGGATCGGCCAACGGCGGAGCCTGTCGCGCAGGCGCTCCTGCTCGACCAGCTCGGGCAGGTCCTTGAGCCGGGCCAGCCCGGCGAGCGGCTGCCGCATCCGCTGGTTCCCCAGCGACGGGTCACGCCGACGGGCGTGTCAGGACCCGGTCAGGGCCGCGACCCGACGCTCTGGATCGAGCCGCCCTGGGGGTCGTCGGTCTCCCCGATCGCCGCTGCCTGCTCCAGGGAGTCGCCTTCCTCCGTACCTGCGTCTGGCGAGCGCTCGCCGAGGTCCTTGCGCAGCTGCTCGCGGGCTCCGGTCTCCCCGTCGGCCCCCGCGGACGGGAGGCCGCCGCTGCCCTCCCCCGGCGAGTCCAGGCGGTCGGCCGACCCACCCGGGACGGCTCGGTCCGCTGCGGTCGTGTCGCCGGACGTGTCGGGTGCGCTCTTGCCGGTGGCGTCGCCTGGAGTGGTCATGCCCGCGGCCTTCCCCGCTGGGGGTCGGCCTCACCTCGGCGGGGCAGGAAGAGCGCACGCCCGCAAAGTGTTGTAGGTCCCACTTGTCCCTCCCGGACCCGGAGGCCGTCGATGGTCAGCACCCTGCAGGACCGTCCCCCCGGCACGGGACCCTCTCGCAAGAGCCCGGCCCGCAACCGCACGGCCCTGGTGGTCGGCGGTGCCGCCCTGGTCGCCGTGGCGGCCCTGGGCGTGGACCGCGTGCTCGACGCGCTTCCCAGCTTCGGGAACCCCCTGCAGGAGCAGACGGTCGACCGGCAGCGGCCGGCCCTGCAGCTCGCCCTCACGGACCTCTCGGACTACCGCGCCGCGCAGGGCAGCTACCAGGTCGTCGTGGACCGCGAGAAGGACGTGCCGTACGTCCCGGGGGTCGTGAAGGGCGAGCGGACGACCTACCTCGCGGTCGGCACGGTGGACGGGATGGTCGACTTCCGCGGCCTCGGCGAGGGGGCCGTCCAGGTGCGGGGGCAGGCCGTGACGATCACCCTCCCTCCGCCACGGCTCGCTGCGCCGGCGGTCGACCTCGAGCAGAGCCGGGTCATCTCGCGGGACCGCGGCGTGCTCGACCGGATCGGCGGGGCCTTCAGCGACAACCCGACGTCCGAGCGATCCGTCGCGCGCGCTGCCGAGGGCAAGCTCACCACCGCGGCCGCCGAGAGCGACCTGCTCCGGCGCAGCGAGCAGAACACGCGCAGCATGCTGACCGGGTTGGCCGCGTCCTTCGGCTACACCGACGTCACGGTGCGGTTCGACGCGAACGTCGGGACCTGAGCGGCGCTTCTCAGTTGACCTGGCGGTCCTTGTCGGCCCAGTACTGCTGGCGCAGCTTGAACTTCTGCACCTTGCCGGTCGCCGTGCGGGGGATCGCCTCGCGGATCTCGACCGACGTGGGGGCCTTGTAGCCCGCGAGCCGGGACTTGCAGTGGGCGATCAGCTCGGCCTCGGTCGCCTCGCCGGACAGCACCACCAACGCCTTGATCGTCTCGCCCCACTTCTCGCTCGGCACACCGATGACGGCGACCTCGGCGACAGCGGGGTGGCTGAACAGGCAGTCCTCGACCTCGATGGACGACACGTTCTCGCCACCGGTGATGATCACGTCCTTCTTGCGGTCGCTGATCGACAGGTAGCCCTCGTCGTCGATGACCCCGCCGTCGCCGGTGTGGAACCAGCCGTCCTCGAGGGCGTCGGCCGTCGCGTCGGGCAGCTGCCAGTAGCCCTCCATGACGACGTTGCTCCGGACCAGCACCT
>JAOPWP010000072.1 GCA_025965615.1 Frankiales bacterium
CCGGGGCGACGGCTTCGAGGTCTACAGCAGCCTGCTCGGCCGGCTGTCACCGCTCGGCCGCCGCGACGACGGTCGCCTGGTCCTGCGCTCGCCGCTCGACGGGCTGGACGGCGTGCGCCCGGAGCGCGGGCTGGTCGCTGTCGTCCTCGTGCTCATCGGGTCGACCGGGTTCGACGGCCTGTCCCGGACGCAGTTCTGGGCCGAGGGGCCGGGTCGCGACGCCTATCTGTCGGCAGGTCCGGGGACCGTGGGGCTGCTGTTCATGATCGGGCTCGCCGCGGCCCTCTACGTCGGGGCGACCGCACCGTTCGCGGCCGCGCCCGGTGACCGGGCTGAGCAGCGGCCGGCCCGCTACGCCCACACGCTCGTCCCGATCGCCGCGGGCTACGCGATCGCGCACTACTTCTCGCTGCTCCTGCTCGACGGCCAGGCCACGTGGATCCTCGCCAGCAACCCCTTCGCCGCAGATGGGGTCGACCTCTTCGGGACCTACGGCAGGGCCGTCGACTACAGCGTCGTCACCCCGCGCACGATCGCGCTCGTCCAGGTGACGGCCGTGGTCGTCGGGCACGTGGTCGGCGTGGTCCTGGCCCACGACCGCGCGGTGCGGGAGTCGACCGAGCGCGTCACGTCGCGCCAGCTGCCGCTGGTCGCCGTCATGATCGCCTTCACGGTCGGGGGCCTCGCGCTGCTGCTGTCCTCCTGAGGCCGCAGCCGCGGGGCGCTCAGCCGGGCGGGGGCCGCAGCATCGACGGCCGCAGCGAGGTGGCCCCACCGCGTCGGAACAGCGCCGCAGGGCGGCCCCCCTCAGGGCCCACCGGTGCCGGTCGCCCGACCGGCACGAGGAACCCCGGCGTACCGGTGACCTTGCGGTGGAAGTTGCGCGGGTCGAGGGCATGCCCCCAGACGGCCTCGTAGACCCGGCGGAGCTCGCCCACGGTGAACTGCTCGCCCACGAAGGCCGCTGCCAGCGGGGTGTACTCGAGCTTGGCCCGCGCGCGCTCCACCCCGGCGGCGAGGATGAGGCCGTGGTCGGCAGCGAGCGCAGCGGGGTCGACCTGGTCGACGGGGACCCAGCCCACCGAGCGGGTCCCCTCGCCCGGCTGCGGCGCCTCGAGGTCCGGTGCGAAGACGAGGTACGCCACCGAGACCACCCGCATGCGGGGGTCGCGATCGGGAGCCCCGAAGGCCCCGAGCTGTTCGACGTGCGCGGCGTCCCGGCGTACGCCCGTCTCCCGGTCGAGCCGTCGCACCGCAGCGGTCTCGAGGTCCTCGTGGGCCTGGACGAAGCCGCCCGGCAGGGAGAGCGCCCCGAGCCACGGGTGGCTGGCCCGCTCGACCAGCAGGACGCTGAACGCCCCGTCGCGGACGGTCAGCAGGACCATGTCGACGGTGACGGCGAACGGAGGGAACTGCGACGGGTCGTAGGTCGCCAGCCACGCCTGCTCGTCCGGCGGGACCCGACGCACCCGACCGCCCTTCCCGTGCTCCAGCGCCCGCTCGCGGGCACCCTGTCTCGCGGACGAACGTAACGCCTGCGACTCGTGACCCGCGTCGTTCCGTGCCAAGGTGGGGCCGTGCCGGAGCTGCCAGAGGTCGAGGCCCTCGCGTCCTTCCTGCGCGGCCGTGCCGTCGGTCGCGTGGTGGCGCGCGTCGACGCGCCGGGCATCCACGTGCTCAAGACGTACGACCCCCCGGTCACGGCGCTCGCCGGCCTGTCGGTGGACCGTGTCGCGCGGCACGGCAAGTTCCTCGACCTGGCGCTCGGGGAGGCCTTCCCCGAGGACCCCTCTGCCCTGCACCTGGTCGTGCACCTCGCCCGGGCGGGGTGGTTGCAGTGGCGGGAGTCGCTGCCGCCCGCTCCTCCGCGCATGGGCAAGGGGCCGATCGGCCTGCGGGTGCACCTCGACGACGGCTCCGGCTTCGACCTCACCGAGGCCGGGACCCGCAAGGGCCTCGCGGTCTACGTCGTGCAGGACCTGGCGGCGGTGCCGGGGGTCGCCCGTCTCGGGATCGATCCGCTGTCACCGGAGTTCACCCTGGAGGTCCTCACGGGCCTGCTCGCAGGGGTGCGGTCGCAGGTCAAGGGGGTGCTCACCGACCAGTCGCTGATCGCCGGGGTGGGGAACGCCTACAGCGACGAGGTGCTGTGGGAGGTGGGGCTGTCGCCGTTCAAGCCCGCGGCGAACCTGGCGGAGGCCGATGTGGAGCGCCTGCACACGGCCCTGGTGGACACGCTGCGGGAGGCCGTCCAGCGGGCCGACGGCCTCGCGACGGGCAAGCTGAAGGCCGAGAAGAAGAGCGGCCTGTCGGTGCACGGCCGGACCGGCCTGCCCTGCCCCCGTTGCGGTGACACGGTCCGCGAGGTGTCCTTCGCCGACAAGTCGCTGCAGTACTGCCCCACCTGCCAGACCGGCGGCCAGCCGCTCGCCGACCGCCGGCTCAGCCGCCTGCTGAAGTAGGTCGGGTCCGGCCCGGGCCGGCTGTGCCTCCGGTCCTGGGTGCGTCCTGAGGTGCCGGCCCGGTGGCTCGCCCGCGCGACCGCTGCCCGGGCTTCGGCGGAGGTGGCCTGACAGGAGGAGGTGGCCTGACAGACTGTGCCGCATGGCGGACTACGACCTCGTCGTGATCGGTGCGGGTGCCACCGGCCTGGCCGCCGCGCGCGCTGCGCGTCGCGACGGACGGCGGGTCGCTCTCGTCGAGGCGGCGCGGCCCGGTGGCGACTGCACCCACTTCGGCTGCGTTCCCAGCAAGACCCTGCTGGAGACCGCCCGGCGGGTGCACGCCGCCAGAAGCGGTGCGGGTTACGGTTTCTCAGCGCTCGTCGCGGTGGACTTCCCGGGTGTCATGGACCGGGTCCAGGCCGTCATCAGCGAGATCGAGCAGGACGAGTCGCCGCAGCTGCTGGCCCGTGAGGGCATCGACCTGCTGACGGGCTGGGCAGTGGTCACGGGCCCCACCAGCCTGGACGTCGAGGGCCGGGCGGTGGGCTTCGAGCGACTGGTGGTCGCGAGCGGCTCCCGGGCGACGGTGCCGCCGATCGACGGGCTCGACACGGTCCCCTCCCTCGACAACACGAACGTGTTCTCGCTCCGGGAGCTGCCTGAGCACCTGCTCGTGCTCGGCGGCGGCCCGATCGGCGTCGAGCTGGCGCAGGCCTTCCGCCGGCTCGGCTCGTCGGTGACGGTGCTCGAGGGAGCCTCGAGCGTGGTGGGTCGGGAGG
>JAOPWP010000111.1 GCA_025965615.1 Frankiales bacterium
TGACCTCATGCTGCGCCAGCAACTGGTCGACTTCGAGGCCCATCTGGCCGCGTTCAACGGTTCCGGGCACGCGGTAGGGGTCAGCAACTGCACGGACGGCCTGCGTCTGCTCGCCCACGCGCTGGACATCGGTCCGGGCGACGAGGTGGTCACCGTCGCGCACACGTTCATCGCCACGCTGTCCCCGTTCGTGCTCCGGGGTGCGACCCCGGTCCTCGTCGACATCGGTGACGACCACCTGATGCAGACGGACGGGTTGGCGGCAGCCGTCACGGAGCGCACCAAGGTCATCATCCCGGTGCACCTCAACGGCCGGACCGTGGACATGGACGCCGTGCAGAAGGCAGCCGATTCCGTCGGCGCCGTGGTGATCGAGGACGCGGCGCAGGCCCTGGGGGCCACCTTCGACGGACGGACGGCCGGCACCTTCGGGCTGGCCAGCGCGTACTCCTTCTATCCGGCCAAGATGCTCGGCGCGCTGGGCGACGCCGGAGCCGTGCTGACCGATGACCCCGCGCTGGCTCGACGGCTCCACCAGCTGCGCGACCACGGCCGGGTGACCAAGAGCGGCGTGGACGGGTGGGGCTACAACTGCCGTCTGGACAACCTGCAGGCCGCCATCCTGGACTGGCGGCTGGGCCGGCTTCCCTCGTGGATCGAGCGGCGGCGGGAGATTGCCCGCGGGTACACCGCGATGCTGGCGGGGCTCGACGCCATCGAGTGCCCCGTCGGCCCGGACGACGACCCGCGCCGGTTCGATGTCTTCCAGAACTACGCCATCACCACCGACGACCGTGACCGGCTCGTCGAGCACCTGCAGAACGACGGCATCGAGATCCTCGTCTCCTGGCCGACCCCCGTGCACAAGCAGCCCGGTGTCGGACTCGCGCACTGGAGTCTGCCCCACACCGAGCGCCTGTCGCGGCGTGTCCTCTCCCTGCCTATGAACGTCGAGCTGGAGGACTGGCAGGTCGAATACGTCGCCTCGAGCGTGCGCCGGTTCTTCGGCGCCTCGTGACGGGCGGCAGCGGCCAGTGACTTCCTACGACTCGCCGCGGCTGGTGCGTGCCGACCTCGGAACATCCCGGGGCTATGCGGTGCTGAAGCGCGCCGTGGACGCGGGGGCGGCCGCGGGCGTGCTGCTGCTGGGGGCTCCGGTGTGGGCGTGGGCGGCGGTCCGCATCAAGGCGGAGGACGGCGGACCCGTGCTGTACCGCGGCACACGTATCGGCCTGCACGGCCGACCGTTCGGAATGCTGAAGTTCCGCAGCATGGTGACCGACGCCGGGTCGCTCGGAGGCGCCTCGACCGCCGCCGACGACCCGCGGCTGACTCGTGTCGGAAAGCTCCTCAGGCGCTGGAAGATCGACGAGTTGCCGCAGTTCGTCAACGTCCTGCGGGGCGAAATGAGCCTGGTGGGTCCCCGTCCACAGGTCGCCGACGACGTGGCTCGCTACTCCACGGACGAGCGCCGGTTGCTCAGCGTGCGGCCCGGCATCACCGACTGGTCGTCGGTCCTTTTCCGGAACGAGGGGGAGATCCTCGCCGGCCATGCCGACCCTGATCTCGCCTATGACGAACTGATCCGGCCGCGGAAGATCGCGCTCGGGTTGCGCTACGTCGAGCGGCGAAGCCTGCGGACCGACGTGCGGATCCTCTGGCTGACCGTCCGGGTGGTGCTGCAGCCTTCCGCCGCGGAGGCGCTGATCGCCCGCGAGGTGCCCTCCGATCCGCGAGCGGTCTGAGGACGTGTCCCAGCTGCTCACGAACGAGCGAGCAGGGATCTGGCGGTGGCGCGGGAAGCTGGGTCGCGACTATGCCGCCACCTACGTGGTCGAGGTGCTCACTCTGGTCTCGGGGCTGGCGCTGTTTCACCTGGTTGCCGCCCAGTCCGGCCCGGACGGGTTCACGTACTACCAGGTCGCGCGAGGAGTCATCTCCACCCTGCAGCCCGTGGTGATGGTCGGCCTGGTCATCGCGCTGCAGCGCTATCTTCCGCGTGCAGGCGCGGGCGCGGGCCGGCTGGGCCGGCAGGCCTTCCTGGTCCTGCTGGGGCTGGTGACCGTTGTGGGTGTCGTCGGCTGGGCAGCTGCGCCGCACATCGGCGACCTGCTGGCCATCCCGGGCGGCGCCGGCCCGGTACGCACCATCTTTGTGGCGCTCGCGGGCATCTGCCTGCTGGCGCTGGCCGTGGCCGCTCTCTGGGGCACCGGACGCGTGGCCGCGGCGAACGTGTCCACGCTGGTGGGTCTCGGTGTGGTGCCGGTCGTCGCCTTCCAGCTGGTCGGCCGGGTCGATCTCTTCCTGGCGGTCCAGGGGGCCGTGTTGGTGGCGCTCGCGGTCGCCGTGATGGCGTTGGTCGTCCGTTCTCCACGGCGCGGCGAGGCGGCGCCCACGGACCTACCCCGTCCGGGGCTGTCCACGGTGCTCACCTACGGCCTGCGCCGCGTGCCGGGCGACGTCGCCCTGCCTGCCCTGTACGTGTTCCCCGTCTTCTTCGTGTCCAACGCCATGGACGGCGGGCCCGAGACCGGTTATCTGGGCTTCGCCACGTCGACGGTTGCGCTCGTGTGCTCGGTCTTCGCCACGCTGACCCCCGTCCTCCTTCCACGGCTCAGCGGCCAGCTCGCCGGGCCCTCGGTGAGCGCCGCGACCTGGCGCAGTCTCCGGTTCATGCCGATCGCCGCCGTGGCGCTCGCCGGGGTCGCGGTCGGCGCGCTGTTCCTCCTCGCCCCGGTGATCGTGCGCGCCTATCTGGGCCCGGAGTTCGCCGGCGCTGTTCCGGTACTGCGGTTCGGTCTGCTTCCCGCAGTGGCACTGGCCGCCTTCTACGCGGCCCGTCCTGTGCTGGACGCGCTGCAGGACCGCCCGCTCACAGTGCCCCTGCTGGTGGGGTCGCTGGCGGTGGAGGTGGCGACGACGTACCTGGCCGCCTCGTTCCTCTCCCCGACCGACGCAGCGATCACCGGGTTCGGGATCGCTGCGTTGATGCTGGGCGGGCTCAGCCAGGTGGCCGTGCTGCGGGCCACCGGACAGCGTCTTGCCGCGGCCCGTGGAGGTGTCGGTGCGCACTGACCGGACGGGGCGGCATCGTCCCGGGACCATCGCCATCCTGCTCGGGTTCATGTGCCTGCTGGCCGGCCGTTTCACGCTGGACCGGCTGGGCGTGGAAGTGCCGGTGCTCAACGACCCGCGTGTGGCGCTCCTGTGGCTTCTGCTGATCGTCGTGATCATCGAGGAGCGCACCGCCCGACAGGTCGAGCAGCAGCCGGCCCGATGGAACGGGCTGGCGATCGGCCTCGTCTTCGCTTTCCTCGGCTACCAGGTCGTGTCCGCTGCGTGGGCCCCGGACGGCGCCCGGCTGTTCCGAGCGCTCATGGACAACATCGTGCTGGCCGTGTTGGTCGGGGTGTTCTGGCTCCTTGCCCGATGGGGTCGTGACCGCGTCGTCCGCGTGACCATGGCCTTGTTCCTCGGCGCCGGGGTCGTGTACTTCCTCGCCGCCCTGTCGGGGTACGGGCACGACCCGAGTGGGCGCTGGGCGGCGTTGGGCGGCGGGTCGAACGTCTTCGTCCGGATCATGGTCATCGCCAGCATCGCCGCCGTGTACTTCTTCGTCCGGGCAGGATCAAAGGCGGTATTCCTCCTGCCGCTGCCGATGTTCGCGGCGGGGATGGTGTTCTCGGGCTCCCGCGGGGGGCTGGTGGCGGCCGCCGGCACCGCGGTCATGGCTGCGGCGCCTCACCTGTTCCGTTTCCGGGCGGCTCGAGTCCTGTCCGTAGCCGTCCCGTTGGGCGTTGCCGGGGCCGGCGCCTGGGTGCTCTGGGGCCACGAGGTCCTCGAGGTGGTCCGGGAGCGGTTCCTGGAGGCGACCCTGGAGCAGGGGTACGCGTCAGGGCGGGACGTTCTGTTCCGGCAGGCCTTCGAGTTGTTCCAGAGCGAGCCGGTCGTCGGGCTGGGTCTCGATGGTTTCTACGGGATGACCGCCCTGCACTCCGAGGAGCAGTACGTGCACAACCTTCCGCTGGCGGTGGCCGCGGAGGGCGGCCTCATTGGCCTGGCCCTCCTGCTCGGTGCCGTTGGCGCGCTGTTGGCGGCCTACCGATCGGTGCCACCTGCGCTGCGGTCGGTGGAAAGCCGGGTCGCGCTGATCTGTGGGCTTTTCGTGGGGCTGGCCAGCTTGTTTTCCGGTGACTACTACGATTCGAGACTGATGTGGATCTTCCTCGTTCTGGCCGCGACAGCGGGTCCGCGAAAGACGACCGCTGCTCCGGATGCCACGCCGGCGCGGACTGCAGTCACGGTGGGCGGTCGGCCGTGAGAACGCAATTCCGTTCCCTCACGGAAACAGCGCGAACCCGAGCCGACGCCGACCAGATGGCGATGGCGCAGTTGCGCCATTCGCTCGTCGCGGACCTGTCCAAGGGGCGTGACCTGCTCGACGTCGCGTGCGGCTCTGGCTACGCACTGAGCCTCATCGCCCGGGAATCCCGCTCCGTCGTCGCCTTCGACCGCGACGAGGCCAACGTCCGGGACTCCAGAAGGGCCGTTCCCTCCGCCTCGGTGCACGTCGGGGACGCGGAGGATCTGCGGCTGGAGCCGGCGTCGTTCGACGTGGTCGCGTGCCTCGAGGCCATCTACTATTTCCAGGACTGGCGGGGGTTCCTCGCCCAGGCCCACAGCCTTCTCCGCCAGGATGGCGTCCTTGTCGTCACCTGGCCGAACCCGTCGCGACCCGCCTTCAGTCGCAGTCCCAGCAGCACGGTGTACCCGGGGAGCGGCGAAATGGCACTGGCAGCGACCGCGCTGGGGTTCGATGCGACGTGCTACGGCAGCTTTCCGCTCCAGTCACTGGCGACGGCGGAGCGGCCGTGGATGGACGCGGTGCGGCGGGCGGTCGTCCGCCTCAATCTCATCCCGCGCTCGCTGAGGCTGCGGGCGGTGCTCAAGCGCCTGCTCTATCGACGCCTCCGGCCGCTGTCGGAGGTGGAGCTGATCGACACTCCCTTCGAGCATCTGACGGCACTTCAGCCCGGCGGTTCGGTGCCCTACGCCATGTTGTACCTGGTGGCGCGCAAGGCTTCCGGGGTGACTGCGTGAGCTCAGTGGTGTTGACCGGGATCACGGTGATCGTGCCCACGTACAACGAGGCAGATTTCATCGAGGACTGCCTCTCCTCGATGATGGACGACCTGGTCACGGAGGTGCTGGTCGTCGACGGTGGCAGCTCGGACGGAACGCGGGAGATCGTGAAGGGCCTGACGGTCCGCTACCCGTCGCTGCGGCTGCTGGACAATCCGCGGCGAACGACGGCCAGCGCGATGAACATCGGGCTCGAGACCGCGACGGGCGACGTGATCGTGAGGCTCGACGCGCATTCGCTCTATCCCCCGGGGTACATAGCCCGACTCACAGGAGTGCTGCAGGAGCACGAGGCCGACGTCACCGGCGGCGTCTGGGACGCCGTGCCGCGGAAGGCCAGCGTTTTCGGTCGGGCGATCGCGGCGAGCCTGGTGAACAAGTGGGTGATGGGCAACGCCGGTTTCCGTGTCGGTGGAGGTGAGGTCCGCGCGGTGGACACGGTGCCGTTCGGCTGTTGGCGGGCCGACACGCTGAGACGTGCGGGCGGCTACAACGAGGACCTGGCGCGAAGCCAGGACTACGACCTCGTACAACGATTGCGCAGCATGGGCGCGAAGATTCTGCTGGTTCCGGACGTGACCATCAAGTACAAGGCGCGGTCCGGTGTCTGGGAGAACGTGAAGTACACCTTCTGGAACGGCTACTGGGTCGGCCACCCGGTAGCAGCGTGGGGGGTGAAATTCTCGACCCGTCACCTCGTCCCCGCCGGGGCCTGCCTCGCGGGGGCTGCTCTCCTGGGAGTCTGCGCGGTCCTGGCGTCCCCATGGCCGCTGATGCTTGCGTCGCCGTACGGGATCGTGCTGCTGGCCGCCGCGGTGGAGGCGAGGGATCGGCCGGCGCCGGTCGTCGCGCTCATGCCGCTGGTAGCCGCAGGCACTCATGTGCTGTACGGGCTCGGCACTCTCTGGGGTTTGGTGAAGGGTGTCCTCGCGCGGGTCGCCGCGGGGCGCGCAGGGACGGCGGCAGCCAAGCGCTGAGCAGCCGGGCGGGCGGGATGCGCCGCCTTCACGCAGGGCAATTGCCCGGTTACGCTAAAAGTCATGCGCGGAATGTCTCTGGAGCGCCCACCCTGGTGGGCAACGGTGGTCCTCGTCGTTCTGGTGATCGGCAACGCCGCGCTGCTGTTCTGCCTGGCGACGCGTCCCGCGCCGGCGGACAACTACGTCGCGCAGCAACGCGTCGCCACAGCAACGGTGTCGCCCACGCCGGCTGCGGTGCCGGTGCCCGCCGTTCCGTCCGCAGCTGAGGCGCCGGCGTCTTCCCTGTTGGCTGTGTACGGGGACGGCTACGCGGCCGGGAACGAGCAGGGCGGTCTGGGGAACGCCGGCTGGCCCGCGCTCCTGGCGGCGCAGACCCGGGCGGAGCTGGCTCTCCATGCCGTTCCGCGGGCCGGCTACGCGGCCGCTGGGACCACCGGGCAGACCTTCCTGGACCTGGTGCGGACCGCCCCCGTGCCCGACGCCACGGTGACGCTGGTGGTCGGTTCCCGCAACGACATGAACGAGGACGTCGGGCAGGTCCAGCAGAACGCGGCGGACACCATCTCCCGTATCCGGAGTCAGGCGCCCGCGACGGCCGTCGTCATCGTCGGCCCGGTGTGGCCGGGCGGTAACGTCCCCGCCAGCGTGCTTGCCGTGCGCGACGCCGTACGCGACGCCGCCGTGGCGGCCGGGGTCACCTTCGTCGACCCCCTGGTCGAGGGATGGTTCACCGAGGGCGTGGGTCTGATCGCCGGCGACGGGGTGTCCCCGAACGATGCGGGACATGCCTACCTGGCCGGCATGCTCGAGTTGTACCTGCCGGCCGACGGCCGGTAGCGGGTGATCCGGGTCGTCTGGGCGTCCGTCGAGGGCTGGTCGGCGTCCGGAGAAAGAAGCCGCGACACGCCCCCGACCTGCGGTGTGTTGCACAACACCTGCAGCAGTGGGGCGAGGGCTCCGAAGATCTGGCCGCCGCCGGCCTGATGGACGTCGGCTCGGGACCCCACCGGGTCGCGGATGTCGTCGGCATCCGGTCTGCGCTGCGGCGTGTCGCGCGCCGCTTTCCCAGGACCGTGGCCAGGGCGCGCAACCGGTCCGCCGGCGGGGTGAG
Source organism: Frankiales bacterium (assembly GCA_025965615.1). Lineage (GTDB taxonomy): Bacteria > Actinomycetota > Actinomycetes > Mycobacteriales > SCTD01 > SCTD01. The sequence continues at coordinate 7,234 of JAOPWP010000111.1, forward strand.
TGGAGGCAGCAGGTCCGAGGCGACGTGGCCGAGCAGGTTCGCCGCCCAACGCGGGGTGTACGTGCAGAACATCGCTCGCGGCGCCGGCTTCAGGACGTCCCGGCGGTGCGGGCGGGTCATCGTGAGCGTGAGGCCGGCGCTTTCGACCCTCTCGACGGCCAGCCGGCGCGCGCGGAAGCCCGCCGGGTTGCCACCGAGGCCACGGAGCACGCCTTCCGACGACTGGTCCATCTCGTGTCCGACCACGGCGTGCGTTCCTGCGCTCCCGACACCGATGCCAGGGCCGACACGCTGAAGGCATCGTCGAGAAAGGTGCGGGCCAGGCGTTCCGCCAGGGGCATCGGCAGGCGTTGCCCGTGCACACGAAGAGGAGCAGCATCCGGCGGTTGCAACACGCCGCGTCCGTTGCCGTGGGGCATTGCGCGAGACGCCGCCGCATGACGTGTCGACCAGGCCCCATCTGCACGTTCAGTCACGCGGCGCGACACTGTGAACACCCGCAGCTCCGAGACGTTCTCCGGGCGGTATCGTCGCCTGGCCGCCGGAGAGTCATGCTTTAGTGGCGCACAGTAAGCGAGGCTGCGATGCGGCCTCGCCTTCGAGCGGGGGATTCGTGGACCTGAAGGACGTGCTCAACGCGCTCCGATCGGGATGGTGGCTCGTCATCGGCGCTGGCCTGGCCGCTATGGCCGCGGCCGGGGTCCTCAGCTGGCTGGCAACGCCGACCTACATCTCCTCGACGCAATTGTTCGTCTCCACTTCCGCGTCGACCGACACGTCCGCGGCATACCAGGGCAACCTCTTCTCCCAGCAGCGCGTGGCCTCGTACGCCGAGCTGCTCACCGGTGTGCAGCTGGCCGGTCTCGTAGCCGACGAGCTGGGCCTGGACATGTCCCCGGCGGCATTGGCCGGTCAGGTCACCGCTGCTGTGGTCCCCGACACGGTCATCCTGCGCGTCACGGTCACCGACACGTCGCCACTGCGAGCTCAGGACATCGCCAAGTCGCTGGCCCGGCACTTCTCCGAGCGTGTGAGCGAGTTGGAGACACCGGCCGGATCAGAAGCCTCGACCGTGAAGGTGGCGGTCGTGGAAGAAGCCGCCGACAACTTCACCCCGGTCAGCCCGAACGTGCAGCAGAACCTCATTCTCGGCCTGGTCATCGGACTCCTGGCCGGCCTGGGGATCGCACTGCTGCGCACCTTGCTGGACGACAGGATCAAGTCCGCTGAGGACGTCAGGGCGATCACCGGGAAGGGCGTGATCGGGACGATCCTGGAGGACCCGATGCTGGCCGACACCCATCTGGTCTCCGATCTCAACCAGGAGTCGGTCAGCGCCGAGGCGTTCCGGTCCATCCGCACCAACCTGCAGTTCCTCGATGTGGACAGTCCGCCGCGGGTCATCGTGGTCTCCAGCGCGCTCGCCGGAGAGGGCAAGTCCACGCTCGCCGTGAACCTTGCGACTCTTCTGGCGCAGTCGGGCAGCCGGGTCGCGCTCATCGAGGCCGACCTGCGCCGCCCTCGGGTCACCCGGTACATGGGCCTGATCAGTGGCGCGGGACTGACGAACGTGCTGGCCGGCACCGTGTCCCTGCATGAGGTGGCCCAGCCGTGGGGAGACGGCAAGCTCAGCGTGCTGGCGGCCGGCCCCATGCCCCCGAACCCCAGCGAGATGCTTGGTTCGGCGCAGATGCGAACGCTGCTGGAAGACCTGCGCGAGCTCAACGACTTCGTCGTGATCGACGCTCCCCCGCTGCTGGCCGTGAGCGACGCGGCTCTGCTCGCGGTGATGTCGGACGGCTGTGTGATGACCACGCGGTTCGGGGCCACACGTCGGGAACAGCTGACCGAGGCCGCTGCCACGCTGGACAGGATCGATGCCAAGTTGCTCGGTGTGGTCCTCAACCGGGTGCCGCAGTCGGTGGCGAAGGGCCACGGATACGGCTACGGATACGGCTACGAGGCGGATCCCGGCCGGAGGCCGGCAGACCGCGCCGGACGCCGGTCGGAAGGCCAGAAGAAAGCGCCCCGTGTTCGCGGTCGGCAGGCGTCGGCCGGCCCCGTGGGGGCCGGGCGTTCGGGCCGGTGACGGAAGGAGTGGTGCTCCCGGATCCGGCCCGGACGGGGGGCGTGATCGAACGACGGGCGCGTCGGCGTGGACGGCTCCGCCGGTGGTGGCTGCTGGCAACCGACGGGTCGATGGTGTTCGTCGCGCTGGCCCTGGCCTGCGCGGCACGCTATGACGGCGCCCTCGAGCAGATCAATGCACCCGACCTGGTGGTGGCCGCCGCACTGACCGCGGCCGCCTATTCGGTGTTCTCGGCCGGACTGCGCCTGCACCAGGGCCGCTACCCCGTCGGCAGCGCCGACGAGTTGGGCTCCGTGTGCCTTGCCGTGACGGGCGCCTTCG
>JAOPWP010000121.1 GCA_025965615.1 Frankiales bacterium
CCCGGCCCCTGTGAGGAGCTGGGTCGTCCGGTCGACCTGAGGCAGGAACACGTGCGCGAACTCCATACCCTTCGACCGCGCCCACGTGCCGACCTTCACCGCGTCAGCGCCGAGCGCATGGTGCTGCTGAGCAGCACCGCAGGACTCCGGCTCGCGCACGATCTGAGCTCAAGCAGGTCTCGTGGAGAGCTAGTCGCAGCCCATGCCGTCTGCGTCGCCGTCCAGGCGGTAGGGATCGATCCCGGACACTCTCACCTGCACCCTCTTGCCGATCGACCCGCAGTCGAGGTCGTTGGCGTCACCCCGGCCCGACCCGTCGCCCTTGACGGCGATGCAGGTGGCGTAGTCGGGGTGACAGGACGCGCTCGACGTCGCCGGTGGTGGCACGGGTGCCGGCGCCGCGCGAGAGGCGACTGGCGCTGGCGATCGGCTGCGAGTCGTTCCGCACGCACCCCACAGCCCCTTCCGCTCGGCTTTCGCCGCCACGAAGGCGGCGTCGAGCGCCGTCCCCAGGGCTGGGTTCTCAACCCGGAACTGCTCGAGGTACTTGTCGTTGGTGAAACCGTTGCGGGCCAGGTGAACGTTGACGTTGACCCCTCCCGCAGTCGTCACGACCGAGACGTCCCGGCCGTACGTGTCGCGCGCGTAGACCTGAGCGCTGAATCCCGACGATGTCAGCGCCTTGCGACTCGCCGTGGCCTCAGGCCCGTAGCACTCGTTCGTCTCGGGCGCGTTGACCAGGCCGAGCCGGTACTCGTTGCCCTCGGTGTCACGCCAGGAGTCGCCATCGCCCCCCGTGGCGGCCCGCAGGAGGACGGCCGCAGTAGCGGGCGCAGGCGGTGCCGAGGACGCACCTGAGCCGCCTGCTTGCGGGACAGCCGGCGCAGCCGTGACCACTCCTGGCGCGGCGGGACCCGCGTTGGCGGGGGGCTGGGACTCCGTTGCGGCAGTCGCTCGGTTCTCCCGCGGCGCCTGCTCCTCCTGGAGCGCACACGCGCTGCCAATCAGGACGGAGAGGGAAGCCGCCACGAGCTTGAGCAGAGTCCGTCCGCTGAGCCTGTGCGACCGGCCCGTGGGCTCCCTCACCGTGCTAGCGCTTCTCGCAAGCGATGCCGTCGTCGTCACGGTCGCTGCCGCTGTTGGCCTCGTAGATCACTGCGGAACGCGTGAACGTGGTCACCGGCACGCCGGCGGTGCTGTCGACAGCGCCTGGCCTCCCGACACCGTGCGGATAGGTCCCCTGCATGTCGGCGCAGTTCGCGAAGCGCTTCGCAGTGGGAACCTCTGGCTCTGCTGCGGATGACGCCTTCTGAGCCGCAGCAGCGGCCGCCTGCTTGGCTGCTGCAGCATCTGCAGCCTGCTGCTTCACCACCACGGCAGCATCCGCAGCCGACTTGACCGCGGCGGCATCCGCAGCCTGTTTCACCACCGCAGCAGCATCCGCAGCCGACTTGGCTGCCGCGGCATCCGCAGCCGACTTCGCCGTGGCAGCATCCGCAGCCTGCTTGGCCGCGGCCGCGTCGGCCACCCGCTTCGCTTCGACTTCGGCGGCTTGCTGAACTCCGCCTCCAAGCGGGAGAGGTGCGACCGACCGTTCCCCGGCGGCGTTCTTGGCCGCGGGGTTGTCCGGCTCCTCCGGAGCGACAGCTCCGGCGGCAACGACCAGGAGCACCAGCGCGAGCGGGACCAGCACGCGCTTCTTCCGCCACAGCGGGGTCGCGCCGGCTCCGTGACTCACGTCCATGGTGCCGTAGACGAGCTGCCCGTTCGACAAGATGCCGAGGGGCGCCGGCCCGCCCGTCGCCACGTCACCAGGTGGGGCGTGCCAGATCGGATCCCCCGCATCGGTGACACCCCAAGGCTGTGCCTGGCCCTCCGGCACTCTCTGGGCCGGGAAGATGGGGAGGCCGTCGAGGGTGTGAGCGACGGGGGCCTGGGGCTGCGTCATGGCGACTCGCTTCGAAGGGGGTACGGGCGACCCTCCTCCCTCGAACGTCCTCGCGTGCCGCTTTGACCAAGTTCACGCGAAGTAGGCCTTCCCGTCCTCTAGGGTCCGTTCCAGCGGTACCGACGGGCTTCCTCCCTGGACACGCCCCCACCGCACGAGTTCCTTCGTGCTGCCTGGGGTCGAGCCGTGTCGTTGTTCCGCGCGTCAGCTGCTGGCTTCGCCGCGCTCGCGCTCGAGGGCTCGTTGGGGGTGCGCATCGCTGAGCAGATGCGTCACGCGACCGGGCGTCGTGCTTCGCCGTCGGAGATCCGTAGCTGGGAGGGCAGCCTTCCGGTCCTCGCGAACGACCTGATCCAGGCTGGTCTCGAGCAGGTAGAGGTCATTGTCGAGCACGCCCTTCCCCTGAGCAGCAAGCGCATTGACGTCGTCCTCGCCGGTCAGCACCCGCGGAGCCGCGCAGCGTCGTACCTCGTCGTGGAGCTGAAGCAGTGGAGCGCCGCCAAGCGGTGGGAGGACGACCCCGGCCTGGTCGCCGTTGACGCCTACGGGCCGCGCCCCGTCCTCCACCCGGTGGCACAGGTGCGTGGGTATTGCGACTACCTCGTCCAGTTCACCAGGGCTCTCCACGACATGCCCGGCTCGGTGCAGGGAGCGGCCTACCTCCACAACGCGCTGGACCCGTTGACCGTGGAGCACCTTCGCGACTACCCCCAGGACACCTACGGCCGGCTGTTCACGGGCGGAGAGCGAGCGCAGTGGCTCACTCACCTGACCGGGCTCTTCGACCCGGACGTCTCAGGGGCTCCGTACGCCGACGTGCTCCTGAGCTCAGCAGCGGCTCCCTCGCGCCAGCTCTTGAGCGTCGCTGCAGAGGAGGTCCAGGCACGGGAGCAGTTCGTGCTGCTCGCGGAGCAGCGGCTTGCCTACCAACTGGTGCTGCACGAGGTCGCCAAGGCGCATCAGGCTGACCACAAGAGCGTCGTTCTCATCACCGGCGGCCCAGGCAGCGGCAAGAGCGTCATCGCCCTCTCCCTCCTGGGCGAACTGGCCCGGCGCGGCCGTACTGTGGTCCACGCAACCGGGTCTCGGTCCTTTACGCAGACGCTCCGCAAGGTCGCCGGCCACCGGTCCAGCAGCACGAAGGCGCTGTTCAAGTACTTCAACGACTTCATGCGCGCTGACCGCAACGGTCTGGACGTGCTCATCCTGGACGAGGCACATCGCATCCGCGAGACCTCGGTCTCTCGCTGGACCGCCAAGGACCTGCGAGCAGAGCCTCGTGCGCAGGTGGATGAGCTCATCGCCGCTGCCCGGGTCCCCGTCTTCCTGCTCGACGAGCACCAGGTCGTACGTCCCGGTGAGCTCGGGACGAGCGAGGACATCGAGCGTCACGCACGCGCGCTCGGGCTTCCCGTGCACCGCATCGACCTCGACGTCCAGTTCCGGTGCGGCGGCAGCGCGGCGTACGTGCACTGGGTCCTGCGGCTGCTGGGTCTGGAGCCGGGCGGTCCCGTCGCGTGGGAGGGCGAGAGCGCCTTCCACGTCGAGACCGCCCCTGACGCTCGGGCACTCGAAGCAACGCTCAGGGGAAAGCTGGCGGAGGGCTACGGCGCGCGGATGACGGCCGGCTACTGCTGGCCCTGGAGCGACCCGAGGCAAGACGGCACGCTCGTACCGGACGTGACCGTCGACGGCTGGTCGAAGCCGTGGAACCTCAAGGGGGACCGGAGCGTGGGCGGCGCTCCCCCGGCCGCCCTGTGGGCGAGCGACGACGGAGGCTTCGAGCAGGTCGGGTGCGTCTACACGGCGCAAGGCTTCGAGTACGACTGGAGTGGCGTCATCCTCGGCCCCGACTTCGTGTGGCGCACTGACCGGTGGGTGACCGTCCGCTCGGCCAACAAGGACCCCGACTTCCGCAACCGGGCCAAGGTCAGCGACGAGGAGTTCGAGCGCTTGGTCCGGAACGTCTACAAGGTGCTGCTCACCCGCGGCATGGTCGGCACGGTCATCACCTCGGTGGATCGGGAAACCCAGCTGATGCTCGAGAGCCTGTTCAGGAGACCCGGCACGCTCGCTGCCACTTCGGGTACTTCCTCGGTGCTGCCATGGCTCTCATCCTGACGTGGAAGGAGAGCCTGCGTCGGACCCGGCACGCGAGACCCCCGTGTGCCGAGTCACCCGCGCGCGGGTGCGCGCCGGGACGCCGAGTTGCCGGAGGATGATCTCGGTGAAGTCGTGGATGATCTGGTCAAGGGTCAGCGGCCCGTCCGGCCGGTACCAGCTGGGAACGTGCGCGCCGATCGCCAGCACGGTGTAGGTCTGCAGCCGTGCGCTGGGCTGACGCTCGTCCACCGGACCCATGACCGCCTCGACGAGCCCGAGCATCAGTTCCTCGTAGCGGTCGCGGCGAACCATCAGGCGGCGCCGGTCGGCTCTGCTGAGCGACCGCAGCTCGCTGTTCCCGATGAAGACGTCGCGTGCCCGCACCGCATGGAAGCGCAGGTGGCAGTCGAGGGCCGCGACGAGCTGGTCGAGGGGGTCGTCAACGCCTTCGACCGCAGCCGTGGACGCCGAGAGCAGGTCGTCCATGACCTCGATCATCATGACCGACAGCAGCTCGTCCTTGCCCGCGATGTGGTTGTAGAGGCTCCCCACCTGGATGCCCACGGCTGAGGCGATCTCGCGCAGGGACGTCGCTTCGTACCCGTGCTGGGCGAACAGTGCAGCGGCCGCCTCCCGGATGGCGACGGCAGTGTCCTGACCCTTGCCCCGACGTGCCTTACCGGTCATCTGCTCCCCGTTCGGAGGTCAGGCGTCGAACCAGACACCTGTGCCGCGCCGGACCCACTAGGCCCACCTCCCTGCACTGCACGAGCGAGCTCCCACACCTGACCGTCCACGGCCGGGAGGGGCAGCCTAACCGTTGCCTCGTCCCGAGAGCCGCTGCCTCGCCGTCCTCAGCTGCGGTCGTAGCGGGAAGCGAGGCGCCAGGCGCCCGGGGCGCCAAAGGCGACGACGAGGGCCTTGAACGCGTCGCCGATCAGGAAGGGCCACAGCCCCATGGAGCAGGCCTTCGCCAGACTGACGTCGGCGTAGAGGGCCAGCCACGGGACGCCCACCGCGTAGAACACGAGGCTGCCGGCAACCAACGGGAGCAGGGACGTACGCAGCCGCCGGTCCAGGCCGCGGGCAGCCAGCGACCCGACGACCCACGCCGCGATGGGGAAGGCGACGAGGTAGCCACCTGTGGCCCCGAGGACCGACGCTGCGCCCGACCCGCCGTCGGTGAACACAGGTACGCCGGCGATGCCGACGAGCAGGTAGAGCAGCTGCGCCATGACGCCACGACGGGCGCCCAGCGCTCCCGCCGTGAGCAGTACGGCGGCGGTCTGGGCCGTCACCGGCACGGGCGTACCGGGCAGGGCGAAGCTGACCTGGGCGGCCATCGCGGTGAGCGCCGCGCCTGAGACGACGAGTGCTGTGTCGGTGAGGGCACGTCTCGGCACGAGGTCTGCCAGGACGTACGGCGTGGGTGCGGTGTGGAGGTAGGTCATGGGACGAGATCTCCTGGGGAGCTCAAGGCACGCCGGAGTGCGGCGGACGTGGTGGTGCGCCACCGGCCTGCGTGAACGGTCGGGGGCGCCGGGCTAGGCGAATCGACGAAAGTCGGGCTGCCGGCGCTCGGCGAAGGCGACCGCGCCCTCTCGGGCCTCGTCGCTGTCGAGGAACACATCGAGGCCGCTGTTGGCGAGGTGGGCGATCCCGGCCTGGTGCTCGGTGTCGGCGTTGAAGGAGTGCTTGAGAAAGCGCAGGGCCGTGGGGCTCAGCGCCGCGATCTCCTCGGCCCACTGCAGGCACTCCGCCATCAGCAGGTCCGCCGGCACGACCTTGTTGAGCAGCCCCCACTCGAGGGCGGTGGCCGCGTCGTACTGCCGGCACAGCATCCACACTTCGCGGGCCCGCTTCTCACCGAGGATGCGGGCCAGGTAGTTCGTCCCGAAGCCGGCGTCGAAGCTGCCCACCCTTGGGCCGGCCTGCCCGAAGCGGGCGTGGTCGGCCGCGATGGACAGGTCGCAGAGGACGTGCAGGACGTGCCCACCGCCGATGGCGAGTCCGTTCACGGCAGCGATCACCGGCTTGGGGACCTCGCGGATGACGCGGTGCAGGTGCTCGATCTCGAACAGCCCACTGTCGGTCGGGCCGTAGTCACCGGTCTCCGCCCGCTGCTTGACGTCCCCGCCGGTGCAGAACGCCTTGTCGCCGGAGCCGGTGAGGATGAGCACGCGCACGGAACGGTCCGCCCACGCCGTGCGGAAGGCGCGGATGAGGTCTTCCACCGTCTTGCCGGTGAAGGCGTTGTACCGGTGCGGACGGTCGATGGTGATGACGGCGGCGGAGCCTTCGATGCGGTAGAGCACGTCGTCGGATGCGTAGCGCCGTACATCGTCGTGCTGAGGGGCGGTGTCGGAGGTGGTCATGGGCAGGGCCTTTCATCGGAGGAAGTGCGAGTGCCCGGTCGGAGCCTGAGCGTGGTTCGCGACGTGACGGCGGTATGCGGGCCGCTCTGCAGGGCGAGGTCCAGCCCCACGTCGAGCCGGTCGCCGATGCGCTCGACTGCGGTGATGCGTCCGCTCGCGACGACGTCGTGACCCACGTGCACGGGGCTGATGAAGCGGGTGTCGCGCTGGACGACGCGTGCGGTGGGTCCGGCCCAGTCGGTGCCGACCCGGTCGAGGAAGCCGTGACAGAACATGGTGTTGAGGAACGCGTTCTCCGCGCCGCTCTCGCGGGCGTACGCGCTGTCGTAGTGCACCGGCAGGAAGTCCCGCGAGAAGGCGACGTTCTGCGCGCAGGTCTCGAGCGTGACCGCCAGGTGGATGGACGGGATCGCGTGCCCAATCACGGGTGCGAGCACGTTGGCGACCGACGAGGGCGGCACGGCCGCGGCGGCCGGCCTCGCTGCTGTCGCCATCGTGGGTCCGCCGGGGGCGGCGGTGTAGCGCAGCATCACGTTGTCGTGCGTAGCGACGAGCTGACCCGCCCGGTTGTGGTACTCCGCCCGTGTCGTGATGAAGTGCCCGGCACCCAGGGCGGTCTGCCGCTCCCGGCTGACCTGCTCCACCCGCTCGGTCACCGACAGGAGTTCGCCGACGTGGATGGGCAGCAGGAAGGTCGTGGAGGTCGAGGCGTTCACCACACGGTCGCCGGGCAGCGGGACGCTCGGAGCCAGCATGGGCGCACTCTGCGTCACGCCCTCCGGCGCCCAGGGCAGTGGCCACGACCAGGTCATGAGCGCGGCGGGCGGGCTGATCAGACCACCCCACGCTCCCTGCGCCCAGTCGGCGTCCCAGTAGCTCGCGTTGCCGTCGCGCAGCATCGCGGCGAAGCCCTTGACCTCGCGGGCGGTGATGGCGTCGGCGCAGGGCCGAGGACCTGTCACGCGGCCGGTCCAGGCCAGCCCCTCCTCCTCGGTGCCGAAAGCCATGTGCGCGCGCATGTCCGCGGCGTTCGGCGGTGCAGCGGATGCCGCCAGGTCGGTCATGCCGACCGCTCCACGAGCTGCACCTTGGCGGCACCCACGGAGCCGAGCGCGCCGGTGTCGACGACCTCGACGGCGGTCTTCACGTTGAGTGCGCTGCTCACGAGGCCGGTGATCGCCGCCGCGAGGTCGACGTCCGCGTCGACCGACATGTCGTGGCCTCGCTCGACCCGCAGCTTGAGCGGCTGCTGCGTGCTGTGTCCCGGGAAGTCGGCCACGATGCGCAGCGCCCCGGTCGTGCGGGGTGCGAGCGACGTGACCAGGTCCTGGACGGCGCTGGGGAACAGGTTGATGCCCCGGACGATGAGCATGTCGTCGGTGCGCCCGACGCAGCGGATCAGCATCCCGGTGCGACCGCACCGGCAGGAGGTGCCGGTGACGACGACCTGGTCCCGGGTGCGGAAGCGCAGCACGGGGCTGGCCTGCCGGCGCAGAGCGGTGTAGACGAGCTCCCCCGCGACCCCCGGCTCGGCCGGAAGCACCTCGCCGGTCTCGGGGTCGATGAGCTCGGCCAGCATCAGGTCGGGAGACAGCAGGTGCATTCCCTCCGCCTGCTCGCACTCGCCCCAGTAGAGGCATGCGAGGTCGGTGCCGCCGAGCATCTCCCGGGAGGTGGCGCCCCAGAGCGACTCGATCCGTCGACGCACCGCGGGGATCCCGCCCCCAGGCTCACCTCCGGTGCTGATCACGCGGACGCCGAGGTCCTTGGCCTCGACTCCGAGGACACCCGGCGCCTGCTCGGCGAGGTACACGAGGAAGTTCGGCGTGCCGACGAGCACGGACGGGCGCTGGTCCGCCTGCACCCGCAGCAGCCGCTCGGCCCCCGCCTCGGCGCCGATCGGGATGTCGCACACCCCCATGTACTGCAGGGCCTGCGCCAGCGGAAGTCCGCCCACGAAGCCCTTGCTCATGCCGAACGCATGCAGCGCCCGGTCGCCGGGACGCACGCCGCCTGCGTAGAAGGTGCGAGCGCCCATCTCGTTCCACACCTGCTGGTCGTCGCGGGTCAGCGCGACGTAGGACGGGCTCCCCGTCGTCCCGCTCGAGGCCTGGACCTGGATGACGTCCGCCGGGTCAGCGGCGAGGTGCTCGCCGAGCGGCGGGTGGGAGTTGAGGCTGTCGCGCAACTCCTGCTTCTCGGTGAAGGGGAACAGGGCCAGGTCGGCCACAGCGTCGATGCTCTCGAGGGCCACCCCCGCCTCGGCGGCCTTGCGCCGGTAGAACGTGCTGCTCCTGGCCAGGTAGCCGAGCTGCACCTGCAGCCGGGAGTTCTGCTCGGCCCTGACCTGCTCGGGCGTCCAGGACTCGGCCTCGCTCCAGTGAGCTGTCGAGTGGGCCTGCTGAGGCATGGTCACGTCCCCTCGTCGTCGCGGGTCGGCGTGCGGCTGTCCGTAGCGCCGGTCATCGCATGCTCGCCACCAGACCGGTGTCGTAGTGGCCGCTGCGGAACTCCGGGTGGTCCAGCAGCTCGGCGAAGAAGGGGAGATTGGTCTTCGGCCCCTCGACCACGAAGCCCGCGACGGCCTCGCCGGCCCGCTCGAGGGCCTGGTCGCGGTCGGCGCCCCAGGAGCAGAGCTTGGCCAGCAGCGGGTCGTAGTGCTGCGTCACCTCGTCCCCGGCGCCGTAGCCGGAGTCGACGCGGATGCCTTCCATCACCGGCTCCCGCCACTCGCGGATGAGGCCGGGAGAGGGCAGGAACCGCTTGGGGTCCTCGGCATAGACGCGCAGCTCGATCGCGTGCCCGTGCGCCGTCACCGACGACAGGTCGCGCGAAGGGGCGAGCCCTCCGGCGATGCGGAGCTGCTCCTCGACGAGGTCGAGTCCGGTCACGAGCTCGGTGACCGGGTGCTCGACCTGGAGCCGGGTGTTCATCTCCAGGAAGAAGAACTCCTGCGCGACCGTGTCGACGAGGCATTCGACGGTCCCGGCGTTCCGGTAGTCGACGGCCTTGGCGGCCTGCACCGCGGTGGCGAGCATCCGCTCCCGCAGGTCGTCCCCGATGCCGAGCGAGGGCGACTCCTCAGCGACCTTCTGGTGGCGGCGTTGGACGGAGCAGTCTCGCTCCCCTAGAGCGACCACCGAGCCGTCCGCGAGCCCGAGCACCTGCACCTCCACGTGCCGGGCCCGCTCGACGTAGCGCTCGAGGAAGACCTCCGACGAGCCGAACGATCGCTGGCCCCGCGCCGTGGCTGTCGCGAACGCCTTGCGCAGGTCGGGCTCGTTCCGCGCGATGCTCATGCCGATCCCGCCGCCTCCGGCCGCGGCCTTGACCATCACGGGGTAGCCGAGGCGGGCAGCCGCCGCGGCCGCCTCGTCTTCGTCGGCGAGCGGGTCGGCCGTCCCGCTCAGCACGGGGACCCCGGCGGCCGCCATCTGTTCCCGGGCACGGACCTTGTTGCCCATCGCACTCATGGCGTCCGGGCTGGGTCCCACCCAGATGAGGCCGGCGTCGAGCACCCGCTGGGCGAAGGAGGCGTCCTCGGACAGGAAGCCGTACCCCGGGTGGACCGCCTGGGCGTGCGACTCCTGGGCCGCGGCCAGCACCCGGTCGACGTCGAGGTAGGACTGCTGCGGTGGCGCCGGTCCCAGCTCGACCGCCTGGTCGGCCTCCTGCACATGGAGGGCGCCGGCGTCGACGTCGCTGTGGACGGCGACCACCTGAAGTCCCAACCGGTGCGCCGTACGGGTCACCCGTCGGGCGATCTCACCGCGGTTGGCGATGAGGAGCGTGCTGAACGGGAGTTCCACCCGTGCCTCCAGGATGTGGTGTCGGGGAGCGGACGTGCGTCAGTCGCGTGCGTCCGGGCGGTGCGCTGCGGGTGGGAGGCGGTGAGGTCTCGGCCTACGTGCCGCCGCCTCCGGTCATGCGAGAACCGATCTCGGTGCGGCCGAGCGAGCTGATCGCCGTCTCCCGCAGCCGGAACTTCTGGATCTTCCCGGAGGCGGTGGTCGGCAGCTCGCCGGGCCCGACGAACAGGACCGCGTGCGGCACCTTGTGACGGGCGAGGCGCTCACGGACGTGCTGCCGCAGCTCCTGCTCGGTAGCGGACTGGCCAGTGCGCAGCGCGACGAAGGCGACGCCCACCTCGCCGCAGAGCTCGTCCGGGACGCCGACCACGAAGGCCTGCTCGACGGCCGGATGGGCGCCCAGCACCTCCTCGATCTCCTTCGGGATGACGTTCTCGCCGTTGAGCTTGTAGATGTCCTTGCTACGGCCGGTCAGCTCGATCAGGCCGTCGGCGTGGATCCGGCCCAGGTCGCCGCTGCGCAGCCATCCGTCCTTGTCGATCACCTCGCTGGTCTCGACCGGCTTGCCGTAGTAGCCGCGCGTGACGATGTTCCCGCGGCACGCCAGCTCGCCCTCGGCACCGGGCGGGAGGTCCGACCCGTCGATCGGGTCCACGGTCTTGTACTGGGTGTTCGCGCCGCCGAACTCCGGCACTCCCCCGGGGCCGCCCGGCAGGACCGCACCGACCCGGGAAGAGACGGACTCCACGCTGTCACCGGGGCGCGTCGCGAGCGTGGCGGCGCTGACCTCCGTCATGCCGTAGCCGGTGTGGACCTCCTCGATGCCGAAGGCCGTCTTGGCCCGCTTCCACAGGTGGACCGGCGCCGGCGAGGACGCGCAGAAGATGGACCGCAGCGGCGTCAGGTCGAACGAGTCGAGGTTGCCCTCGTTGAGCAGCGCCATGAGGATCGCCGGGACGAACAGGGCCTCGCTCGCACGCTTGTCGGACATGAGTCGCAGCGCCTGCTGCGGGTCGAACTGGACCTGCGGGATGACCGCTCCTCCGACGAGCATCCCAGCGAGCAGCCCCTCCACGTAGCCGAACACGTGGTAGAGCGGCATCGGGAAGAACAGCCGCCACCCGTCCTGGTAGCCGCGTCCCCAGGCGGTCGCCATGGCGCTGCGCCAGAGCATGTCGTGGGTGAGCATGACGCCCTTGGGCAGGGCCGTGGTCCCGGACGTGTAGAGGATGTCAGCCACCTCGTCGGGATACGCCGACTCGCGCTGCCGGGCCGCGACGGTCGCGTCGCTGACCTCCGCACCGGCGGCCTGCACCCCCTCGAGCGTCCAAGGGACGTCCGGAACGAGCGTCCCGGTCGGGAAGACGACGACCTCCCGCAGCTCCGGCAGCGCGGTCTGCGACCGCGTCCGCCAGCCGGGGGCGATCGCGTCGAGCTGCCCGAGGTAGTCCTCGTCGCGGAACCGGTCCATCGTGATGAGGAAGGCGCTGTCGGACTGCTTCAGGAGGTAGGCGTTCTCGTCCGCCTTGAGCGCGTAGTTCAGCGGCACGGCGACCGCACCGGCGCGGGCGAGCGCCAGCCGCACGACGACGTACTCCGGGTAGTTGGCAATGATCATGGCGACGTGGTCGCGGCGGCGGACACCGATGGCCAGCAGACCGGCCGCGAGGCGCACGGACGCCGCCTGCACCTCGGCGTAGGTCCAGTCGCGGTCGGCGGTGCAGATCAGCGGACGGTCAGCGAAGCGACCGGCCAGCTGATCGAAGCGGTCCGCGAGCGTCAGCCGTTCCCACGGCCCGAAGGCCTCGTCGAGCTGGGCACGCGCGTCGACGAGGCTCATCAGCGGACGCTCCCGTAGGACTTCGGCAGCTGAAGCGAGTGCTGCGCGATGTGGTTGAGCACCATCTCCCGGCTGACCGGGGCGATGCGCATGAGTCGGGCAAGGCCCCAGTACGGCGCCAGGGCGTACTCGCTCGCCAGGCCGTTCCCACCGTGCATCTGGATCGCCTGGTCGAGGCAGCGCAGACCGGCCTCGGCGGCGGCGTACTTCGCCATGTTGGCGGCCTCGGAGGCGTCTTCGCGGGCGTCGTGGAGGGCCGCGGCCTTCCACATCATGAGCCGGGCCAGCTCGAGCTCGATCTTGGCCGCGGCCAGCGGGTGGGACAGCCCTTGGTGGGTGCCGATGGGCGCGCCCCAGACGGAACGCTCGCGGCCGTAGCGGGTCGCCTGCTCCAGTGCGTAGCGGCCGATACCCGTCTCGATGGCCGCGCCGGTGATGCGCTCGGGGTTCAGCCCCTCGAAGACCGAGCGGAAGCCCTTGCCCACCTCCCCCACGACAGCCGCGTGAGGGATCACGACGTCGTCGAAGAAGAGCGTGAACTGCTTCTCCGGGGCGACGATCTCCATCGGGATGACCGAACGGCGCAGCCCGGGCGCCTCGACCGGGACGATGAACAGCGAGATGCCGAGCGGGGCGCCGGACTCGTCGCGGGTCGCTGCGACGACCAGGATCGCCGCTGCCTCGTCGACGCCGGAGATGTAGTACTTGGTTCCCTTGAGCGACCAGCCGTCGGCGGTGCGGGTGGCGGTGGTTGTGATCGCCTGGGTGTTGGAACCGGCGTCGGGCTCGGTGATGGCGAAGGCCATCTTGACGGTGCCGTCGGCGATCCCCGGCAGCCACTCCTCCTTCTGGGCGGTGCTCCCGAAGCGCGCGAGCACCGTCCCGCAGATCGCCGGGGACACCATCAGCAGGACCAGTGGGCAGCCCGCTGCGGCGGTCTCCTCGACCACCACGGCGAGCTCGGTGATGCCGCCGCCGCCACCGCCGTACTCCTCGGGGACGCTGACGCCGAGGAAGCCCGGCTTGGCGAGGGCCGCCCACAGCTCGTCGGTCTTGTCGCCGGCGCGAGCCGTCCGCAGGAAGTAGTCGGAGCCGAAGTCGTTCGCGACGGACGCGACGGACTCGCGCAGCATCGTCAGCTCAGCTGACTCGCCGTAGTGCATGGCTGTTCCTCTCAGTGCATCGAGCACGGGTCCTTCGGGCAGAGCTCCGTCGAGGGGTGGCGCCGGGGCGCACCGCCGTCAGCCGCGGATGACGGCGTGCCGGCGCGGCAGCCGCTCGCGGTCCTTGCGGGCGTAGCGCTCGAGCCGGAGCACCAGCTCGGCACGCAGGTCGTCACCCAAGATGACCGCGTCCAGGTAGGTCGCCGAAGCCGCCCGGAAGACGTCGAGATTGATCATGTACTCCGCCCGGAGCGCAGCCACATAGGCCGTGCGCTCGTCGGGGTCCTCGATCGCGTTGATCTTATTCAGGTAGATGGCGTTGACCGCGGCCTCCGGGCCCATGATGGCGAGCTTGGCCTGCGGCAGGGCGATGGTCGCATCCGGGCCGAAGGTCGCCCCTGACATGGCCATGTAGCCGGCGCCGTAGGACTTGCGCAGCACGACGCAGATGCGCGGGACGCTGGCCTCGGCGATCGCCGACAGGTACTTCGCGCCGCGACGGATGATGCCGTCGCGCTCGACCTGGCTGCCGACCATGAAGCCCGGGGTGTCGGACAGGAAGACCAGCGGGATGCCGTACGCGTCGCAGAGCTGGACGAACTGAGCCCCCTTCTCGGAGGAGTCGCTGCTCAGCGTCCCGCCCTTCCGCATCGGCTGGTTCGCCACCAGGCCCACCGTCCTGCCGTCGAGCCGCGCGAACGCCGTGACGAGCTCGCGGGCGAAGCCGGCCCGGTGCTGGAACAGGCTGCCCTCGTCGACGAGGCGGTTCAGGACCTTCAGCACGTCGAAGGCGCGGTTCTGCGCCTGAGGGATCAGCTCGTCGAGGCTCTTGCCCGGAGCGGGCTCCACCCCAGCGCGCCGCGGCACCTCCCCCTCGGCGTGGTCGGGCAGGAACTCCAGGTAGCGACGGGCCATGGCGAGCGCCTCGACATCGTCCTTGGCCAGCTGGTCCCCGAGGCCGGACACCTCGCAGTGCATGCGCGCCCCGCCCATCTCCTCGGCCGTCGCCTTCTCGCCGGTGGCCATCTCGACCATGCGCGGGCTGCCGAGGAAAGCGCTGGCATTGCCGTCGACCATGATCACGGCGTCGCAGAAGGCCGGCAGGTACGCGGCACCCGCCGGGCTCGGGCCGAACAGCACGCAGATCTGGGGCAGCGCGCCGGACATGCGCGCCTGGTTCCAGAAGATCCGGCCGGCGTGGTGCCGGTCGATGAACAGGTCGAACTGCTCGTCCAGCCGGGCCCCCGCGGAGTCGACGAGGTAGAGCAGCGGGCACTGGAGGACGACGGCCTCCTCCTGCTGCCGGATGATCTTGCGAATCGTCTCCCGCCCCCAGGCGCCGGCCTTGACCGTGGGGTCGTTGGCGATCACGGCCACCACCCGGCCGTCCACGGTGCCGGTGCCCGTCACGAGGGCGTCGGCCGCCAGACCGTCGTCCATCGTCCGCGCCAGCAGGCCGTTCTCGACGAAGGACCCGCTGTCGAGCAGGAGGTCGAGGCGGGCCCGAACGAACAGCTTGCCCTGCTCGGCGATCTTGGCGTGCTGGCGCTCGCCACCGCCGGCGAGCGCGGTCGCGGTGCGCTCCTTCAGCTCCTGGACGACGTCGGGCAGGTCGGGATGAGGAGCGGCATCGCGGTCGAGAGTCATGTCTGGCACCTGCCTGGGGTCGGGACGGTCGGGGGGACGGCGGGGTACGGGCGCATCAGCCGGTCCACGCGGGGAGGCGCCGCTCGCGGAAGGCGCGGGGGCCCTCCTGGGCGTCGGCACTGTCGTACACAGGCTCGAACAGCCGCTCCGCGAGCTCGGCGGCCGCGGCGGGATCCAGACCGCGGGTGCCGTAGACCATCGCCTTGCCGGCCTGGACCGACAGCGGGGCGTTGCCGGCGTCGCGGGCGGCCAGGGCGGTGGCCTCGGACCGCAGCTCGGCGTCCGGGACGACGCGGTTCACGAAGCCGAAGGCGAGTGCCTGGAAGGCGTCGACCGGCTCGGCGGTGAGAAGCAGCTCGAGGGCCCGCCGGGTGCCGATCAGGTCCGGCAGCGACGAGGCCCAGGGGGCGCCGCGGCCCCAGCGGGCCTCGGTGATGCCGAAGCTCGCGCTCTCACCGGCCACGACGAGGTCGCTGCACTGGGCGAACAGGAAGCCGCCGCCGTGGGCGGCTCCCTGCACCGCCGCCACGACGGGCTTCGTGAGCTCGATGGTCCGCCCGGGAACCGGCAGGAAGTCGGCCGGGGGCCGGTCCATCCCCGTCTCGGCCATCTCCTTGAGGTCGCCGCCAGCGCAGAAGTGCGGCCCCTGCGCGCAGAGCAGCATGACCCGAGCGGTGTCGTCGTCGCGGAAGCGGCGGTAGGCGTCCCACAGCCCGGCCCGCATGGCCGCCCCGAGGGCGTTGCGCGCCTCCGGACGGCGGAGCTCCACGACAGCCACGCCGTCGGCGCCGACGTCGTAGCCGACGGAGCCGCCGCTCACGAGGGGAGCCGGCCGACGAGGGTCGGCGTCACGCGGCGCCCTCCTCGACGACCACGAGGGTCTGGCCCTCGGCGACGACGTCCCCCGGTGCGACGGCGACGGACGTGACGCGCCCGCGGACCGGCGACCACAGGGGGATCTCCATCTTCATGGACTCGAGAATGAGCAGGACGTCGTCGGCGTCGACCAGCTGACCGACCGTCACCTCGACCTTCCAGACGTTCGCGGCCATCTCCGCACCCAGCACGTGCTCCATCAGGAAACCGCCGTCTCGGTCATGACCCACTCGACCGGGCCCGCGTGGCTGACGTGACTGTCGAGGCGGCGGCCCAGGAGCCCCTCCATGTCGGCCACGATCCCGATCAGCGCCGGCAGGTCGACCCCGGTGGTGACGCCCATCTCGGACAGCATGCTGACCAGGTCCTCCGTCGCGATGTTGCCCGTCGCGCCGCGGGCGAACTGGCAGCCGCCGAGCTCGCCGTACGCGGCCTCGAAGGAGTCGATCCCGATCTGCATGGCAGCGAGGACGTTGGCGAGCCCGGCCCCGCGGGTGTTGTGGAAGTGGGGCGTCAGGCGCACGTCCGGCACCGCCTCCCGCAGCGCGGACAGCACGTCGACCACCTGCACCGGGTTGGCCATGCCGGTCGTGTCCCCGAGGGTGAGCTCCGCGGCGCCCATGTCCACGAGCTGTCGGGTCACGCGCACGACGTCGTCCACCGGCACGACACCGGACAGGCTGCAGCCGAACACCGTCGCGACACCCGCGCACACGTGCAGGCCGCGATCGCGGGCGGCGCTGACAACCGGCTCCAACTGCCGCAGCGAGTCGTCCACGCTCATGTTCACGTTGGCGCGGTTGTGCGCCTCGCTGACCGAGACCACGGTGGTGATCTCGGTGATCGGGGCCCCCTCGTCAAGCAGCGAGGTCAGCCGTTCCCAGCCGCGCGGGTTCGGCACGAGCACGCCGTAGTCCACGTCCGGAACGGTGGGGAGACCGCTGATGACGTCGGCGGCGTCGGCCAGTTGCGGCACCCAGGCCGGATGCACCATCGCCGTCACCGAGATGCGGCGCAGGCCGGTCCGGACAAGGCGGTCGATGTAGTCGAGCTTGAGGGCCGTCGGGATCACGACGTCGTCGAGGTTCTGCCACCCGTCCCGAGGGCCTTCCTCGCGGATGTGCACGTGGCTCGGGAGCTTGCCGAGGCCTGAGCCGGTCGGGGCCGGGGGCTCGCCGGTGGGTGGAGATGTCGGGTCGGCGTTCATGTCGGCCTCCTGGAGTCGGTGACGCTGATCGGCGCCTGTTGGGTCACGGACCCGGCGGTCCGTGGGAGGTCGTCGGTGCTTCGGACCGGCGCGCCGCCGAGGTAGACCCGCCGTACGAGGGGATCCTCGGCCAGGACGTCACACGGCCCTTCGGCGAGCACCCGTCCGGTGCTGATGAGGTAGCCACGGTCGGCCAGCCGCAGCGCGGCGGCGGCGTTCTGCTCGACCAGCACGATGGTGAGGCCCTCGTCCCGCAGCTGGGACAGAGCGCCCATGATCCGCTCGACGAGCTGGGGCGACAGGCCGAGGCTGGGCTCGTCGAGCAGCATGATGCGGGGGGAGCTCACCATCGCCCGTCCCACGGCCAGCATCTGCTGCTCACCGCCGGACAGAGTTCCCGACAGCTGTCGAGAGCGGGGCTCGAGCTCGGGGAAGAGGGCGAACACCCGGCCGAGCTGGTCGTCCTGGTCGCTGTGGGGGCAGGTGTACATGCCGAGCACGAGGTTGTCGCGGACCGACATGGAAGCGAAGACCTGCCGGCCTTCCGGCACGAGCAGGCATCCGGCCCGCACGACCTGCGCCTGACGGTGCCTGGAGGTGTCGACGTCGGCGATGCGGACGGACCCCTTCTGCAGCGGCAGGGCCCGGGACACGACGTTGAGCAGCGTGGTCTTGCCGGCGCCGTTGGGGCCGATCAGCGTGACGATCTCGCCGGCGTCGACGTGGAAGGACACGTCCTCGAGCACGGTCGCCCGCCCGAAGCGATGCGTGAGACCGGTGACCTCAAGCGCGGACATCTGCCACCTCCACCGGCGCGTCGGGAGCAGGGGCGGTGCCGAGGTAGGCCGCGACGACGTCCGGCGAGGACTGCACCACCTCCGGAGGTCCGACCAGGAGCGTCTCGCCGAAGACGAGCACCTGGACCCGGTCTGCCAGTTGCATCACGAAGTCCATGTCGTGTTCGATCAGCACGAGTGCCATGCCGCTCGCCCGCAGCTCCCGCAGGACGACGGCGACGTCGGCCTTCTCGCTGAGGTTCAGACCCGCTCCGGGCTCATCGAGCAGGAGCACCTGGGGCTCTTGGGCGAGCGCCCGGGCGATCTCGACCATCTTCTGCTGCCCCAGGGACAACAGGGTTGCCTCCGCGGAGGCCAGGTGGACGATGCCGAGCCGCTCGAGGATCCCGTCGACCCGCGCCGACAGGCGCCGTTCCTCAGCGGCTGCCGCCAGCGTCGGCACGGCGGAGCGGATCAGGCCGACCTTGCCGCCGCGGTAGGCGCCGACGAGGACGTTCTCATGCACCGTCATTCCGGCGAACAGGCTGGGCGTCTGGAAGGTGCGGGCCAGGCCGAGTGCTGCTACTCGGTGAGGGGGCTGCCGGGTGAGCGCCTTGCCCAGCATCGTCACGTTGCCGCTGGTGGCAGGCAGGTTGCCGGACAGGACGTTCATGAGCGTCGACTTCCCGGCGCCGTTCGGGCCGATGACGGCGAGGATCTCGCCGGCGTGCAGCGTCAGGTCGACCCCGTCGAGGGCCTTCACTCCCCCGAAGTGCTTGCTGAGCCCTTCGGCTTCGAGAACGACACCCGCCATCGGGCTCCGACCGCTGGGGACCGGCCGGGCTGTCGCGTGGTCTCCCGGTGCGGGCGCGGCCCGGTCTTGCGCCGGCCTTCCCGTGCGTGCCGCGTACCAACGGCGCACCGAGCCCGCGACCGCACCGAGCAGGCCGACGAAGCCGTCAGGTCGGAGCACGAGCACCAGGACGAGCATCACGCCGAGGACCAGCGCCTGCCCCGCGCCGACCGAGGCCTCGCCGAACAACCCGGGCAGCACCTTGTCGATGCCCTGGCGAAGGGCCTCGTACCCGACCGCACCGAGGATCGCTCCCCACGGCGAGCGCAGACCGCCGAGCACCGCGACCGTCAGCACGCCCACCGACGCGAAGACGTCGAAGGGTGCCGGGTTCACGTACAGCAGCTGGTGGGCGTAGAGGGAGCCGGCGATGCTGCCGATGAACGCGGAGGCCGCGAACACGCGGGTCTTGGACCAGGACACGTTGACGCCGCACGCCGAGGCCGCAGCCTCGTGGCCGCCCAGCGCCTGCAGCGCCCGGCCCTCGCGGCTGCGTCCGGCCCTCAGGCATCCCCAGAGGGCAACCAGCAGCACTGCCCAGGTGAGCCAGAACTGCTCGCGCAGCGTGTCGAAGGTGAGGCCCCCACCGAGGGCGAAGGGTTCGACCCCGCCGAAGCCGCTGCTCCCGCCGGTGAAGCTGAGGTTGTTGGCAAGCAGGTAGAGGATCTGGGTCAGCGCGAGCGTTCCCATGGCGAGGTAGTGACCGCGCAGCCGGAAGATTGGCTTGCCGAGGGCGTAGGCCAGCCCGGTCGCGACCGCGGCGCTGGCGGCTGCTGCCGCCAGGTGGGGCCACCCGTGCTGGACCGTCAGAAGCGCGCTGCCGTAGGCACCGATGCCGAAGAATCCTGCCTGCGCGAGCGAGAACTGCCCGGCGAGCCCCGTCACGAGGATCAGGCCCATCGCAAGCAACGCCTGCACGCCGACGGTGGCCCCGAGCCCGAGGTAGTAGTCGTCCGCCACGACCGGGACGACGAGCACGAGCGCCAGAAGCAGGACCAGCGAGCCGTGGCGACCGAGCAGTGCGGAAGCGCTAGGCACGCTGGCTCACCTTGACCCGGGTGAGGCCGGCCGGTCGGGCGACGAGGAGCACGAGCAGCAACGTCAGCACGATCACGTCCTGGTAGGCAGCGGAGATCGTCGAGGCGGTGAAGGACTCGACGAAGCCGACGAGCACCCCGCCGGCCAGCGCCAGCCCGATCCGGTCGAATCCGCCGAGGACGGCGGCAATGAAGCCCTTGAGCGCCAGGGCCAGCCCGACGCCGGAGGTCACGAAGGCGATAGGGGCCTGCGTCGCAGTGACGAACCCGACGATCGCCCCGCTGAGGGTGAAGGCGACGGCCGCCATGCGGGTGGCGTTGATGCCGACGACGCCCGCCGCGTAGCGGTTGACAGCGCAGGCACTCATGGCCCGCCCGGTCATGGTGCGCTCGAAGAACCAGGTGAGGAGCAGGTAGAGCACGAGCGCGGCGGCGGCCAGCCAGACGGTCTGTCGCTGCATGGACACGTCACCGAACCGGAGCGGATCCCCGCCGGTGAACGGCAGGATCGCGTACGGCTTCGTTCCGAAGAGCAGCTGCACGACCGAGCGGATGACGACCGCTGCGCCCAACGTGACGATCGTCTGCACCAGCAGGCCCTGCGACCTCAGCGGGTGGACGGCGCACCAGTAGAGGGCGGCACCGAGAAGACCCCCCACGGCGGCGCCGGCGAACACGGAGACCTCCGGCGGCACCAGCTCGGCGGCCCACACCGCACCGAATGCGCCCGCGACAGCCAGGTCTCCCTGGGCAAAGTTCACCACGCCCGTGATCCGGTGGATGACCACGAAGCCGACGCCGATCATGCCGTAGACGAGACCGACGGACAGGCCCGTGGCCAGATCCTGGAAGACGTTCACCGCTGGCTCTCCTCTCCGCTGAGACGGCTGCCCGTTAGACGTACAAGCGTTCGTCTGGAACGTAGAGCGCTCGCCGCGCCGATGTCAATCCCGTTGACGAGCCACGTCTGGCACGCCGCTGCCTGCGTGCCTCCCTTGACAAACGCATGTTCGTTCGTCTTGATGTGCGCTGGCCGTAACGCGGCGGCATCTCCAGCGCAACAGATAGGACAGTCATGACTCAGAACGGGCCACGCGGCCGCCGGTCGGCATCTCGGTGGCTACTCGCCACCGCCGTCAGCGCCTCGCTGCTACTCACGGCCTGCGGATCGTCGGACGGTGAGGACACCACCGAGGCAAGCGGGGGCTCGAAGGCGCCCATCAAGATCGGCGTCCTGGTCGGCCTGACCGGCTCCTACGCCACCCTCGGCGAGAGCGAGCGCAAGTCGACCGAGATCTACGCGGAGCGTCTCAACAGCAAGGGCGGCATCAACGGCCGCAAGGTGGAGCTCGTCGTGGCCGACACCACCAGCAACGAGAGCGAAGCTGTCAACCAGCTCCGCAAGCTCGTCACGCAGGACGGCGTGATCGCCGTCATGGGGCCGAGCTCCACCGGCGAGTCGGTGGCGGTCAAGCCGATCGCGGCCTCGCTCAAAGTGCCGGTGCTGTCCTTCGCCTCGTCGCCGGCGATCATCGCCGACTCGCAGTGGATGTACAAGGCGTTCCCCGGCACGCTTGAGTCCCTCAAGGCCCAGCTCGGCTACGTCAAGGACAAGGGGCTGAAGCGTGTCGCGCTGCTCGCCTCCAACAACGCCTACGGGCAGGAGCCACAGCAGACGCTGCCGTCGCTGGTGAAGGAGTTCGGTCTCGAGCTGGTTGCGTCGGAGCTGTTCGCGCCTACGGCCACGGACCTGACGCCGCAACTGGGCTCGCTGGCGAAGTCGAACCCCGAGGCCACCCTCGTCTGGGCGGTCAACCCTGCCAACGCCATCATCGCCAAGAACGCCGCCGCCATCCGCTACCCCGGTCTTCTGTTCAACTCTCCTGGCGGCGCCTCGGCCGAGTACATCTCCCTGTCTGCCGGCGCTGCCGAGGGGACGCTGGCGCAGGGCTCGAAGATGGCTGTCGTCGCCGACGTGCCGAAGGACGACGAGCAGTACGAGGTCATTCAGGACTTCGTCAAGGCATGGAAGGCCGGTGGGCAGACCGCCCCCAACCAGTTCGCCGCCATCGGGTGGGACTCGATGTCGATCATGGAGACCGCCCTCTCGAAGGCGAACCTCGAGGGTGACGTCGCTACCGTGCGAAGCGCGGTGCGGGACTCGCTCGAGAACAACATCAAGGGCCTGGTGCTGACCAACACCGTCTTCGACTTCAGCAAGACCTCGCACGGCCCGACGAGCACCACCGGGCTGGCCATCCTCCGGGTCAAGGGAAACGCTTTCGTCCTGGAGTAGGGGGACACGCCCAAGGCGGTGACGGACCGGTACCCGGTCCATCACCGCCTTCGGCGTTTCCGATGAGCGGTGCCGCGGAATGCCGGTCACGTTGTCTGTCTGGCCCTGGCGCAACACGTCGCCGGGTTGATGCCAGGTGAAGTTGCTGGCACGTACCGTCGCCATCATCTTCTCTTGCCTGTCGAGGACGGCACAACAAGTCCCCGCGCAATCCAGTGGGGCTCGGTACGGTGCACCACGCGCAATACGAGGGAGTCACCCGTGGCTGAAGAGGCCTGGCACGAGGCACGGCTCATCCCGACGTCGGGCATCAGCGGCGCCGAGGAGCAGGAGCGACGCGCCACTAGCGCGCTGCTTGCTGTTCTCATTGCGGTGAAGGAATTCGGTCGCGGTCTCACGCAGCCGCTTGGTGCGCCGGCCGGCACGATTCAGACCTTCATCGAGGTCCCGTTCATGCTCGGCGAGAAGCGCCTCTACCCGGATGGCCTCATCCGGGTGAGCCGCGGTCAGAAGATCTGGACTGCACTAGTCGAGGTCAAGACGGGAACGAACGAGCTCGAAGCGGCCCAGCTCGAGAACTATCTCGACATCGCGCGGGAGCACAACTTCGACGCGCTCATCACGATCTCCAACGAGATCCCCCCTGCCGCGGGTCAACACCCGACGGTGCTCGACAAGCGCAAGCTCAAGAAGGTCGCGCTCTTCCACTACAGCTGGAGCCAGGTTCTAGCCGAGGCTGTTATGCAAAAGGAACACCGGGGCGTCGCCGACCATGACCAGGCATGGATCCTGTCCGAGCTCATCCGGTACCTCGAGCACCCGAAGTCCGGGGCGCTTGAGTTCGATGACATGGGGCCGTCGTGGGTGGCAGTTCGGGAGGCCGTTGGCGCTGGCACTCTTCGCGCTTCCGACAAGGGGGTGGCCGACGTGGCCGCCCGCTTCGACGCCTTGCTTCGGTTCGTCAGCCTGCGCTTGGGCCGCACCCTTGGCACGGAGGTGGTGCCCGTTGTCAGCCGCAAGGAGCACGCTGACCCCTCCTTACGCAGCGCGGCGCTGGTCGAGAGCCTCGTCAAGAACGGCAAGCTGTCCGCCGCCATCCGCATCCCCAACGCTGTCGCACCGCTCCACG
>JAOPWP010000159.1 GCA_025965615.1 Frankiales bacterium
GCCGGCATGAGCCCCGGGTGCTCTGCGGTCTCGCCCCCGACGAGAGCGCACCCGGCCAACTCGCACCCTGCCGCGATGCCGCCGACGAACTCGGCGATGCGCTCCGGGACGACCTGCCCGCAGGCGATGAAGTCCTGCATGAACAGCGGCTCGGCGCCGCAGACGACGAGGTCGTCGACCACCATGCCGACCAGGTCGATGCCGACCGTGTCGTGCTTGTCGAGGGCCTGGGCGATGGCCAGCTTGGTGCCGACCCCGTCGGTGCTGCTCGCGATCAGGGGGCGCTTCCAGCGCTCGGTGTCGAGGCGGAACAGCCCGGCGAAACCACCGAGCCCGCCGACGACCTCGGGTCGGCGTGCCCCCGCGATGCGCCCCTTCATGAGCTCGACGGCCCGGTCGCCCGCGTCGATGTCGACGCCGGCCGCGGCGTAGGAGGACGGGTTCACGGGCGGGTCAGCGCGTCGTCGGCGCCGCCTCCGGCCAGCAGGGCGTCGAGCGGGTCCGCGGGCCCGATGCCGTTGTGGACCACCACGGGTCCGGCGGCTACGTGGGTGTGGTCAGCGGCGTGGTCGGCTGCGGCGGTCCGCGCGATGCCCTCGAGCACGTGCTTGCCGATGAGGTCGGGCTGAGGGATCTCGATGGGGTACGTGCCGTCGAAGCACGCCCGGCAGAGCTTGTCGGCGCGCTGGTTGCTCGCGCCGGTCAGGCCCTCGAGGGAGACGTAGGCCAGCGAGTCGGCACCGATCGAGGACCGGATCTCCTCGACCCCCATGCTGCTCGCGATCAGCTCGGCACGGCTCGCGAAGTCGATGCCGTAGAAGCAGGGCCACATGACCGGAGGGCTCGAGATCCGCACGTGCACCTCGGCGGCGCCGGCCTCGCGGAGCATGCGGACGAGGGCGCGCTGGGTGTTGCCGCGCACGATCGAGTCGTCGACGACCACGAGCCGCTTGCCCTTGATGACCTCGCGCAGCGGGTTGAGCTTCAACCGGATGCCGAGCTGGCGGATCGTCTGGCTGGGCTGGATGAACGTCCGTCCCACGTAGGAGTTCTTGACCAGACCCATGCCGTAGGGGATGCCGCTCTGCTCGGCGAAGCCGATGGCGGCGGGGGTGCCCGACTCGGGCACCGGGATCACGAGGTCGGCGTCGACGGGGGCCTCGAAGGCCAGGGTGCGACCGGTCTGGACCCGGGTCGTGTAGACGGACTGCCCGGCGATCGTCGTGTCGGGGCGGGCGAGGTAGACGTACTCGAACAAGCAGCCCTTGGGCGTGGCCTCGGCGAACCGCTGCGTGCGCACGCCGTGCTCGTCGATGGCGAGCAGCTCACCGGGCTCGACCTCGCGCACGAAGCTGGCCCCGACGATGTCGAGCGCGGCGGTCTCGCTCGCGACGACCCACCCCCGCTCCAGCCGGCCCAGCACGAGGGGCCGGACTCCGTGCGGGTCGCGGGCCGCGTACAGCGTGTGCTCGTCCATGAAGGTGAGGCAGAACGCTCCGCGGAGGGTGGGGAGCACCTCCATCGCTGCCGCGTCGACGGTCAGGTCGGGACGTGCGGCGAGCAGGGTCGTGATGAGGTCGGAGTCGGTCGTGGCACCGGTGCCACCGGCGCTCGGGTCGAGCTCGCTGGCGCGACGGCTCAGCTCGGCCGTGTTGGTGAGGTTGCCGTTGTGCCCGAGGGCGAGGCTGCCACCGGTGGCGATGCTCCTGAAGGAGGGCTGGGCGTTCTCCCAGATGCTCGAGCCGGTGGTCGAGTAGCGGGTGTGGCCGATGGCCAGGTGCCCCTGCATGCTCGACAGCGTCGCCTCGTCGAAGACCTGGGCGACGAGGCCGAGCTCCTTGAAGACGAGGACCGCGCCGCCGTCGGACACAGCCATGCCGGCCGCCTCCTGGCCGCGGTGCTGCAGCGCGTAGAGGCCGTAGTACGTCAGCTTGGCGACGTCCTCGCCGGGAGCCCAGACCCCGAAGACCCCGCACTCCTCCCCGACGGCTGGCTCGGGTTGGTGCAGGTCCAGCTCGTCGGGTGCGAACGGCACGCGGGGGGCTCCTCGAAGGACGCGGGGCTGACCGGCTCCGGGCAAGTGTAGAGGGGGATCCGTTTTCGCCGATCCTGTTCCGTGACGGCTACGTCACCGACAGGCCCGGTCTGCCCCTTGCCCACGTCCCGCCGAGCCACCCGGCCATGCGCGACCGGCTGGTCGCCACACCCCTCGGACCCGTGCTGCTCACCTGCGTGACCGGCCGCCCCCTAGTTGACGCCCTTCCCGCGCCCCTCCCAGAACGGCGCCCGAAGCTCGCGCTTGAGCACCTTCATCGCCCCGGACAGCGGGAGCGGCTCGTCGCGGAAGGTCACCGCCTTGGGCACCTTGTAGCCGGCGATCAGCCCCTTGGCGTGCGAGATCAGGTCCTCCTCGGTGACCGTCGCGCCGGGCGCGAGCACCACCACGGCGTGCACGGCCTCGCCCCAGGTGTCGTCAGGCACGCCGATCACGGCTACCTGAGCGACGCCCGGATGAGCGGCGAGCGCCTGCTCGACCTCGGTGGAGTAGACGTTCTCGCCGCCTGTGACGATCATGTCCTTGGTGCGGTCCACGAGGTAGACGTAGCCCTCGTCGTCGACCCGGCCGGCGTCGCCCGTGTGGTACCAGCCGTCACGGAACGCCTCGGCCGTCTCCTCCGGCCGGCGCCAGTACTCCGTCATGAACTGCCCACCCCGGACGCAGACCTCACCCACCTCACCGACCGGCACCTCGTCGCCGGCCGGGTCGCGGATCGTGACGACCGTGCCCTTGACCGGGCGGCCGGCGGACGCCAGCTTGTCCTCGCGAAGGTGGTCCTCGGGGAGCAGGCTGGTGACCAGCGCGGCGCTCTCGGTCATGCCGTAGCCCTGGTAGAGGTCGAGCTGGGGCTGCTCCCTGCGCAGCCGGTCGAGGATGGGCCGGGGCATGGGCGAGGCGCCGTAGGTCAGGCGCAGCAGGCTGCTCAACCGCTCGGGCCGGTAGTCGGGGTGCGCGAAGGTCATCGCGATCATCGTCGGCACCATGATCGTGTTGGTGCACCCGTGGTCCTCGACCGCCCTCATCACGGCCGCGGGGTCGAACATCGGCACGGTGACGATGCGTGCTCCGCTGGTCGGCGCCGAGATGATCGACCCCATCGAGGCGGCATGG
This sequence comes from Frankiales bacterium, assembly GCA_025965615.1. Classification (GTDB taxonomy): domain Bacteria; phylum Actinomycetota; class Actinomycetes; order Mycobacteriales; family SCTD01; genus SCTD01. Next base: position 3,170 of record JAOPWP010000159.1, read on the forward strand.
AACATCGGGACCTGCGCGAGGTAGACGTCGTTCACCTCGGTCGGCACGGTCAGGCCGATGTGGTACGCCGTCAGCATCAGCGCGCGCTGGCTGAGCAGCACCCCCTTCGGCAAGCCGGTGGTGCCGCCGGTGTACATCAGCAGAGCCGGGTCGTCCTCCTCCGGCTCGGGCGGGACGACCTCCTCACCTGCTGCGATCAGGTCCTCGTAGAGGTGGTCGTGGGGGGCGGTGTCCCCGCCTGGCCCCAGCAGCACGACGGTCTTCACGCCGGCCGCCTCGCGCACCTGGTCGATGACCCCCGCGAACCAGGCGTCCGCGAAGACCACCTTCGTGGCGGAGTCGGCCAGGACGTGGCTCAGCTCGCGCGGGGCGAAGCGCAGGTTGATCGGGTTCAGCACCGCCGCGCCGAGCAGGCCGGCGTGGTAGAGCTCCTCGAAGGCGGGGCTGTTGAGCGACATGACGCCGACCCGGTCTCCCGGCTCGACCCCGAGCTCCTTGCGCATCGCGCTCGCGAGCCGCAGCACCCGGGCGCCGTGCTCGGCGTACGTCGTCGCGGTCCCCGTCGACGCGTCGAGCATGAAGGGGCGGGTCGCGTAGCGGCTGACTGCCGGCAGCAGCTGCCGGTGCCAGATGAGCTCCTTCACGAGCGTTCCTCCTCGAGTGTGGCCGGGGTCACACCGAGGACCCTAGCCACGCTGACCGCCGCCGGCGACCTCACGTCGCGGTTCGCGCTCCAGGCCGGCACCCTCCGTGCCGCGGGCGGCGGTGCCCGTCCTGTCAGGGCTGCTAGCGCAACAACGGCAACCAGGGCGAGAGGTCAGCGCGGTCGCCCCACGTCCGCACCCGTCCGTCAGCTGTCGCCGGCGACCACGAGACCCGGCCCGTGCAGAGCTCGACGAATGCCACCGGGTCGACCTCCACGACGTTCGGCGGGGTGCCCCGGGTGTGACGCGGTCCCTCCACGCACTGGACCGCGGAGAAGGGCGGGACCCGCAGCTCGACGTGCCGCCCGGGGGCCCGTTCGGCGAGCAGCGCGGTCAGCGCCTTGACCACCAGGCGCAGCGCCGTCCGGTCGGGCCCGAGCGGCACCGGGAGGTCGCGCCCGTGGGCCACCAGCTCGACGAGGCGGAACAGCAGGGCGTCGAGAAGCGGGTGCCGTCCGGTCCGCTGAGCCACCACCCGGTCCGGCGGGGCTGCGTCCAGGGCGAGCCTCAGGCCGGGCAGCGCCTGCGCGAGCCCAGGACCCTCTGTGCGCGCATCGGCGTCGATGAGGGGGGCGAGGTCCGGAAGCGCCTCCGCCCAACCGGCGACGGACGCGTCGGCGGGCCCGGGGTCCGGCTGCTCCAGGAGCGCACCCAGTCCCGAGTGGATGGCCCCGAGGTGACGGTCCAGCTCGCGCACCCGCCACCCCGCGCACCGGCTGGGGGCCAAGGGGTCCGCAGCGGCCAGCGCCGCGACGAGCAGGTCGGCCTGCGCGTCGAAGGCTGCCCGCAGGAGCTGGTACGACGAGCGGCGGGGCGGCGGCATCCCGGCACCGTAACCGGCCCGAGCTGGGCGGTTCACGTCTCCTCGGAGCCCCTGGCTAGCCGAACAGGCGGGGCAGGGTCCCCTCGTGAGCCTCGCGCAGCTCGTCGAGCGGCAACTCGAGGACGTCCTGGACGGCCAGGGCCGTGCCGTCGGTCACGCCGATCCGTACGCAGGGAAGGCCTCGCGCGGCGCACATCTCGGTGAAGCGGAGCTCCTCGGACCGGGGCACCGTGACCACCGCTCGCCCGGCGGACTCGCTGAACAGCTGGACGAACGGGCTCATCCCCGTCGGGAGCACGATGCGGGCACCGATCCCGCCGGACAGGCTCGACTCGACCAGCGCCTGGGCCAGTCCCCCGTCGGACAGGTCGTGGGCGCTGGAGAGCATCCCGTCACGGGACCCCGCGACCAGCACCTCGCCGAGCACCCGCTCCCGCTCGAGGTCGACCGCCGGGGGCCGACCGCCGAGGTGGCGGTGCTCGGCCCAGGCCCACTCGGAGCCACCCAGCTCCTCGGCCGTGTCACCGAGCAGCAGCACCGACTCGCCCTGCTCCTGGAAGCCCATGGGCGTACGACGCGCGACGTCGTCGAACAGGCCCAGCACCCCGATCACGGGGGTCGGGTTGATCGCCACGTCGGCGGTGGAGTTGTAGAAGCTCACGTTGCCGCCGGTCACCGGCAGGCCGAGCGTGCGGCAGCCGTGCGCGAGGCCGCGGGTCGCCTCGGCGAACTGCCACATCACCTCGGGGTCCTCGGGGCTGCCGAAGTTGAGGCAGTTGGTGACGGCGATCGGGACAGCCCCCGTCGCGGCGACGTTGCGGTAGGCCTCGACCAGGGCGAGCATCGCGCCGTCGTGCGGGTCGAGGCGCGTGTAGCGGCCGTTGCCGTCGGTCGCGAGCGCGACTCCGAGCCCGGTCTTCTCGGACAGGCGCACGACACCGGCGTCCTCGGGCCAGGCGAGCACGGTGTCGCCGAGCACGATCCGGTCGTACTGCTCCACGACCCAGCGGCGGGAGCACAGGTTCGGCGAGGCGACCATGCGCAGCACCAGCTCACGCAGGTCCTCGACGCTTGGGAAGGCCGGCAGGGCAGCGGAGTTCAGCGCGTCGAGGTCGGCCGGTCGGGCCATGGGCCGCTCGTAGACCGGGCCGTCGTCGGCCAGCGAGGCGGGCGGCACGTCGACGACGACCTCGTCGTGCCACGTGATCACGAGTCGGTCGCCCTCGACGACCTCCCCGATCGCCGTCGCGAGCACTCCCCACTTCTCGGCGATGGCGAGCACGGCCGGGAGGTCCTCGGGCGTGACGATCGCCAGCATCCGCTCCTGCGACTCGCTGGCCAGCACCTCGTGGGGCTCCATCGACGCCTCGCGCAGCGGCACCCGCTCGAGGTGGGCGCGCATGCCCGAGCGGCCGGCTGCCGCGGTCTCCGTCAGCGCGCAGGTGAGACCCGCACCCCCCAGGTCCTGGATGCCGGCGACGAGCTTCGCGTCGTACATCTCGAGGCAGGCCTCGATGAGCAGCTTCTCGGTGAACGGGTCGCCCACCTGGACGCTCGGTCGGCGGGCCGGCCCGTCCTCGTCGAAGGAGGCGCTGGCAAGCACGCTGACCCCACCGATGCCGTCGCGTCCGGTCTTGGCCCCCAGGAGCAGCACGACGTTGCCCACGCCGCGGGCTGCGCTGAGCTGGATGCGGTCGGTCGGCATCACGCCCAGGCAGAGCGCGTTGACGAGCGGGTTGCCCTGGTAGCTCGGGTCGAAGACGACCTCGCCCCCGATGTTGGGCAAGCCCAGGCAGTTGCCGTAACCCCCGATGCCCGCGACGATCCCGGGCAGCACCCGCCGGGTGTCGGGGTGGTCGGCATCGCCGAAGCGCAGCGGGTCCATCACGAGGACCGGCCGCGCGCCCATCGTCAGGATGTCCCGCACGATGCCGCCGATGCCGGTCGCCGCCCCCTGGTAGGGCTCGACGTAGCTCGGGTGGTTGTGCGACTCGACCTTGAAGGTGACCGCGAGCCCCTCGCCGACGTCGACGACCCCGGCGTTCTCGCCCATGCCGACGAGCAGGCGGTCGCCCTTGGGCAGGTCGGCGAACTGGCGCAGGTGCACCTTGCTGCTCTTGTACGAGCAGTGCTCGCTCCACATGATGGAGTACATGGCGAGCTCGGTCTGGGTCGGACGGCGGCCGAGCACCGCTGTGATGGCGGCGAACTCGTCGTCCTTGAGCCCCAGCTCGGCGTAGGGCTGCTTCTGGTCCGGAGTGCGGGACGCCACCTCGACGGTGTCCAGCACCGGCGTCGCCGTCACGCCGCGACCAGCGTCGTGACGAGCCCGGAGAAGAAGCCGAGGCCGTCGGTGCCGGCCGTGCCGATCAGCGACTCCACAGCGTGCTCGGGGTGCGGCATGACGCCCACCACGTTGCCCCGCTCGTTGCGGATGCCGGCGATGTCGCGGGCGCTCCCGTTGGGGTTCCGGCCGAGGTAGCGGGCGATCACCCGCCCCTCGCCCTCGAGCGCGTCGAGCACCTCGGTGGAGGCCACGTAGTTGCCCTCGCCGTTCTTGACCGGGATGACGATCTCCTGGCCCGGCTCGAAGGCGCTGGTCCACGGCGACGCGGTGCTCTCGACGACGAGCCGCTGGTCGCGGTTGACGAAGTGGAGCTCGACGTTGCGCGTGAGCGCACCCGGCAGCAGGCCGCTCTCGCAGAGCACCTGGAAGCCGTTGCAGATGCCGAGCACCGGGAGCCCCCGTCCGGCCTGCTCGATCACGCTGGCCATGGCGGGCGCGAACCGGGCGATGGCGCCTGCCCGCAGGTAGTCACCGTAGGAGAACCCGCCGGGCAGGACCACCGCGTCGACGCCCTGCAGGTCGTGGTCGCCGTGCCACAGGGCCACCGGCTCGCCCCCCGCGAGGCGGATCGCGCGCTGGGCGTCACGATCGTCCAGGCTGCCCGGGAAGGTCACCACACCGATGCGCGCTGTCACCTGGTCAGACTACCGGCGCCCCTCGGCACGGCCCTGCCGCTCGTCATCGGCCTGGAGCAGGTCTGCTGCCCCCTGCTCGGACATGCGCAGCAGGGAGCCGTCGTCGAAGTCGAGCTGCTTCTCGAGGTGGACCACCATGCCGACCTGCGGGCGGCTGATGAAGGCCACGTGGTCGACCAGGGCACGCATGATCTGCACGCCACGCCCGCTCTCGGCCGAGTCACCGGCCTGCTCGAGGCCCATCTCGGTGCCGTCGAAGCCGCCGCCCCGGTCGATCACCTCGATCACGCACAGGTCACCCCGGATGCCGGCTGAGACCTCGTAGGAGTCGGTCGAGTCGGCGTGGTCGAGCACGTTGGTGACGGCCTCGGTGAGCGCGAGCTCGATGTCGGCGATGGCATCCTCCGAGACGCCGAGCAGGCGCAGGGCGCCGGCCAGGACGCGGCGCGCGACGGGCACGGAGTAGCTGTCACGCGGCAGTGCCAGGCTCAGGGTCACCTCCATGCTGACGCCCTACCCAGCCGGACGCGCGCGACCCGGCCCGCTCGGGGTCATGCCAGGCGGACGGAGAAGTCCTCGATCACCGGGTTCGCGAGCAGCACCTGCGCCATCGACGTCGCCATGGCGAGAGCACCGGCCTCGTCGTCGGCCTCCAGCGAGATCTCGACGTGCTTGCCGATCCGCAGGGAGCTCGTGGGGCCCAGCCCGAGCGCGGGGAGGGCGTTGGCGACGGCCTGCCCGGCCGGGTCGAGGATCTCGGGCTTGAGCATGACGTCGACGACGACCGAGTACGCGGGCATGCGCAGCAGGCTAGTCGGCGGTCGGCTGGTCATCGGCGGGCAAGGCGGGCAGGCGCACGACGAAGCCGGCGTCGTAGTGCAGGTCGCCGCCGAGGGCCCTGGCGTGGGCACGGGCGATCGGCAGGCCGAGGCCCGAGCCACCTCCGGCGTCGAGGCTGACGAAGCGCTCGAACACCTGCCGCTGCTGCTCGACCGGCACGCCTGGCCCGTCGTCGTCGACCCGCAGCCGGAGCTGCTCCCCGCAGTCCACGACCAGGGTGATGCTGGAAGCGGCGTGCCTCAGGGCGTTGTCGCCCAGGTTGCTGAGGATCTCGCGACACCCTCCCGGGGCGAGCATCAACGGGCCCGCCGGGGCCCGCTCCACGACCAGGCGCACGTCGAGCCCGGGCGCCAGCAGCGCGAGCCGCTCCACCTCCTCGGCGCACAGCGCCGCGACGTCGACGGGCTCGACCGGGGCGGGTGCCCCCTGGTCCAGCCGGGCGATCGCGAGCAGACCCGCGATGAGCCGGCCCGCCCGGGAGGTCTCGCGGACCAGGGTCGTGAGCAGCCGGTCGGCGTCCGAGGGCCCAGCGCCCCGCAGCAGCGTCTCCGCGCATGCCCGGATGCCGGCGACCGGTGTACGCAGCTGGTGCGCCGCGTCGGCCAGGAAGCGCTGGGTGACGGCCGCCGACTCGATCGCCTCGTCCGCGGCGCGCTGCAGGGCTGCGATGCTCGCGTCCAGCGTCTCGGCCATCCAGCGCTGCTCGGTCAGGTCGCGGGCGACGACCGAGGCTGCGACGACACGGGAGCTCGCGTCGCGGACCGGGGAGATGCGCAGGGAGACCGGGACGCCGGTGCCGCCTCGCGTCAGGAGCTCCCCCTCGTAGCCGGGTGCTCGTCGTCCCCGCCCGACCTCGTCCAGCATCTGCGCCAGGGCGGGGCGCTCCCGCTCCGGGATGATCAGGGCGCCGTTCCTGCCGACGACCTCGACAGCGGTCCACCCGTACATCCGCTCGGCGGCGGCGTTCCAGGTCAGGACCGTCCCGTCGAGGGCGCAGGTCAGGATCGCGTCGGAGGAGCCCTCGACGACGGCCGCGAGCAGCGAGACGGCCTCGGCCTCGCGCCGCTGACCGGAGACGTCGCGGAAGAAGGCGTGCACGGCCTGCGCCCCTCGCCGCTCGACGCCCCACACCGTGCACTCCGCGTCGAACGACGAGCCGTCGGCGTGCAGCGCCGTCAGCTCCAGCGGGGCCAGCTCCGCGCTCTGCCCCCTGCGCACCCGCAGGTCGAGCCCCGCGACGAGCCCGTCCCGGTCGGGCCCGGCGACCAGGCGCGTGACCTCCCGCCCGACCAGCTGATCTCGCGAGAGGCCGAAGAGCTCCTGCGCGCCGCGGTTGCAGTCCGCCACGCGCCTGTCGGCAGAAACGGCGACGTACGCCTGCTGGGCCGCCTCCAGCAGCTGGCGCCACGGCGACTCGAGAGCGTCGTCCCGTCGGTCGGGACGACCGGGCTCTGCTGGCAGAGTCATCCGCGGAGCACGTACCCCGCGCCGCGCACGGTGTGGATGACTCTCGGGCCGTGCACCTCCAGCTTGCGGCGCAGGGCGCTCATGTGGACCTCGACGAGGTTGGGGTCGTAGGCGTCGAAGCCCCACACCTCGGTGAGCAGGCGGGACTTCGACAGCACCCGCCCCACGTTGCGAGCGAGCACGGCGAGCAGGTCGTACTCGGTGCGGGTGAGGTCGAGGGTGACCCCGCTGCGCACGACGCTGCGTGCGTCGTCGTCCACGACGAGGTCACCGACCTGCCAGGTGCTCGACGCGAGCCGCCCCGACCGGCGCAGCAGTGCGCGGACCCGGGCGAGCAGCTCGGCCATCGAGAACGGCTTGATCAGGTAGTCGTCGGCGCCGGCCGCGAACCCGTCGAGCCGCTCCTGCATGCTGTCGGCCGCGGTCAGGAACAGCAGCGGCAGGCTGCTCCGCTGCCGGAGCAGGGCGGCCATCTCGAGCCCGTCGGGGCCGACGGGGAGCCGGACGTCGAGGACGACGAGGTCAGGCAGGAACTGCTCCGCGATCTGGTTCAGCGAGGTGCCGTCGGGCTCGACCCGCACCTCGTAGTCCTCACCGCGCAACGCGACGTCGAGCGCCGAGCCGATGGGCGTGTCGTCCTCGATCACCAGGATGCGAGGGCGCTGGGAGAGCACGCCGCATCCTGCCGCACGCAGGCGGTCAGACTCCAGGGATCTTCAGGACAACTTCAGCGACGGTTCACCCCGGTACGGCACGTTCTCGTACCAGATGGGGTCGGTGCGCGAGAGGGGGGCGCACCGACCTCATGGTCCAGGCGGCTCCCGACGGCTCACGCCGTGCGCAGGTAGTCCTCGAAGGCGGCCCCGGTGAGCCGCTCGTAGGCCTCGACGTACTTCGCCCGGGTGCGCTCCACGACCTCCCGCGGCAGCTCGGGTCCCGGCGCGGTGCGGTCCCATCCCGACGCGTCGAGCCAGTCGCGGACGAACTGCTTGTCGTACGACGGCTGCGGACGACCAGGCTGCCACCCGTCGGACGGCCAGAAGCGGCTGGAGTCGGGGGTCAGCACCTCGTCGCCCAGGGTGAGCCGCCCGGCGCGGTCGTGACCCAGCTCGATCTTGGTGTCGGCCAGCAGGATGCCCCGCCGCTCGGCCACGGATGCGCCTCGCGCGTAGACCGCGAGGGTCACCCTGCGCAGCTCGTGCGCGAGGTCGGCACCGACCGTGGCGACCACCGCCTCGTAGGAGACGTTCTCGTCGTGGTCGCCCACGGCAGCCTTGGTCGCCGGCGTGAAGACCGGGCTCGGCAGCCGGGAGCCGTCCTCGAGGCCGGGCGGGAGCAGCTCGCCGCAGATGCCCCCGCTGCTCCGGTAGTCCGCCAGCCCGGAACCCGTGAGGTAGCCGCGAGCCACGCACTCCACGGGGAGCATCTCGAGCCGGCGGCACAGCATCGACCGGCCACGGAGCTGTTCCGCGAAAGGCGCGAGCTGGGAGGGGAACTCGTCCACCCGGGCCGTCACGAGGTGGTTCGGCACGATGTCCGCGAGCCGCTCGAACCACCAGATCGACATCGCGGTCAGGACCGCGCCCTTGTCGGGCACGACCGAGGGCAGCACGACGTCGTAGGCACTGAGGCGGTCGCTCGCGACCAACAGGAGGTGGTCGTCGTCGACCTCGTAGAGGTCGCGCACCTTGCCCCGGGCGAGGTGGCGCAGCGGGAGCCCTGTCACGCCAGGGCCGCGAGGCGCTCGAACACCGGGGCGAGCCGCTCGAGGTAGCGCTCGGGGCGGCACACCTCGTCGAGCCGGGCCTCGTCGAGCTGCTGGCCCTTGGCGGCCGCCTGCTCGGTGAGCGTCTCGCGGAAGGGGCGGCCGGTCTCCCAGGTGGTCATCGCGGCCTGCTGCACGAAGGAGTAGGCGTCCTCCCGCGACAGCCCGCCCTCGACCAGCTCGAGCAGCACCGTGCTGGTGTAGATCAGCCCGCCCGAGCTCTCGAGGTTGGCCCGCATGCGGTCGGCGTCGACGACCAGGCCCGTGACGAGACGGGTGGTCAGGTGGAGCAGGTAGTCGGTCGCGATGCTCGCGTCGGGCAGGGCGACCCGCTCGGTCGAGGAGTGGCTGATGTCGCGCTCGTGCCAGAGGGGGATGCCCTCCATGACCGGCACGACCTGCGCCCGCACGATGCGGGCCATGCCGGCGATGCGCTCGCTCGCGATCGGGTTCTTCTTGTGCGGCATCGCGCTCGAGCCCTTCTGGCCCTTGCCGAACGGCTCCCAGAGCTCGCGCACCTCGGTGCGCTGACCGTGCCGCACCTCGAGGGCGAACGCCTCGCAGACGGTGGCGATCACCGCGAGAGCGCTGACCCACTCGCTGATCCCGTCACGCATCACCACCTGGGTCGCGGCCGGGGCGGGCGTCAGGCCGAGCGCCGCCGCGAGGTCCTGCTCCACCTGGGGGTCGATGTTGGAGTAGGTACCGACCGCACCGCTGATCTTCGCGACGGCCACGGCGTCGCGGGCGCGCGCGAGCCGGTCACGGCTGCGGGCCATGGCGAAGGCGAGGTCGGCGACCCGGTGGCCCCACGTCGTCGGCTCGGCGTGGATGCCGTGCGTGCGTCCCACGCGGACCGTGTCCTTGTGCTGGAGCCCGAGGTCGCGCAGGGCCGCCACCAGCCGGTCGGCCTTGGCGAGCAGCAGGTCGCTGGCCTCCACGAGCTGGAGGGCGAGGGCCGTGTCGAGCAGGTCGCTGCTGGTCATGCCGAAGTGGACGTAGGCCGCCGCCTCGCGCGGGACGGTGTTGTCCGCCCACGCCGAGAGGAAGGCGATCACGTCGTGCTGGGTGACGGCCTCGATCTCGGCCACGGCCTCCGGGGTGGGCGGGGCTGCTGCGCGCACCGGCTCCACGCTGTCCTGCGGGACCACCCCCGCCTTCGCGTGCGCCTCGAGCACGAGCACCTCGACCTGGCACCACAGCTCGTACTTGTGGGCCTCGCTCCAGACCCGCCCCATCTCAGGCAGGGTGTAGCGCTCGATCACGTGGTGCTCCCTCGGTCTCGGTGGAGGGACAGTCTCCCAGACGGCTGGCGTGGGGCAGGCCCGTCAGGGCAGGCGGACCTCGCCGGCGGCGGCGGCGCGTGCGATGTCGGTGCGCCAGTGGGCTCCGCGCAGCTCGACGGCCGCGATCCCGTCGTACGCGAGCGTGCGGGCCTGCGCCAGGTCGTCGCCGACCGCCGTCACCGACAGGACCCGCCCGCCGGAGGAGACGACGGCGCCGTCCTCGATCCGGGTGCCGGCGTGCAGCACCTCGACCCCCTCGGGCAGCGGCCCGATGCTGACCACGTCCCCTGAGGTCGGCTTCGCCGGGTAACCCTCGGCGGCCATCACGACGGTGACGGCCGAGCCGTCCCGCCACACGAGGGGGGCGGCGTCCGCGAGGGTGCCCGTGGCGCAGGCGAGCAGCAGCCCGGCGAGGGGCGTCTCGAGCAGGGCGAGGACCACCTGCGTCTCGGGATCGCCGAAGCGGCAGTTGAATTCGATGACCTGCGGACCGGAGCTGGTCATGGCGAGCCCGGCGTAGAGCAGCCCCTGGAAGGGTGTCCCCCGCCGGCGCATCTCGTCGACGACGGGCTGGAGCACGTGCTGCTCGACCTGGTCGACGGCGTCGGCGGGCAGCCAGGGCAGCGGCGCGTAGGCGCCCATGCCGCCGGTGTTGGGTCCGCGATCGCCGTCGCCCACCCGCTTGAAGTCCTGCGCGGGCAGCAGCGGTACGACGGCCGTCCCGTCGGTCAGGGCGAACAGCGACACCTCCGGGCCGTCCAGGAAGGCCTCGACGATCGCGGTCGACCCGGTCTCGGCCAGCACGTCCCTCGCGAACGCGGTCGCGGCGGCGAGCTCGGTGCCGACGTGGACGCCCTTGCCGGCCGCCAGACCGTCGGCCTTGACGACGTACGGCGCCGGAGCACCCGCGAGGTGCACCGCGCAGTCGTCCGCGCTGGTGAAGGTGGCGGCAGCGGCCGTGGCGACTCCTGCGGCCGCCATCACCTGCTTCGCGAAGCTCTTGCTGCCTTCGATCTGCGCGGCTTCGGCGCCCGGCCCGAAGCACGGCGTCCCGGCGGCGCGCACGGCGTCGGCGACGCCGGCGACGAGGGGGACCTCGGGACCGACGACGACGAGGTCGGCGCCGACCTCCGCCACGAGCGCGACCACGGCCGGCCCGTCGGCCGGGTCGACCTGCCGGTTCTCCGCGATCGCCAGCGTGCCCGCGTTGCCCGGGGCGCAGACCAGCCCGGAGACACTCGGGTCCCGGGTCAGCGCGAGCAGCAGGGCGTGCTCACGGGCACCGGAGCCGAGCACGAGGACCTTCACCCGCAGGACGCTAGCGGGAGGAGCGGCGGATCATGGACCGGGTCGCCCGTCCGGCAGCGCGTCGGAGGTCGGGATCGCCCTGTCAGACCGGCGGGACAAGTCGACGCCCGGCGACAGGCTGCCCCTCAGCGTCGCAGGGCGGTACGGAACATCGCCCTGCGAGGCGCGCTCGCCATGACGGAGAGGTCCTCCCGGACCGTCGTGACCCCGTCGAGGAAGCGGAGCACGAGCTCAGGCGGGTGCTGCTCGAACAGGCGCGCGAAGAAGTCGGCCCCGTCGACGGCGCCGCTGTCGAGAGCCCGCAGCAGCAGGGCGTCCATCCGCAGGTGCCGGCGCGGGTAGGCGGGCGGCGGGCACGGGTCCCGGCCCTCGGCCAACGCAGCCGCCACAGAAGCCGCCTGCCGCTGGG
>JAOPWP010000164.1 GCA_025965615.1 Frankiales bacterium
CTCGCCGTCGTGCGACTCGCCCGGGTAGCGCTCGGTGTCCCACTTCCTGGCGGCCGCCATGCGGGCCACCGTCGGGGAGGAGCCGTTCGCCCGGCGCTCGGCGTACTCCGCCGCGGTCTTGACAGGCAGGGGCAGGGGACCGGTGAGACCGGAGCGGTACAGCGCGACCAGCTGCTCGAGGACGTCCCGGGCGGCAGCCGGCTCGAGCGGGCCCTGCACGCTGCGGGCGACCTTCCTGCCGCTGCGCCCGAGCGTGACGGCCGTCCAGGGGACCTCCGGCCTGCTGGCCGCGAGCGCCACGAGCTGCACCCACGCGTGGAGCCGGTGCCGGGCCGACAGGGTCGCGCAGGTCGTCGTGAGCAGGACGGTGCCCCGCACCCCGCCCACGGTGCCGACGACCCGGCAGCCGTCGGAGAGCAGCACGTCGACGTCGTGCGACTCGGGCGGCAGCGCCCGTTCGAGCTCGGAGGCGGCAAGGATCTGCTCGGCCCGCTGCCCGGCCGCCGTGAGGCCGGCGGCGCCCAGCTGCCCTGGGGGCATCGCGCCGCGGCGCAGCTCGCGTCGACGGCACTGTCCGGGGTCGAGTCCGCGCAGCCGGTCCTGGAGCAGCCGCTCCGCGACGGCGTAGCGCTGGAGGTCGTCGAGCTCCACCGGCAGCGCGTCCTCGGTCTCGTCCTCCGCCCGGGTGACGGCGACGTCGAGGCGCTGGCGCAGGAAGCCGCGAGCCGGATGCTCGAGGAGCCTGGTCAGCTCGATCAGGGAGACGTCCGCGGGAGCCGGAGCGGGCAGCGGCGCGACCCACCAGGGAGCCGGCGCCCGGCGCGGACCCGCAGCGGCGACCGCTGCGTCGAACCCGATCGGGTCGAAGCTGAAGGGCCCGGAGGTGCTCAGCGCACCGGAGGTGAAGTTGCGCGGGTCGAAGGGCTGCAGCGGGTGGCGCACCGTCACCCGGTCGCGGACCCGTCCGCCGCCAGACACGACGGCCGTACGGTCGAGCGCGTCGAGCAGCTCGCTGAGCGGGACAGCAGGCGGCACCGGCGCGCCCGTGCGGCTGTCCGCGCCGGTGCAGGTGATGACGAGGTGCTGCCCCGCTGCGCTGATCGCGTCGAGGAGCAGCTGCCGGTCCTCAGCACGCGGGTCGCGCTCGCCGATCCAGGGCTCGCGGGCGAGGACGTCGTCGCCGTCGCGCTGGCTCTGACGGGGGAACGCGCCGTCGTCGAGCCCCAGCAGGCAGACCACCCGGTGGGGTACCGACCGCATCGGGACCAGGGTGCAGACCGTGAGCGTGCCGGTCCGGAAGCTGGCTCGCGTCGGGCGTCCGGCGAAGACGCCGCTGAGCATCGCGCGCGCGTCGGCGAGCCCGAGCGGGGCACTGCTGCTCGCGGCCTGCTCGCGCAGGTCCGCGAGCTCGGCCCGGAGCTGCACCTCCTGCCAGCCGGCGTCGCGCGCGGGTGCGGCGATCGACAGGACCGCCGCCTCGAGCAGGGTCGTCCAGGCCGAGGCCGTGTGCTGCCCCTCGAAGGCGGTGAGGCTCGCGGCCACTCTGTCGACGAGCTCGCAGAACCGACCGGCCAGCTCGATGCTGGCCGAGTCGACGTCGTCGAGCGGGGTCACGTCGTCGGCGCTGCCTTCGGTGACCACGCCCAGCAGCAGGCGGTCCAACCCCTCGCGCCAGGTGCCCTGCTCGAGCCCGCCGAGGTGCCAGGTGGCCCGGTGCGCGGCGTCGACCCCCCAGCGCACCCCGGCTGCCACCGTCCACTCGCGCAGCCGCTCGAGGTCGTCGTCGTCGAAGCCGAACCGCTCGCGGACGGCGGGCGCACCGGCCAGGTCGAGCACCTGTGAGGCGGTGAGGCGGGCCGAGCCGAGCTCCAGCAGGAGGGACAGGACCGACAGCAGCGGGTTGGTCTGGCGCAGCGCCCGGTCGGCCAGCCGCACGCGCAGCCGAGCGGCAGGGTGGGTCGCCTCCTCCTGCGCGCCGAGGGCGAAGCTCGCGGCGATCAGCGGGGCAAAGGTCTCGACGTCGGGGCACATGACCAGGACGTCGCGCGGCTCGAGCGTGGGGTCTGCCTCCAGCAGGCCGAGGACCACCTCGCGGAGCACCTCGACCTGCCGCGTCCGGCCATAGCAGGAGTGGACCGAGACACTCCGGTCGGCAGGGTCGAGGAGCGGGAGGGGGTCGGGAGCCGTGTCGGTCGCGAGCGCTCGCTGCAGGTGCGTCAGGAGGGTCCCGGCCTCGACCGGGGTCGGGTGGTGCACGACCTCGGCGCCCGGCACGTGCTCGCTCAGCAGCTGCTGCAGCTCGCGCACGTCCCGGGACAACGACACCAGCAGGGGGTCGCGCAGGCGGGTCGCGGTGACGTCGTCCCGCCGCCGTACGACGCGAGCTGAGTCGGTGACCACGTCCCACAGGGCGGGGGAGGCATGGTGGAGCCACAGGTGCACGTCCCGGTGCACCGCCAGGGCAGCGAGGACCTGCAGTCTCGCCGGCGAGAGCTGGCTGGCGCCGAAGACGCTCAGCCGCTGGGGGAGGTCGAGCTCGGCCGTGCCCGAGCGCAACCGGTCGCAGGCGGCGTCGAGCAGCTCAGCGGGCGAGGGCAGGCCCACCCGGGACCGCAGCCTGCGCCACAGCTCGGCTTGCCAGCGCAGGTCGTGGGCCAGGTCTGCGCCGGTGCCGTCGTGGTCGTCACGGCCGGCCCACGCTCGGAGCATGGGTGGCCGGGCCTGCGCGTAGTCGTCGTAGAGGTGCGCGAGCTTGCGGGCGACGCGAAGCCGGCGGCCGGAGTCCTGCTCCCCGGCCCCCAGGTGGCGGACGAGGGGCTCGCACCACGGCTCACCGGGCGGGCAGGCGTCGAGCTCGTCGAGCAGGGGCCAGACCAGCCGCTCCGGACGCCAGGCGTCGACGGCCCCGTCGGGAGAGACCGGCTCCAGAGCCTGCTCCACCAGCGCTGTGACCGAGGGGAAGCGGATGGAGGCGCACACGCCGTCGGCGGCGCCGCCGCTGCCGAGGACGTGCGAGAGCCGCTGGGCGAGCCACCGCTCGACGCCCTTGGCCGGCACGGCCACGACCTCGTGGGCGAAGGGGTCCTCGGGAGGTCGGCGCAGCACCTCGGCCAGGCCGGCCGCGAGGACGGCGCCCTGAGCGGCCCGATGGACGACGAACACCTCGGCCCCTCGCGCTCGACTGCTGACTGCCCGACGGGCGCCAACCTAGCCGCGGACACCGACAGGACGTGGCACGACAGGAGGGGCCGGTCAGGCCGGGGCGGCGGCCCAGGAGGGCGCGGGTCCGGTGCCCAGCCGCCAGCGCGCGGCCTCCTCCGACGGGCCGGCCGGGCCGAGCAGTCCACGCAGCGTCCGGAGCTGGGTACGGGTGACCGCCAGCTGCACACGCGTGCCGGCTCCCGTGCCGCCCCGACCGGGGGTCCCCGCGAGGGGCGCCACGGCAGGGTGCAGCAGCAGCCCGGCGGCGCGGACGAGGTTGCCGTAGAACAGCTTCTCGGGCCGGCTCAGCCCGGGGGGTGCGCCGAGGAAGGCACGCAGGTCGGCCGGTACAGGTTCGAGCTGGCCGCGCATCGCGAACAGGGCGTCCGAGAGCTCGGCAGCCGTCGAGGGCAGGTCGGTCGCCCCGAGCGCCGTCGCCGGGTGGCGCCACTGGCGGACGTAGGCGTCCGGCCAGGCGCGCCCGAACCGCGGGACCAGGTCCCGGCCCAGCTGCCGGTGCGCCGACAGGAAGGCGTCGGTGAAGGCGAGGTGCACCCAGCGCAGCAGCACCGGATCGCTGGCGGCATACGGCCGACCGGCGTCGTCGGTGCCCTTCACCCTCGTGTGCAGCCCGCGCACCCGGGCGGACTCCCGCCCGGCCAGCTCCTCGGACCCGAAGGTGCTCACCACGAGCCACCGCGCCGTCCCGGCCAGTCGCTTCCACGGGTCGTCCTGGTAGGCCGAGTGCCGCTGCACCCCCGCCAGCGCCAGGGGGTGCGCGGCCTGCCCCATGAGCGCCGTCACCCCACCGGCCAGCGTCGCGAGGTCCCCGTGCACCTGCCACACGACGCCGTCGGGCTCGAACCAGCCCGGGCCCTCGCCGACCGTGGCGATCTCGCGCACCCAGTCGGGGGCCCCGGTCGGGTCCCCGGACACCCGCGCCCGGAAGCGCTCTCGGGCCACGCGGGTCAGGCGGGTCGACGTCAGCAGCGACGACAGGGTCGAGGTCACGGGCGGGAGGGGCACACCACAGCCTCGCCCACGATCAGCTCGGCAGGTCGTCGAGGGTGTCCGGGTCCGGTCCGTTCCGACTCGCGCACCCGCGGTCGCGGGCCGTCAGGGCGTCCATCTGCTGGCTGTCGAGAAGCTCCGCCACCGCGGATCGTCGACCCACCTTCCCCCGCGCGACGGGCGCCGGGGCCTCTCCTTCGGGTCAGGGGTCGCCGTACCCACAGCGTCGACCGGCACCTGACGTCACGGCTAGCGTCCAGGGCATGCAGCCGCTGGTCCTGATCGACGTCGACGGAGTGCTGAACGCCCTCGGGGCGACGGACGCCTGGGAGGACTGGCGTGCCGGGGAGGCGGTGGCCGAGGGACGCTCCTACCCGATCCGCTGGTCGCCCACGGTGGTCGAGCGCGTGGCGGGCTGGTGCGAGATCGCCGACGTCCGGTGGCTGACGACCTGGGGCCACGACGCGAACGCCTCCCTCCGGCACCTGCTGGAGCTGCCCGAGCTGCCGGTCGCCGGCACGCACGGCGGGGCGGGCGACGTGGGCTCGCCCGACCCTGGCGGGTCGCTGGCGTCCGTCACCCCTGCTGCGCCCGACGCCCTCACCGGGCAGTGGTGGAAGTTCGACGTCGTGCGCCGGCTCGTCGACCAGGACCCGTCACGGCCGATCGTGTGGCTCGACGACGACCTCGCCAACCAGCCCGAGATCTGCTCGTGGATGGGCGAGTCCGCCATGGCCCTGGTCCTGGCGCCCGACAGGTCCAGCGGCCTGGTCGGCACGGACCTGGACGCCGTGGACGCCTACCTCAGACGCGAGGCTCTCAGCGGTTGACGCTGCTCATGTCGGGATAGCGGTCCCCGGCGGCCGCACCCACGGGCGCCAGCTCGTCGAGCCGGGCCAGGTCCTCCGCGCTGAGGGAGACGTCGAGCGCGCCGAGGTTGTCCTGGAGCCGGTCCCGCCGCTTCGTGCCGGGGATCGGGACCACGTCGTCGCCCTGGTGCAGCAGCCAGGCCAGCGCCAGCTGTGCGGGCGTGCAGCCCTTGCCGGTCGCCATCTCCTTCACCCGGTCGACGAGCTGGAGGTTGCGGGTGAAGTTCTCGCCCTGGAAGCGCGGGTTGTGCCGGCGGAAGTCTCCCTCGGGGAGGTCGTCGGGGGTCTGGAACTGGCCGGTGAGGAAGCCTCGTCCCAAGGGGCTGTACGGCACGAAGCCGATGCCGAGCTCGCGCACGGTCCCCAGCAGCTCGTCCTCCGGATCGCGCGACCACAGGGAGTACTCGGTCTGCAGGGCCGTCACCGGGTGGACGGCGTGGGCCCTGCGGATCGTGCCGGGCGACGCCTCGGAGATGCCGAGGTGCCGCACCTTGCCTGCGGACACCAGCTCGCTCAGCGCCCCCCAGGTCTCCTCGATCGGGGTCTTCGGGTCGACCCGGTGCTGGTAGTAGAGGTCGATCACCTCGACACCGAGCCGCTCCAGCGAGGCGTCGCAGGCCTTGCGCACGTAGTCGGGACTCCCGTTGATCGCGCGACTGCCGTCCGACCCCCGGTCGATGCCGAACTTCGTCGCGAGGACGACCTCGTCCCGGCGGCTCGCGATGGCCCGCCCCACAAGCTGCTCGTTGGTGAAGGGGCCGTACATGTCGGCGGTGTCGAGGAACGTGCAGCCGGCGTCGAGGGCGGCTGCGATCGTCGCGAGCGACTCGGTCTCGTCTCCGACCCCGTAGAAGTCGCTCATGCCCATGCAGCCCAGGCCGAGGGCGGACACGCTGAGGCTGCCGAGGTTGCGCTGCTGCATGGCTGCTCCTTTGTCGGGGGCGTCCCACGGTGTCACGTGCCCCCGGGGCTGTCAGGCGTCGGGCTGGCAGGCCCCTCGACCGAGGGCGGCGAGGCCAGCCCGGTCACCGGGGCTGAGACCCCCGGTCCCCTGGAGCAGCTGCGGGAACATCACGGCCTGTCGATCGTCGACGTGCTCGAGCCCGACCAGGTGACCGAGCTCGTGCACGATCACCTTGCGGGCGGCGTCCCCGCCGAAGGCGGCCCGGGCCTGGTCGATCTTGGCCGGGTCGAGGAACAGGATGCCGGACACATAGGCCTCGTCGCCGCTGGCCGTCAGGATCGAGACCGCCCCGGCCTTGCCGGCGACGTCGATCGCGAAGTCGGGGATCTCGGCGCTCGTGGCCCACGCGATCAGCACCGGAGCCCAGCGGTCCCCATAGCGGTCGAACTGGTAGGCCTTGCGCTCCTCGTCCGGCGGCTCGGTCGTCAGGCCGCCGTCCTCGAAGCGCAGGCCGGTGGCCGCGCTCACCTCGGCGACCGCGGCGGTGACGAGGGCGGCGCCCCCGATCGGGGCGTTGTCGAGCCGCGTCACGAACCGGATCGGTCGGCAGGGCGACCACGTGACGGGCCGAGCGGGGTCGTCGTCCTGGTGCCGGGTGAACCGGTAGCCCTGGCCCTCCGGCAGCGAGGGGACCGGCGGTGGCGATCCCAGCGGCTCCTCCGCCTCTCCCCGGCCAGGCGTCGGGCTCGTCCCCTGGACGCTCTGCTGGGGCCCGCCCGTCGCGAGCTGGCCCGGCCGCGGGGTCGTGGTGCCGGACGCGTAGAAGAGCCAACCGGCGGCCGCGGCAGCCACCAACGCGACGACGGCCCAGGACCGGCTCGTTCGCCGCTTGCGGCGCCCTCCGTCGGAGTGCACAAGTCGCAAGGCCCCGTCGGTCGGACCGCGGAACGGCACGGGCTCGACCGTGAGCCCCGCCGCCTCGTCGAGAACCCACTGGGGGACCCGCCCGCTGGGGGACGCGCGGATCCCGTCAGGGACCTTCCCGGCGTCCCGGTCCTCGCCCACGCAACTCCCCACCCCTTCGGTCCGGGGAAGGTACACCGGGTGATTCGCCGCCAGGGGGGTTCCGTACGGTCGGCAGATGC
This sequence comes from Frankiales bacterium, assembly GCA_025965615.1. Taxonomy (GTDB): domain Bacteria; phylum Actinomycetota; class Actinomycetes; order Mycobacteriales; family SCTD01; genus SCTD01. The sequence continues at coordinate 7,131 of JAOPWP010000164.1, forward strand.
CTGACATCGTCGCGATCGCGACCCTCACGCCCCTGCCCGGCAAGACCGACGAGCTGATCGCGGCCATGACGACGCTGATCGAGCAGGTGCACGCTCGCGAGGAGGGCTGCCTGCTCTACGCGCTGCACCGCCACCCGGACGGGGAGCGGCTCGTGATGGTCGAGAAGTACACCGGCCCCGATGCGGTCAAGGCGCACCGGGAGTCGGAGCACTTCCGGGCCGCCGGAGCTGCGTTCGCGGGCTTGCTGGCCGGTCGTCCTGAGGTGCTCGGTCTCGAGCCGGTCCCGCTGGGCGACGCCGTGAAG
>JAOPWP010000169.1 GCA_025965615.1 Frankiales bacterium
ATCGTGGGGCTCGTCGGTGAGCGGCTGGGCACGGCGCAGATCAACATCGCCGGCGCGCAGGTGAGCCGGACGTCGCTCGGGGGAGACGCCCTGATGGCGCTCACGGTCGACAGCGCACCTTCCGCCGACATCCTCGCCGAGATCGCGGCAGCCATCGGGGCCGCTTCGGTCCGCTCGGTCGACCTGGCATGAGCCCCGCCGGCCCGAGCCCGTCCTTCCTCGCCGGCGACGGCACGCGCCTCGCCTACACCGAGGTGGGCTCCGGTCCGCGCCTGATCTGCCTGCCCGGCGGGCCGGGTCGCGCGTCGGCCTACCTCGAGGACCTGGGGGGCCTCGGGGGTGAGCGGACCCTGGTGCTGCTGGACACGCGCGCGACCGGCCACAGCGAGGTGCCGGCCGACCCCGGCACGCTGCGCTTCGACCGGCTGGCCTTCGACGTCGAGGCCCTGCGGATCCACCTGGGCGAGGACTCGGTGGACCTGCTCGGGCACTCCGCGGGCTGCCTCGTGGCGCAGGCCTACGCCGCCGCCCACCCGGACCGTGTCCGCAGCCTCGTCCTCGTCACGCCGAGCCCGCGGCTGCAGGGGCTCCCGCGGGGCGACCTCGACGCGATCCGGGCAGCCCGGTCGGGGGAGCCGTGGTACGCCGACGCCGCCGAGGCACAGGCGGCCCTCGACGCCGGGGCCCCGCCGGCACAGTGGCAGCCGCTCGTCCGCGCCACCCGGCCCTTCTTCTACGGCCGCTGGGACGACCGCACCCAGGAGCACGCCTCGACGGCGGACCGCCAGAGCAGCAAGCGCGCCGAGCTGGGCTTCGGGGCGGGCATCGAGGACGTCGACCTCGCCGGCATCCTGGCCTGCCTGTCGAGCCTGCCGGTGCCGGTCCTCGTCGTCGGCGGCGAGCGCGATGCGCTCACCGGCGTGGAGTCCGTGCACGCGGTGGCGGCGAGCTTTCCCAGCGCCTGCACCAGCGTGCTCCCACGCGCCGGCCACTTCCCGTGGGTCGACGAGCCCGACGCGTTCCGGGCGGCCGTCTCGTCGTTCCTGTCGGGGGCCGGACCCCGGGCCTGAGCTGACGGGGCTACAGTGGGCGCGTGACGCGGCTGAGCCTCCTGCTTACCTGCCGCGACGGGGCTCTCTCCTAGAGGCTGGCTCCCCCGTCGCGGGATCTCGTGCTGGCCGCACCCCCCGTCACCCCTGGAGAGCCTGCACATGCCCACGTCGGACGCACATCGCACGCCCGCACGCACGACCATGCCCTTCGCGCGCTACACCGCCTTCCCGCCGGTCGACCTGCCCGATCGCACCTGGCCCTCCCGCACCATCGACCGCGCACCGCAGTGGTGCAGCGTCGACCTGCGCGACGGCAACCAGGCGCTCATCGACCCGATGGACTCCGGGCGCAAGCTCCAGATGTTCCGGCTGCTCGTGCAGATGGGCTACGACGAGATCGAGGTCGGCTTCCCGGCGGCGAGCCAGACCGACTTCGACTTCATCCGCACCCTCGTCGAGGACGACCTCGTCCCGGACGGCGTGACGATCCAGGTCCTGACCCAGGCGCGCGAGGAGCTCATCGAGCGCACCGTGGCCTCGCTGGCCGGCTTCCGGGCACGGCCCTGATCCACCTCTACAACTCGACGTCGACGCTGCAGCGCCGGGTGGTGTTCGGCCTGGACCGCGACGGCGTCAAGGACATCGCCGTGCGCGGTGCGCAGTGGTGCCAGAAGTACGTGGAGGAGCTGTTGCCCGGACAGGACGTCCGGTGGCAGTACAGCCCGGAGTCCTTCACCGGCACCGAACTGGACTACGCGCTCGAGGTCTGCGAGGCGGTGATGGACGTGTGGCAGCCCACGCCCGAGCGGCCTGTCGTGCTGAACCTGCCTGCGACCGTGGAGATGTCGGTGCCGAGCACCTACGCGGACCAGATCGAGTGGTTCGGGCGGGCCCTGGGGGAGCGTCGCTCGAGCGTCGTGCTGTCGCTGCACCCGCACAACGACCGGGGGACCGCCGTCGCCGCGGCCGAGCTCGGTGTGCAGGCCGGTGCCGACCGGGTCGAGGGGTGCCTGTTCGGCAATGGTGAGCGCACCGGCAACGTCTGCCTGGTGACCCTCGCCCTCAACCTGTTCTCGCAGGGGGTCGACCCGAGGATCGACGTCTCGGACATCGACGAGGTCCGCCGCACCGTGGAGCACTGCAACCAGCTGCCCGTGCACCCACGGCACCCGTACGCCGGAGACCTCGTCTACACGGCGTTCTCCGGTTCGCACCAGGACGCCATCAAGAAGGGGCTCGAGGCGCTGGACCGCCAGGCGGCCGAGTCGGGCATCAGCGTGCGCGACGTGCCCTGGGGAGTGCCCTACCTGCCGATCGACCCGATGGACGTCGGCCGCAGCTACGAAGCGGTCATCCGCGTCAACAGCCAGTCCGGCAAGGGCGGCGTCGCCTACGTCCTGAAGAACGAGCACCGTCTCGACCTGCCGCGGCGCATGCAGATCGAGTTCTCACGCGTCGTGCAGGAGGTGGCCGACGACGCCGGTGGGGAGATCGCGGGGTGGCGCATCTGGGAGCTGTTCACCGAGACCTACCTGCAGCACGAGCAGCCCCTGCGGCTCGTGTCCTTCACGTCGTCGACCGGTGACACCGACGTGATCGAGGCGGTCGTCGAGTGGCGGGGCGCGCTGAAGAGCGTGCGGGGTGAGGGCAACGGACCCATCGCGGCCTTCGTCCACGCCCTGTCGGTGCTGGACCTCGACGTGCGGGTGCTCGACGACGCCGAGCACGCGACAGGTGCCGGCGAGGAGGCCCAGGCCGCGTCCTACCTCGAGGTGGCGGTGGGTGGCGTGGTCCTGTGGGGCTGCGGCGTCCACCCGAGCATCGTGACCTCGTCGCTGCAGGCCATCGTGAGCGCCGTCAACCGGGTCAGCTAGGCAGAGGGTCGGCTGTCCCACGACGTGGGACAGCCGTCCCAACCTCGCTACGCTCGCGGGATGAGCACACGACTCGCGGTCATCGCAGGCGACGGCATCGGCCCGGAGGTGGTGGCTGAGGGCCTCAAGGTGCTCGACGCCGTGCTCCCGGGCGTCGAGCGCACCCACTACGACCTCGGGGCGGCCGCCTACCACCGCACGGGCGAGGCCCTGCCGGACGGCGTGATCGACGAGCTGCGGGGTCACGACGCCATCCTGCTGGGCGCCATCGGTGACCCGAGCGTCCCGCCGGGTGTCCTGGAGCGCGGGCTGCTGCTGCGGCTGCGCTTCGAGCTCGACCACCACGTGAACCTGCGCCCGGTCCGGCTCCTGCCCGGCGTGGTGAGCCCCGTCGGGGACAAGGCCATCGACATGGTCGTCGTGCGCGAGGGCACGGAGGGCCCCTACGTCGGCAACGGAGGCCGGTTCCGCGCCGGCACCCCCCACGAGGTGGCGACCGAGGTGAGCATCAACACCGCGTACGGCGTGGAGCGCGTCGTGCGCGACGCCTTCCGGCGCGCACAGGCCAGGGAGCGCAAGCACCTGACGCTGGTGCACAAGACCAACGTGCTGGTCCACGCAGGGGGCCTGTGGAAGCGTGTCTTCGACGAGGTGGCCGCGGAGTTCGCCGACGTCGCCACCGACTACCAGCACGTCGACGCCGCGTCGATGTTCTTCGTGACCTCGCCGGAGCGCTTCGACGTGGTCGTCACCGACAACCTGTTCGGCGACATCCTCACCGACATCGGCGCGGCGATCGGCGGCGGCATCGGCCTCGCCGCGAGCGGCAACATCGATGCGACCCGGACCAACCCGTCGATGTTCGAGCCCGTCCACGGGAGCGCCCCCGACATCGCCGGCCAGGGCAAGGCCGACCCGACCGCCACCGTCCTGTCGGTGGCGATGCTGCTCGAGCACCTCGGGCACGACCAGCAGGCCCGTCGGGTGGAGGCCGCTGTCGCCGCCGACCTCGCCTCCCGCGGGACGGCGCCGCGCTCGACGAGCCAGGTCGGCGACGCCCTGCTCGCGCGGCTGGGCTAGCGGCTCGTCAGGTGGCTCACGTCGCCCCGGGGGCCGCCGGGCCGGGTCCTCGACGACATCGAGCGGGTCCGCAGGGCCGCCTGAGGGCGGCGGCTCGGCTAACGTCGAGTCGGCGCTGCGACCTGCGCCGGAGCGACGGAGGCAGCAGATGACGGCGACCCAGACGGCGGCCGGACCCGGACCGGGGGATTCCCCGGTCGGCACGAGCCCCATCGGGGCCGGGCTGATCAGCGTCGAGCTGAGCGGCACGCCCCGCAGTGCTGACGAGCGGGCTGCCCTCATGGCCGACCCGGGCTTCGGGCGGGTGCACACCGACCACATGGTCGCCGTCCGCTGGACGGCCGACGCCGGCTGGCACGACGCGAAACTCACGGCGTACCGCCCGCTCGAGCTGGACCCGTCCGCCATGGTCCTGCACTACGGGCAGGCGATCTTCGAGGGGCTCAAGGCCTACCGCCAGCCCGACGGCGGTGTCGCGGTGTTCCGCGCGGAGGAGAACGCCAAGCGCTTCAACCGCTCGGCGCACCGGTTGGCCATGCCCGAGCTGCCCGTCGAGCTGTTCACCGCGGCTGTCGACGCCCTCGTGGCCACCGACCGCGAGTGGGTCCCCTCGGCCGAGGGTCAGAGCCTCTACCTCCGTCCGTTCATGATCGCGACAGAGGCCCAGGTCGGCATGCGCCCGGCGCAGGAGTACCTGTTCCTGCTGATCGCCTTCCCCGTCACCCCGTTCTTCCCCGGCGAGGTGAAGCCGGTGACGGTCTGGCTGTCCGACGAGTACGTCCGGGCGGCTGTCGGTGGGACCGGTGAGGCCAAGTGCGCCGGGAACTACGCCGGCAGCCTCCTGGCCCAGCGTCAGGCGGCCGAGAAGGGCTGCGACCAGGTCGTGTGGCTCGATGCGGTGGAGCGTCGCTGGGTCGAGGAGATGGGCGGGATGAACCTGTTCTTCGTCCTCGACGGCGGGAAGCGCCTGCTCACCCCCGCCCTGACCGGGACCCTGCTGCCCGGCGTCGTCCGGGACTCGCTGCTGGCGCTCGCGCCGGAGCTCGGCTTCACGGTCGAGGAGGGCAGGCTCTCCAAGGAGGAGTGGCGCAAGGGCTGCGAGGACGGCTCGATCAGCGAGGTGTTCGCGTGCGGGACGGCCGCCGTCCTCGCCCCGGTCGGCCGCGCCAGGAGCGCCAGTGGCGACTGGACCGTCGGCGACGGCAGCGCCGGCGAGGTCACGATGCGGCTGCGTGGGGCACTGCTCGACCTGCAGTACGGCCGGGCCGCGGACCCGTTCGGTTGGATGCGACGCATCGTCTGACGCGCGCGGACGGGCCGCCCCGAGGGCGGCGGCGTCCGGGAGTGGGCCGCGAACGCCGTTCCCAGCGGCAGGGCCAGCAGGGCTTGCAGCAGAGCGAGGGCCAGGGTCGCCCCACGCCGCAGACAGGACCTCGCGCGTGAGAAGTGCGCTTCCGCAGGCGCTTCGGCCATGGCCGTCACCCGCGCACCCCCTGATCGTCAGATGCCCACAGCCCGGCTCGTCGGTGATGCGGCTGGAGGTCCTCGGACCGTGAGCGCGCAAGGTCTGTCGCTGAGGGCCTCTGCGGCCCTAGCCTGTGCCGTCCTGGGGCCCCGGCCCCGCGAACGACGCAGGGAGAGCCCGTGCTGGTCCGCGACGTCATGACCTCGGCCGTCCTCACGGTCGGCCCGGCCCACACCGTCCGACAGGTGGCGCAGCAGATGGCCCGCCGGCACGTGGGGGCCGCCGTGGTGCTCGACCCCGACAGCGACGGTCCCGGGATCCTCACCGAGCGCGACGTCCTCGAGGCGGTGGCGGGGGGGCAGGACCTGGACCAGGAGCTGGCGTCGGACCACCTCACGCCGGACGCGGTGGTCGGTGAGCCCGACTGGGACCTCGACCGGGCCGCATCGGCCATGGTCGCCGGCGGCTTCCGCCACCTGGTCATCTGCGAGCGGGACGAGGTGGTGGGCGTCCTGTCGGTGCGCGACATCGTCCGGGTGTGGAGCGAGGCCCGCAAGGGCTGAGCCTGCGCGCGGCCACGGCCAGAGCGGCAGCCCTGGCAGGATGACGGCATGGCCGGCCTGCCGCACCTCCCCTCCGACGACTTCCACGTCTACGACACCACCCTGCGCGACGGTGCCCAGCGCGAGGGCATGTCGTTGTCGGTCAACGACAAGCTGGCCATCGCCCGTCACCTCGACGACCTCGGAGTCGGCTTCATCGAGGGCGGGTGGCCCGGGGCCAATCCCAAGGACGCCGAGTTCTTCCGCCGGGCCCGCACCGAGCTCGAGCTGTCGACCGCCCAGCTGGCCGCCTTCGGCTCGACCCGCCGACCCGGAGGACGCGCGGAGGCTGACCTGGCGCACCTGCGCGAGTCCGGGGCCGGGGTGGTCACCCTGGTCGCCAAGGCCGACGTGCGGCACGTCGAGCGGGCGCTGCGCACGACGCGCGAGGAGAACCTCGCGATGGTGCGCGACAGCGTCGCGCACCTCAGGTCGGAGGGGCAGCGGGTCTTCCTCGACGCCGAGCACTTCTTCGACGGCTACGTCACGGACCCCGCGTACGCCCTGCAGGTGCTGACGGTGGCGGCCGAGGCGGGGGCTGACGTCCTCGCGCTGTGTGACACGAACGGCGGCATGCTGCCCTACCGCCTCGCCGAGATCGTGGCGGCCGTCGTGGGCACCGGGCTGCGGGTCGGGATCCACGCCCACAACGACGCGGCCTGCGCCGTGGCCAACTCGCTCGCAGCGATCGACGCGGGCGCCACGCACGTGCAGGGCACCGCCAACGGCTACGGCGAGCGGTCGGGCAACGCCGACCTGTTCAGCGTCGTCGCGGCGCTCGAGACCAAGGTCGACCGGCGGGTGCTGCCTGCCGGCCGGCTCGTCGAGTTGGGACGCGTCGCTCACGCGGTGGCCGAGGTCGCCAACATCGCCCCGGACCCGCACCAGCCGTGGGTCGGCTCGAGCGCCTTCGCCCACAAGGCTGGCCTGCACGTCAGCGCGATCAAGGCCGACCCCGACCTCTACCAGCACGTCGACCCGTCCGTCGTCGGCAACGACATGAGGCTGCTGGTCTCGGAGCTGGCGGGGCGCGCGACCATCGAGCTCAAGGGACGTGCGCTCGGGCTCGAGCCCGACGCCGACACCGTCCTGCGGGTCATCGACCGCGTGAAGGACCTCGAGTCGGTCGGCTACAGCTTCGAGGCAGCCGAGGCCAGCTTCGAGCTGCTGCTGCGCGAGGAGATGGGCGAGCGGCCCCACTACTTCACGCTGGAGTCGTGGCGGGTCATCGTCGAGAGGCGCGCCGGCGAGGTGTTCTCCGAGGCGACGGTCAAGCTGCACGCGAAGGGCGAGCGCATCGTCGCCACCGGCGAGGGCAACGGCCCGGTCAACGCGCTCGACACCGCCCTGCGGTCGGCCCTCGAGACGATCTACCCCGGCCTGGCCCGGCTCGAGCTGGTGGACTACAAGGTGCGCATCGTGAGCGGCGAGCACGGCACCGACGCCGTGACCCGGGTCCTGGTCGAGACCTCCGACGGCGTGCACGAGTGGGACACCGTCGGGGTGCACGAGAACGTCATCCAGGCCTCGTGGCAGGCCCTCGAGGAGGCCTACACCAGCGGGCTGCTCCGCCAGGGCACCGAGTCCGAGCGGTAGCGTCGCCAGCACCGTCTGCCCGCTCTCGAGAGGTGTTCCCGCGTGCGCATCGCCCGCTTCGCCCGGTCCGGCGACATCGCGTACGGCATCGTCCAGAGGACCGACGGCAGTGACGGCGACGACCTCGCCGGGCTGTCGCTGGCTCCGCTGGTCGGCCATCCGCTGTTCGACCCCACTCCCACGGGAGAGGTCATCGCCCTGTCGAGCGTCCGCCTGCTCGCGCCGACCCAGCCGATCAACGTGGTGTGCATCGGCAAGAACTACGCCGACCACGTGAAGGAGATGGCCGGTCTCACCGGGGCCGCATCCGACCCGGGCATCCCGACCGTCTTCCTCAAGCCGGCGACCTCGGTGATCGGACCGGGTGACCCGATCCGCCTGCCGGTGGGGGTGGGCCGGGTCGACCACGAGGCAGAGCTGGCCGTGGTCATCGGCCGCCCGGCGCGCGACCTGACGCCGGAGAACGCGCTGGCCCATGTCTGGGGCTACACGGCCGCCAACGACGTGACGGCCCGCGACCAGCAGAAGAGCGACACCCAGTGGACCCGGGGCAAGGGCCACGACACCTTCTGCCCCCTGGGCCCCTGGCTCGAGACCGACCTCGACCCCTCCAACCTGCGGGTGCGCTGCGAGGTCGACGAGGTGCTGCGGCAGGACGGCAACACCCGTGACCTGCTCTTCGACGTACCGGCCGTGCTGTCGTTCATCACCTCCTTCATGACGCTGCTGCCCGGCGACGTGGTGCTGACCGGCACTCCGGCCGGGGTCGGGCCGCTCGCCCCGGGCAGCGACGTGTCCGTGAGCGTCGAGGGCGTCGGGACGCTGAGCAACCCTGTCGTGTCCCGGTGACGGGTCCGGTGCGCGTGCGGGTCGCCCCCTCGCCGACCGGGGACCCGCACGTCGGTACGGCGTACATGTCCCTGTTCAACCTGGCGTTCGCGCGGCAGCAGGGCGGTCAGTTCCTGCTCCGCGTCGAGGACACCGACCGGGCCCGGTTCCAGGCCGACAGCGAGCAGCAGGTCTACGACACCTTGCGGTGGCTCGGCCTCGACTGGGACGAAGGGCCCGACAAGGGCGGCCCCTTCGCGCCGTACCGGCAGAGCGAGCGGCTCGACACCTACCGGCCCCACGTCGACCGCCTGGTGGCGGACGGCCACGCCTACCTCTGCTGGTGCACCTCCGCGCGGCTCACCGAGATGCGCGAGGACCAGCAGAAGCGCAAGCTGCCCACCGGTTACGACCGGCTCTGCGTCGGCAAGACCGCTGCCGAGCGGGCCGAGCTCCCCGGCTTCCAGGAGCGCCCGGTCGTACGCATGCTCGTGCCGGACGACCCGCCGCTGCACTTCGTCGACCTCGTGCGGGGGGAGGTCTCCGCTCCGCGGCCCGACGACCAGGTGCTGCTCAAGGCCGACGGCTTCCCGACCTACCACCTCGCGGTCGTCGTGGACGACCACCTGATGGGCATCACGCACGTCGTCCGTGGCGAGGAGTGGATCTCCTCGACCCCGAAGCACCTGCTGCTGTTCGACTGGCTCGGGTGGGACCGCCCAGCCTTCGCCCACATGCCGCTGCTGCGCAACGTCGACAAGTCGAAGATCTCGAAGCGCAAGAACCCGGCCGCCCGGCTCACCTGGTTCGTCGAGCAGGGCTACCTGCCCGAGGCGCTGCTCAACTTCCTGGGCCTGCTGGGCTACTCGCTGCCCGACTCGGAGAAGGAGATCTTCAGCTTCGAGGAGATGTCGGAGTCCTTCGACTGGTCGCGCGTGAACACGGTCGGACCGGTCTTCGACCTGGACAAGCTCGGCTGGCTCAACGGCCACTACGTGCGCGAGCTGTCGGAGCAGGACTTCGCCGAGCGGGCGCTGCCGTTCCTGCAGCGGGCCGGGCTCGTGGGGAGCCCGGCGGGACCGGACGAGCTGGCCGCGCTCGGGGCCGTCACGCCGCTCGTGCAGACCCGGGTCGCGGTCCTGTCGGAGCTGCCGGACCTGGTGCGGTTCCTGTTCGTCGACGAGGAGGACTTCGTCGTCGAGGAGGCGGCCGTCGCGAAGGCCCTCACTCCCGCGGCTGCCCCGGTGCTGACCGCTGCCGCAGACGCCCTCGAGGGACTGGACGAGTGGTCCACGCAGACCGTCCAGGCAGCGGTCGACAGCGCGCTGCTGGAGGGCGGCCTCGGGCTCAAGCGGGGCAAGGCCTACCTCCCCCTGCGGGCGGCTGTCTGCGGCTCCTCCATCTCGCCGCCCCTGCCGGAGTCGATGGCCCTGCTCGGCCAGGAGCGGGTCCTGCGCCGGCTGCGATCGGCCGCCGCTCTCGCGGGCTGAGCCGGGCCAGGGGTCGATCACTCCCGACGACACCGGCACGGCGTCGCAGTGATCACCCGCCGGGGAGCGGATCGTCCGGGGGCGCGGCCGCCGTCCGCTAGACTCTCCGGCGGACCGTTCGGGCCTCGCCCCAGGACGGACTCCATGGGGTATGGGGTAATTGGCAGCCCGGCGGTTTCTGGTTCCGTTAGTCTTGGTTCGAGTCCAGGTACCCCAGCGCACGACACCGGCCCCCGCGGTCGGCACAACTTCACACCTAGGGCCCCGTCGTCTAGCGGCCTAGGACGCCGCCCTCTCACGGCGGTAGCGTGGGTTCGAATCCCATCGGGGCTACGCACTGCTGATTCATGGAGCCTGCTCTCCCTCCGGGGAGTGCGGGCTCTCTGACTGTCCGGCCTGTCCTGGCGCCTGCTGCTACCGGGCGATGGACATCCGCGCGGGCGCCGGCTCGTCCTCCACTCGAGCACCCGGTCGGGGTGCACCCGCTTCGTGGTCCTGCCGCCGTGTGCCACGGCGCTCGCAGAGCGCCCCTGCGCAGACCTCGCGGGCGCCCCCGCTGCCGTGTCGCTCATCGGCCTCACCTCCCCCGCGGCCGGGACGGCCGCTAGACGAGGCCGAGCAAGGCTGCTCCGGCGAGCCCGATCAGGCCGACCACGGAGGCGACCAGCAGGAGCAGGACCAGCAGCGGCACCCCGACCCAGCGACGCTTGAACCGCCAGGTCTTCCGGCCAGCGGGCGGCTCGCTCAGGACAGGGCCTCCACGCGTGGACCGACCGGACCGGGACGCAGGCTGGCCGGGCCGGGCCGCAGGCTGGGCCGACGAGGACGCCGACGGTGCTGGCCGAGCCGCAGGCTGAGGCGAGGTGGCCCGTCGTGCGACCTCTCGCGCCGCCGAGCCGGCGAGGGCCCGCCCAGCGGCCGCAGCGAGCGCCGACAGCTCGTGGACGTCGAGCCGCTGCACCTGCTCGCGGCTCGACGCCGCAGCCGGCTGGGCAGGACGAGCTGCAGGCCGCACCGGCGCGACAGGGGCCTGGTCGCTGCTGAGCGCCCGCTCCAGCCCGGTACGGACCTGGTCGGCCGTGGGGCGCCCCGCGGGGTCGCGGACCAGCATCGCCCTGACGAGCGGCTCCAGCGCTCCCGCGCCACGGGCGGGCGGCGGATCCTCCGTAGCGGCGGCCATCAAGGTGGCCATGGCCTCCGCGCGCTCGAACGGAGCCCGCCCCTCGATGGCCGTGTAGAGGGTCGCGCCGAGTGACCAGAGGTCAGCGGGAGGCCCGGGCTCGTCGCCCCGGGCGCGTTCCGGCGCGATGTAGGCGGGGGAGCCGAGCAGGACGTGCTGGCCGGTGAGGCGCTGCTCCCCGGACGAGGTCGCGATGCCGAAGTCGGTCAGCCAGGCGCGGCCCTCCCTCGACACCAGGACGTTCGCCGGCTTCACGTCCCGGTGCACGATCCCGGCCTGGTGCGCGGCGTCGAGGGCGTCGAGCACGTCGAGCCCGATCCGCGCCACCCGCGCCACGGGCAGCGGCCCGTTGGCGCGCAGCACCTCGGACAGCGACCGGGACAGCACGTGCTCCATGACGATCCAGGGACGGCCGTCCTCCTCGACGACGTCGTGGACGGTCGTGACGCGGGGGTGCTGGAACCGGGCAGCGGCTCGCGCCTCGCGCAGGGTGCGCTCGCGCAGCGAGCGCCGCTCCTGCTCGCTGACGGACGTCGGGAAGGTGATCTCCTTGACCGCCACCTCCCGGCCGAGCAGCGAGTCCTGGGCGAGCCACACCGTGCCCATCCCGCCCTGGCCGAGGCAGCGCCCCAGCTCGTAGCGGCCAGCCACGATCCGCCTGGTGCCGGAGGGCCGGGACATGATCCCGGCCTACCCTGCGCCGCTGTCCACAACCGGCAGGGGGCCGCCCGGGCCGGGCCCTGGGCCCAGCCGGCTCAGCCTCGGCCGAGCTCCGCAGCCGCGGCGCAGACCGCCTCGGCGTGCAGGCGGCCAGGGGAGCGGGTGAGCCGTTCGAGGGGGCCGCTGACCGACACCGCGGCGATGACCTGCCCGTCGCGACGTACGGCTGCGGACACCGACGCGACACCGGTCTCGCGCTCGGCCACCGAGTGGGCCCACCCGCGCCGACGCACCTCGGCCAGCGTCCGGGGGGTGAAGGCCGCAGTGGAGACCAGCGGGTCGTCGGGGGTCCAGGCGAGGAGCACCTGGGCAGCGGACCCCGCTGTCATCGGCAGGGCCGAGCCGACCGGCACCGTGTCGCGCAGGCCGCTGCCCCGCTCGGCGGCGGCGACGCACAGCCGGAGCGAGCCGTGGCGCCGGTACAGCTGCGCGCTCTCACCCGTGGCGTCGCGCAACCGGGGCAGGACGGTGGCCGCGCGCTCGACCAGCGCGTCGGAGACCGGGCCCCCGCCCAGCTCGGCCAGGCGGGGCCCCAGGAGCCAGCGACCCTCGCGGTCGCGGGCCAGCAGCCGGTGCACCTCGAGCGCCACGGCCAGCCGGTGGACCGTCGCGCGGGACAGGCCGGTGCGCTCGGTCAACCCGGCAAGCGTGCTGGCGCCGCCCTCGACGGCGCTCAGGACCAGCACGGACTTGTCCAGGACGCCGACCCCGCTGTACTGTTCCATGCAGTGATACTGCCATCCCAAATGGTGAGATGGCAACTCCGAGGCCGGGAGAGGTCAGCCATGGGACGCACGCTCGCCGAGAAGGTGTGGGAGGCCCACGTCGTACGACGGGCCGAGGGGGAGCCGGACCTCGTCTACATCGACCTGCACCTGGTGCACGAGGTCACGAGCCCGCAGGCCTTCGACGGCCTGCGGCTGGCCGGCCGTCCGGTGCGCCGCCCCGACCTGACGCTCGCCACCGAGGACCACAACGTCCCGACGTCGGTCGACCTGACCATCAAGGACCCGGTCAGCCGCAAGCAGGTGGAGACCCTGCGGGCCAACTGCGCCGAGTTCGGCATCCGCCTGCACTCCATGGGATCGGCCGGCCAGGGCATCGTCCACGTCATCGGACCCCAGCTGGGCATCACCCAACCGGGCATGACCATCGTCTGCGGCGACAGCCACACCAGCACCCACGGGGCCTTCGGTGCGCTGGCCTTCGGCATCGGCACCAGCGAGGTCGAGCACGTCCTCGCCACGCAGACGCTGCCGCTGGTCCGCCCGAAGACGATGGCGGTCACCGTCGAGGGCTCGCTCCAGCCCGGTGTCACCTCCAAGGACCTCGTCCTCGCGCTCATCGCGCAGGTCGGCACCGGTGGCGGCCAGGGCCACGTCGTCGAGTACCGCGGTGAGGCGATCCGGGCGCTGTCGATGGAGGGCCGCATGACGGTCTGCAACATGAGCATCGAGTGGGGCGCGCGCGCCGGCATGATCGCCCCGGACGAGACGACGTACGCCTACCTCCACGGTCGGGACCACGCCCCGAAGGCAGACGACTGGACCGCCGCCGTGGCCGCGTGGGACGCCCTGCGCAGCGACGACGACGCCGTCTACGACAAGGAGGTCTTCCTCGACGCGAGCGCCGTGACCCCCTTCGTCACCTGGGGCACCAACCCGGGGCAGGGCGTCGCCCTTGCCGACACCGTCCCGGACCCGTCCGCCCTGCCGGCCGGCAGCGAGCGGGAGGCCGCCGAGCGCGCCCTCACCTACATGGGACTGACGGCGGGGACGCCGATGCGCGAGATCGCCGTCGACACCGTGTTCCTGGGGTCCTGCACCAACGGGCGCATGGAGGACCTGCGCGCCGCGGCTGAGGTCGTGCGCGGCCGCACGGTGGCCGAGGGGATCCGGGCGATGGTGGTGCCCGGGTCGATGCTGGTGAAGCTGCAGGCAGAGGCGGAGGGCCTGGACGCCGTCTTCCGCGAGGCGGGCTTCGACTGGCGCAACGCGGGGTGCTCCATGTGTCTGGGCATGAACCCCGACACCCTCGCCCCCGGTGAGCGCAGCGCCTCGACCTCCAACCGCAACTTCGAGGGGCGTCAGGGTCGCGGCGGGCGCACGCACCTCGTCAGCCCCGAGGTGGCCGCCGCCACCGCCATCACCGGGCGGCTCACCGCCCCCGCCGACCTGCAGGAGGTCTGACCGTGGACGCCTTCACGACCCACTCCGGCCGGGCCGTCCCGCTGCGTCGCAGCGACGTCGACACCGACCAGATCATCCCCAGCGACTGGCTCAAGCGGGTCGAGCGGACGGGCTTCGGTGCCGGCCTGTTCAGCGAGTGGCGCGAGGACCCGGACTTCGTGCTGAACGCACCGGTCCACGCGGGCGCCAGCATCCTCGTCGCCGGCGAGAACTTCGGTACGGGTTCCTCCCGCGAGCACGCCGTGTGGGCGCTCACCGACTTCGGCTTCCGGGCGGTGGTCAGCGAGCGCTTCGCCGACATCTTCCGCAGCAACAGCCTCAAGGGCGGCCTCCTGCCGGTGCAGCTGAGCGGCGACGAGGTCGAGTCGCTGATGCGGCTCGTCGAAGCCGACCCGGCCGTCGAGGTGACCGTGGACCTGGTCGCTCGGCAGGTGCGTGCCGGCGATCTGGTCGCGTCCTTCCCCCTCGACGACTTCACCCGGTGGCGCCTGATGGAGGGTCTCGACGACATCGGACTCACTCTGACGCAGGAGCAGGACATCTCGGCCTACGAGGCCTCGCGGCCCAGTCGCCTGCCCTCGACGACGCCGACCGCCTGAGCCTGGTCCGCCCTTCTGGAGCCAGCTCTCCGGGCGTGGCCTTCGCGAGGTCGGCTGCACAGCAGCCGAACTCGCGACACGTCACCGGAGGCGAGGGCGATCGCCGACTCGGTCCCGGCGGTCGTCGACGCTGCCCGCCGGGGTTGCTGGAGGCAGGTCGAGCGGCTCGGATCCTTCGCGACACAAGGACGTTCGGGGCCCCCGGTCATTGTGATGACCGCCATGGAGGCCTACCTTCGCACCGAGAGGCAGAGCGCCTCGGCAGGGCCAGTGAAGGGACCCGTCGTGAACAAGTCCGACTTGATCGAGGTCGTCACCGAGAAGCTCGGTGATCGCAGGACGGCCAGCGCAGCGGTCGAGGCTGTCGTCGATGCCATCACCCGAGCCGTGGCGAAGGGCGAGAAGGTCGGCATCACCGGCTTCGGCGTCTTCGAGAAGGTGGACCGCAAGGCACGCACGGCGCGGAACCCCGCCACCGGTGCCCCGGTCAAGCTGGCGAAGACCTCCGTGCCGAAGTTCCGTCCCGGGCAGGGCTTCAAGGACATCGTCAGCGGTGCCAAGAAGGTGTCCGCGACATCGACCGCCCGGGCCGTGACGGCGCGCGCCGGCAACGCTGCGAAGACCGCGGCGACGGCGCCGGCGAGAGCCGCCGCATCGGCCGGACGGGCTGCTGCATCGGCGACGAAGACCACGGGTGCCAAGGCCGCCTCGGCGACCAAGACCACCGGTGCCAAGGCGGCGTCGGCGACCAAGACCACCGTCGGCAAGGCGACCCCGAGCAAGGCGGCCCCGAGCAAGGCGACCCCGAGCAAGGCGACCCCGAGCAAGGCGACTCCCCGCAAGACGACGGCCGCAAAGGCCACGACGAGCCGGGCGACGGCGGCCAAGTCCACTGCCGCCACGTCCACCGCGGCGAAGTCGACGGCCAAGGCGACCGCGTCGAAGTCCACGGCGTCGAAGTCGACCGCCGGACGGGCCACCGCGAGCAAGGCGTCGGGCACCACGGGGCGCGCTGCTGCCAAGGCGCCGGCCAAGAAGGCGACGACGAGCGGGGGCGCCTCGAAGTCGGCTGCCGCCAAGACCCTCGCGACGAAGAAGCCCTCCGCGAAGCCCGCGACGAAGTCGACGGCCGGCAAGACGCTCGCGACGAAGTCGGCGCCTGCGAAGAAGTCAGCGTCCAAGAGCACGCCGGCGAAGAAGTCCTCGCGCTGATCCTGCTGCACGACGAAGGGGTCTCGGCGGATGCCGGGGCCCCTTCGTCATGGCCGGGTATCCCGGGTGCCGTGGCCAGCTCTGACCCGGCTCCGGAACGGGCAGGTGCATGACGGGCAGGGGCCCGGTCCGGCGGCAGCTCCGCACCCACTCGACCAGCTACGGCGCGGTGCTGCACCTCACCCTCGACGCTGTGCCCGCTGTCGTGTCCGGCCGGCTCCTGAGCCCTGCCTGCGCCGGCGACATCCCCCCGTCGATCAGGGAGTGAGCGGCGCCGCGTAGTCGGCGTCGACCAGCCGTCCGTGGGAGAACGAGAGCGACCAGACGCTGCCCTTGGCGCACGGGACGACCGGGAGCTCGAGCCCGGCCCGGCTGGCCAGCGTGGCGACGGCGAAGGGGATGGCGCCCCCCTGGCTGCACACGACGGCATGCACGCCGGCCTCGGCGATCGCCTCCAACCGGCCGGGCAGCGCGTGCGCCGCGGCCTCGGCGAGGTCGGCGTCCACGACCACCGGCAGGGAGAGCCGGTCGGCCAGTGGCTGCACGGTGCTACGGCAGCGCACCGCCGGCGCGCTCGAGATCGAGCGCGGTCCGTAGACGGGCAGCGCGTCGCGCAGCGCCGCCGCCTGCTCCTCCCCCCGCGCGTCCAGGGGCCGCTCGTCGTCGGGCCCGTCCCACGTGCCGTGGCGGCCCGCACTGGCGTGCCGAACCACCAGGACCGTCGTCGTCTCGGGAGGGTGCTGCGCGAAGGCGGTCAGCGGGCCGCTGTCGCGACCCCCCGTGACCCTGCGCAGAGCCGCTTCCACGTCCAGCCACAGGAGCCGGTCCACCTCGGGTCCGGGGGAGAACTGACCGGTGGTGGCCTGCATCGACCACCACCGCACCGTCTTCGGTACGTCGCGTCCGCCGTCGAGGACCCGGTAGGCGCTCTCCCCGAGGGTCCGACCGACCACGGCGTCGAACCCGGTCTCCTCGCGCACCTCTCGCACGGCGGCGCCGACGGTGGTCTCACCTGCGTCGAGCTTGCCCTTCGGGAGCGACCAGTCGTCGTAGCGCGGACGGTGGATGACCGCCACCTGCACCGTGCCGGGCGGGACGGAGCTGCCGTCGGACCCGTCGGCACGCCGCCACAGCACCCCGCCGGCCGCCCGGACGAGCCGCTTCACAGGACGCGCGAGGTGGGGCCCGACCCGGGGATGCGGACCGGCTCAGGCACCCGCGTCCCGCTCGTTCGTGCGACGGATCAGGTCGACCTGCATGTCGCGGTAGGGCTCACCGGCCTCGGGGTGCTGCAGCCAGCAGCCGTCCTCCCGCAGCGCCCAGTGACGGGTGCTGGCAGCGAGAGCCCGGTCGAGGAGCGCGTCGATCTGGGTGCGGACCACGGGGTCCTTCACCCGCACCAGCGTCTCCACCCGGCGATCGAGGTTGCGGTGCATCAGGTCGGCACTCCCGAGCCAGTGCTCTGCTCCGTCGGGGCTGTCGGGCTCGCCGAAGACCAGCAGTCGCGAGTGCTCCAGGAAGCGCCCCACGATGCTGCGCACGCTGATGTTCTCCGACAGCCCGGGCACACCCGGCCTCAGCGAGCAGATCCCGCGCACGACCAGCTCGACCGGGACGCCGGCCGAGCTGGCCCGGTAGAGCGCGTCGATGACGGTCTCGTCGACGATGCTGTTGGCCTTCAGCCTGACCCGGGACGCCTTGCCGGCTCGCGCGAGCTCTGCCTGCTGCTCGATCCGCTCGACGATGCCTGCCCGCACCCCGTGGGGAGCCACCATGAGGGTGCGGTACGACGTCTGCCGGCTGTAGCCGGTGAGGGTGTTGAACAGGTCGGTCAGGTCGCTGCCGACCTCGGCGTCGGCCGTCAGCAGCCCGAGGTCCTCGTAGGTGCGGGCCGTCTTGGGGTTGTAGTTGCCGGTGCCGAGGTGGGCGTAGCGGCGCAGCTGGCCCTTCTCCTGCCGCACGACCAGGCAGGTCTTGCAGTGCGTCTTGAGCCCGACGAGGCCGTAGACGACGTGGCAGCCGGCCCGCTCCAGCGCACGGGCCCACGTGATGTTGGCCTGCTCGTCGAAGCGCGCGGTGATCTCCACGAGGACGACGACCTGCTTGCCGGCCTCGGCCGCGTCGATGAGGGCGTCCACGATCGGCGAGTCGCCCGACGTCCGGTACAGCGTCATCTTGATCGCCAGCACGTGCGGGTCGCGGGCGGCCTGCTCGACGAAGCGCTGCACGGAGGTCGCGAACGAGTCGTAGGGGTGGTGCACG